>CAZTFN010000216.1:0-7236 GCA_964612905.1 uncultured Flavobacterium sp. | reverse complement strand
AACGTCCAAAGCAGGTGTTCATGCCATCACGAGAGCATTGGCAAAAGATCTTGCAGAATATGGAATCCGAGTGAACGCTGTATCACCAGGAACCATTGATACTCCATTTCATGCGCAGATCAAATCAACCAAACCAGAAGTGTTTGCCTCTTGGAAGAACAACATTATGTTGGGAAGATTAGGTCAGCCAGAAGAAGTTGCCGCAGTCGTTTCTTTCTTGGCCAGTGCAGATGCATCTTTTATTACTGCAGAAACAATACAAATAGGAGGCGGACAAGCCTTAGGAATCTAGATTAGAATAAAAACTTACAATAAGAATTAGAAATGAAAAAAGTAGTCACTTTTGGAGAAATCATGTTGCGTTTAGCGCCATCAGGATATTTACGTTTTTCTCAAGCATCCAGCTTTGATGTTGTGTATGGAGGAGGTGAATCCAATGTAGCTGTATCTTTAGCGAACTATGGAGTTCCCGTTGATTTCGTGACACGTTTGCCAAAGAATGATATTGGACAGTGTGCCATGATGGAAATGCGTAAAAGAGGCGTTGGCGTAGATAAAATCGTCTATGGAGGCGACCGATTGGGAATTTATTTTCTAGAAACGGGAGCCGTGAGTAGGGGAAGTAAAGTAGTCTATGATCGAGCGCATTCTGCAATTTCTGAAATTGAGCCAGGAATGGTCGATTGGAAAGCAGTTTTCAAAGATGTCGCTTGGTTTCATTGGACAGGAATTACGCCTGCAATTTCACAGGGTGCTGCTGACTCTTGCTTAGAAGCTCTAAAGGTTGCTAGTGAGCTAGGAATTACCATTTCTACCGACCTAAATTATCGCGCCAAATTATGGAAGTACTGCGACGATGCCCATAGAGAAAAGGTCATGACAGAATTGACTTCTTATTGCGATATCATTTTAGGAAACGAAGAAGATGCTCATATGCATTTCGGAATTCACCCAGAAGGATTGGATGTTCATAAACATGGGCACGACGTGAAAGCAGAGGCTTTTTTATCAGTATGTAAACAAATGATGAAGAAGTTTCCAAAAGCCAAAAAAGTAATCACAACCTTGAGAGGTTCTATCTCTGCTTCTCACAATACTTGGGCTGGAGTTTTATACGATGGAGAAAAGATGTACGAAACAGTCCAATATCAAATCACAGACATTGTAGATAGAGTAGGCGGTGGAGATTCATTTATGGGTGGATTGATTTACGGACTGTTAAAATATCCAGAAGACGATCAGAACGCTTTAGACTTTGCTGTTGCTGCTTCTTGTTTGAAGCATACCATCAAAGGAGATGCAAACTTGGTAACAGTAGCAGAAGTGGAAAAATTAATGGGAGGAGATGCCTCTGGAAGAGTAGCTCGTTAAATTAATATCTATGGCTCAATTTTCTAGAATAGAAGTAGCAAATGTTATGAGTGAAACGGGGCTCGTGCCTTTGTTTTATAACAATGATATCGAAATTAGTAAAAAAGTGCTCAAGGCATGTTACGATGGTGGAGCGCGATTATTAGAGTTCACCAATAGAGGCGATTTCGCTCATGAGATTTTTGGAGAACTCAATAAGTACGCTTTGAAAGAACTTCCGGGAATGATTATGGGTATAGGATCCATTACTGATGCTGGAGCGGCTTCTTTGTATATGCAGTTAGGAGCAAACTTTGTGGTCACTCCCGTATTAAGAGAGGACATTGCAATCGTTTGCAATCGACGAAAAGTTCTATGGTCTCCTGGTTGTGGTTCTTTAACTGAAATTGCAAGAGCCGAAGAACTTGGATGTGAGATCGTAAAACTCTTTCCAGGAGGAATCTACGGGCCAAAATTTGTCAAAGCGGCCAAAGCTCCTTGTCCATGGACAAAGATCATGCCTACGGGTGGTGTTGCCCCAACGGAAGAGAGTTTGTCTTCTTGGTTTGAAGCAGGTGTCACTTGCGTAGGAATGGGGTCAAAATTGATTGTAAAGAATGAGGCTGGCGAATATGATTATGCTAAGATTCAATCATTGGTCAAAAACTCCCTTGATATCATTCAAAATCTGAAAAGCTAAACATGCCTTCATCGATCACCATAAAGGAGATTTCTACGATTTCGGGATATTCTATATCCACGGTGTCCAAGGCATTAAATGATCGATACGAGATTAAAGAATCTACCAAGGAGAAGATTCGAAAAATTGCACGTTCTAATAATTACGTTCCTAACAATGCGGCAAGAGCCCTGCGTAACAAGAGAACGAATATTATTGCGGTCATTGTACCAAAGGTAACATCTACCTATTTCAATACTTTTTTATGTAAGATTCAGAAGAAAGCATCTCGGGTGAATTACAAAATAATTATTGCCCAATCTTTTGATGATTTTGAAACAGAGAAAGAGAACATTGCATTGATGAACGATGGAACCGTAGATGGTGTTTTGATCCTATCCAATCATCAATTCACTAAGTCTGATTTTGAACTCGATATGCTCAGTAATGTCGTGGTGGTTCCATATGAGAAGAAGGAAATATTTGATCAAGATATTATTCAAAGATTGGCAGTATCGAGCTTCGAAGAGATCGTGAAATTGATCAATCAGAATTATACATCGATGTACGATTAAGAAATAAGTGAATGAAGATGAGAAGGATGTTACGGGTAGTATGTTTACTGATAAGTTTGAGTCTTCAAGCTCAAGTTGAGTTAAAAGCTAATGGACCAGAAAACACCTATGAAGAGATCACGGCAGTATTGGCGCCAGGATACAACCCGATTGAGGTTCCTGATTGCGGTCACTCCTCTTTTGGTCGACACATAGATGAGGTTTTCGATGCAGATTTGAACGCATTTGTCTTTCGATTTCATATCCATGTAACACCTGATGACGATCGTTGTATCAATTCAGATCGACAACGAAACGAAATCAAATCTTACGACCAATCACCAGATAATTTATTGGGAATCGAAGATGAAATTGTCATCTACAAATGGAAATTTAAGCTGGACGCAGGCTTACAAGTATCTCCAAATTTTACCCATGTACATCAATTGAAATCAGTTGGTGGATCACTGGCTAGCATGCCCATGTATACCATAACTTTGAGAAAAGGAAGTCCAGATAGATTAGAATTAAGATATGCAGAAACCAATAGCCAAGTAACCTTAAAACAATCTGATTTATTACCCTTTAAAGGTGTGTGGCTTGAAGCGAAAGAAACAATTCGTTATGGAACTGCTGGTTATTATCGCATAGAAATATTAAGAGTAAGCGATAACAGTATCTTATTCGAATACGAAAACGACAATATTATCAATTGGAGACCTGGAGCCGATTTTGTACGCCCGAAATGGGGTATTTACAGGAGTTTAAATAATGCTCAAGACCTGAGAGATGAAGAAGTTCTCTTTACAGATTTCAGCGTTGAAGAAACCACCACGCTAACCTCGGATGACCTTAACCTAAATGCCATTGGTATCAAAGTTTATCCAAACCCATCCAATGATACGATCAACATTAGCTCTGAACAAGAAAACATGTACGATTCATTGGAGATAGTAAATTCTCTTGGTCAAAGAGTCATGGTACATCAATCAGATAAAAAAGTTATTAATATCTCAAGATTACCCAAAGGCATATACTCTATAATCCTCAGAAAAAACAGAAAGAAAGTGGGGAGTAAGAAGTTAATTGTGAATTAAACCAATCGTATCTTTCTTATTGTTTTCTTCAAGCAAATAGGACTTTTTCCCTGGAACAAAATTTTTCTTGTCTTCCCATTTAGGGTTCTTATCCACGATGTCTTTTTGAGTAGCATTCTTCGAAGTTTTTATGGAGCCACTTCCGTTCAAAAGACAGTTTTCTATGACATTACCTGCTCCTGATAGTCTAAGAGGATGCTTTAAGTTATAACTACCCATAAAAACCGAATTTTTGATATGCACATTGGGAATTCCATTTGTTTTCAGAACAATTCCTTTTTCTGTGTTACCCACTTTGCTAAAAACAGAATTACTAACCTCCAGTTTTCCTCCAGGTAAAGTCAATGTTGGATCGGCCTTGAAATAATTCACAGCATATTGCTCGATATTTCGAAAGATACTATTATGCACTTTAATATACTCGGCGCTGTATTTTCCAAACATTTTTTCGAAGGACAAGTTCAATCCTCGATAACTATCTTCAAATGTTGAGTTTGTAATCACAATACTATCTGCCATGGTTCCTACATAGGCTTTAAAAATACTTCCGCCTTTTTTGTTTTTGAAGTTTTTGAATGTTGAATTATTGATAAACAAACTATAAGGCTCCGTATTGTTTTTGTCTGGGGAAACCACGGCATATTTAACTCTGGTGTCATTATCACCATCAACAATTAAACCTTCCAAAGTTAGTTTGCTATTTGGACGAACCCTAAAGAAATAATTTAACGGTTTCGGTAAGTTGTTATGAGCTTTGATTATCGTTTTACCAGTTCCAATAATTCGGATGTCTCCATTTACTTTCTGGGTTTTATCCACATAATAGATGCCGTCAGCCAAACGTAAGGTGGTCCCTGAACTAGCTTTACTAATGGCTTTACGCAATGTTTCGGTGCCTGGCTCCACATCAATCGTCACTTTTTTAAGAACAACTTTGGGCGGAATAATTGTAGGTTTCCACTTGGGTCCAGTCTGTATAACCATTGCTGGAGGATATCTCCGATTGTTTAAATTAAAGGCTCCAACAACGGGAACCTTTCTTGGTACTCTTGCTATATCAAGAATAGGACTCTTATCATTTTTAAAACTTGAGATCAATGCCTGATTTTTGAGTGTTGGCATAGGTAACGATCTCACCATCTTCCATTCTATTGTTGCCTTTTTAAAATAACTTTCATCTATCTCACTAGGAGCATCCGCAACATTATTCTTAAAAGAAATTCCATTTACATTATCATGAACCTTTAGAATAGAACCATTGGAATTATTACTAATTAAATTATTAGCAAAAATTGTATTTAATGGCGGTAGTGTTCTTTCATTATCACTACCAGCACCAAATTCTATCGGTCCACAATTAATAATAGTATTGTGTTGTATATCCACATTTTTTACTTGATGATAGCGGTTTAACGGAGAATTAGGAACGCCGTTCATTACAACTATTGGGCCTCTAAAACCATCTCCTTTCAGACCGACTAGAAAATTATTACGGACGATATGACCTTCATTGATAATGCGAATTCCGCCAGTTTTGGAAACATTATTACCTAAAAAAACATTATTCTCAACAAGTGCGTTGTTTCCATGACGTAAGGTCAAAGTCCCCTTACTGGCTAAAAAAAGATTGTTTCGATAAATATTATCTCCCGACTTGTTCGAGATAATTTCAATCTCGCCATCACAATTTTTAAAGGTGTTATTCTCAACCAAAGTTTTCGATGACTTCATCGAGTATTTGCTCGTTCCTATTCGAATCGTTTCTCCTCCGTTTTTGCCTAAATCAGGACGAAATCCGAAGAAATTATAATCAATTTGATGATGGTTCTCAATATGAGCATCCCCTTTGAGCCAAACCACCAATGTGGTTCCATGATTGGTCTTACCTGTAAAATTGCAGTGGTCTACTCGATTATTTTTACCCCAAAGATCTACCCAATGACTACTAAGACTTGGGTCAACGGGATTATAATAAGAAACCGTACAGTTAGTTAATCTGGAATTGTAAGCAAAATCTTTTGAGTTTTTTCGGAATGAAATTACCGATTTGGTTGTAGGAGCACCATCTTTAAACCATAGACCGTCTACAACTATGTACTTGCCCCAAATATTCATTCTAGAATCTCCTGTAATAATAACCTCACCTGGTGTTTCCGCTTTTACAGTAATGGGAAGATCTTTTTTTCCAATTCCATGAACTTTCAAATGAACATCCTTCCATATCCCGTTTTTCATGATAATGGTGGTGCCGGGAATGGCTTTCTTCATCGCGATGTCGAAATCTTGAATATTTTCAACGGTAATTTGATCTTGAGAAAAGCTATAGATGCTAATAAAACTGAGCGTAATGAGCAGTAAAATTCGTTTCATTTAAATTGGTTTACCAGATTGGTTGACCAAATATAAAATAAAAATTTGAAACAACGATTCTTTTTCAAGCTGATTATTTCGAACTCATTTGTAAGCTCAATTGTAGTGTTTCAGTTTTGTTACGGATTTTCTTTTCTCTATTTTTAACCGACCAAAATTTTAACTTGATGAAACGATTACTCCTTCTTCTAACACTACTTTTATTTATGAGCCATTCACAAGCCCAAAACTCTGATTTACCCTATGCAAAAATTCCTGAAGCCGCCGAAAATTATACAGCAGGAACGGTGGTAAGTAGAATGTTAGATGGACTAGGGTTTCGTTACTATTGGGCCACAGAAGGATTGAGATTCGAAGATTTATCTTACAAACCCAATGAAAGTGCCAGAACTACAGAAGAAACCTTGGATCATGTATTGGGATTGACTCAGGTAATTGTCAATTCTGCGTTGGGAGTTGCGAACGGAGAGCCACAGCCTGATATGACCTTTGAAGAAAAGAGAAAAAAGACACTGAAAAATATTGAAAAAGCAAGTCAGATTTTCAGAAAAGCGGAGGATTTATCAAAGTTTACGATTGTATTCAAACGAGGAGAAAGAACTTCGGAGTTTCCGTTTTGGAATCAGCTCAATGGACCTATTGGTGATGCTCTCTGGCATGTGGGGCAAGTAGTATCCTTTAGAAGATCATCTGGGAATCCATTTCCAAAAGGAGTGAGTATTTTTACTGGAACAAAGAATTAAGAGAAGCTATGAGTAAAGAGAGAATAGAAGCCTTACGTGAAGAATTACACCAACACAATTATAATTATTACGTCTTAGACAATGCAACAATTTCCGATTTTGAGTTCGATATGAAACTCAAAGAATTGGAAAAGTTGGAAGAAGAATATCCAGAGTTTTCTGATCCGAATTCACCCACCAAAAGAGTTGGAGGAGGAATTACCAAGAACTTCGAAACGGTTACTCATAAAAACAGAATGTATTCTTTGGACAATTCCTATTCCAAAGAAGATTTACTGGATTGGGAAAAGCGAATTCAAAAGATCTTAGGAACCGATCAAATTGAGTATACCTGTGAATTAAAATATGATGGAGCTTCCATTAACCTAACCTATGAAAATGGAAAGTTTGTCAAAGCAGTGACTCGTGGAGATGGTTTTCAAGGTGATGATGTTACCACCAAT
>CAZTFN010000215.1:0-7238 GCA_964612905.1 uncultured Flavobacterium sp. | reverse complement strand
GGAGGGCTAGGATTTATCGGATCACACACGGTAGTGGAACTACAGAATGCTGGTTACCATGTAACTATCATTGACAATTTATCCAATTCTAAAATTGAAGTATTAGATGGAATTACATCCATTACAGGTACAAAACCTGCTTATTTTAACATTGATCTTCGAGACAAAAAGAAAGTCGAAAACTTCTTTGAAAACAACCCAATTGATGGGATCATTCACTTCGCCGCCTCTAAAGCAGTAGGTGAAAGTGTAGAGAAACCTCTTCTCTATTACGAGAACAATATTGGTACTTTGGTATACATTCTTCAGGAAATGAAGAAACATAAAATTTCTAATTTTATATTCAGTTCCTCTTGCACAGTATACGGGCAGGCAGATGAATTGCCCATCACTGAAAAAGCTCCTGTTAAACCAGCAGAATCTCCCTACGGAAACACCAAACAGATCGGAGAAGAGATCATTGAGCAAAGTTGTAATGCTGATGAATTAAAGGCCATCGCCTTGCGTTATTTCAATCCAATTGGTGCCCATGAAAGTATCGAAATTGGAGAGCTACCATTGGGTATTCCTCAAAACCTAGTGCCTTTTATTACCCAAACAGCTGCTGGGATTCGAAAAGAATTATCGGTCTTCGGAGATGATTATCCTACTCCCGATGGAACCGCCATCAGGGATTATATTCATGTAGTCGATTTAGCCAAAGCTCATATTGCAGCTTTGGAACGACTGATGAATGGAAAAAACAAAACCAACTACGAAGTTTTTAATGTAGGATCGGGCGCAGGAAGTTCCGTTTTGGAAATTGTCAAAGCTTTTGAAAAAGTAAACAATTTAACCCTCAATTATAAAATTGTAGACAGAAGACCTGGTGATGTGACTGCAGCATATGCAAACACCTCATATGCCAACGAAGAACTCGGTTGGAAAACTGAAAAAAGCCTGGACGAAGCGTTGGAATCTGCTTGGAAGTGGCAGCAGAGGCAATAAAATTTCCAAATTACATATTCAACCAATTTTAAAAACCCGTAAAACTACGGTGTTTTTGACATCTGCTTTGGTCTAAATTTAATGACCTTAAATAAACTATATCATGTCAAACGCACCAAAATTTAGAATTTATCCGTCTATTGGAATTACAAGGATGGGTAACGGTCCTGCAGAAAAGGATCAAGTGGTTTTTAGCCCTGAAGTTCCTTGGGCAAACCTGTATGAAACAGACAATGACTATCTCACGGAAAGAGGTGAACTAAAAAAACAAGCGCAACGCTTTTACATTTACGAATGTGATGACGAAGGAAAGCCAACTCGACAAATTCATGAAGATGAATACGATATTGAATGGAGAGTTGAAGTAGCCAACAAAAAGCCTTTCTGGTACGATTTTAACAACAGCTTAGACCTTTCCATGTTGGCTGAAAATCAAAACTTATCGCCAACATTTGTCACAGAAAAATTGGCTCCTGGAGTGAGTGCAAAAAGAAGAAATCCAAATGTTTTGGATCAGTCTTTGCGAACAAAGCATGGATATGATTATAGAAAAGAATTGGTCAATCATCCCGATGCAGCTACGGTGAATATCTTTGACAAGCGAAAAACATTTCATGGCGAATTTCCTTCCAAAAGAGGAGGTTCTTTTAGTCAATTAGCAAAAAGCTTAAACACATTTTCTAAACAAGTAGATCTAGGATCCATAGAGTATGATGCAGGAACCTTGATTTTCTATCCTGCAGATGGAATCTCAGCTTCTTTGAATCCTTCTGATCTGAATACGGACTTTGCCGACAACTCAAATTGGTATGACGATATCTGTGACGGTCGAGTAATGGCAAGAATTTGTCATCGCGATTCAGGTGAAGTCTATGATTTGACTGATAAAGAATCTTCTGCTTGGGTAGCATCGGCACCACCAGATTATGCACCGCAAATTCAGCCTATTTCAACTATGTTTGATTTGGTGACTGGAGCAGCCAATGATGAGTTTCAAATGGAATTGGCATTGGTATTCCCAATGATGTATCGTTTGTATAGAATGCAATGGGTAAACTTAGGTGATTTCTTAGCGCCTTCTTTCAAAGAGATCATCGATGAATTGATCCACCATGGCAACTTCAAGTACATTTACTTCAAAGGAGATACTGAAGAAGAAAGAAAAAAAGCAGATGGAATTCGCCAAATGATCTTTGACAAATTTAGAGATCCTATCTATCATTATGACAACGAGCCCATCATTCCAAGTAAGGACAATACCAATTTAAAGAATCGTGGTAGTGGAAAAGAAGAATTAAAACTTCCATATTATCCAGGTGACGGAATCGACTATCCTGGAAGTCCGGCACAATGGTTTGCCATTCCACCAATTTTATACGAACAATTAAGAAGATGGAAAGACGGCGATTTCTACTCGCCTCCAAACTTTAAGTTTAAAGACATGGATGAAATGGGACACTTCTATAAAGAACAATTCAAGAAATGCTCCGAAGATGAGAGAAAGAAGCCTTTGTTAATGACAAGAGCCGTGTTGGAAACTTTATACGGTGGAGGATTCCATCCTGGAGTTGAATTGACTTGGCCAATGCGTCACAATAAAATCTATGCTCAAAACTCATTGACTTATCGATATATTGTTGAAGGAGACATGACCATTGGAGCGTTTGGATTGCGTGAAGTTCGATTGAACGCAGCAGACTTACATGAACAAGATGATATTTTCTTTAATGACTATGGATTATTAATGACTCCAGATGACATTAAAAAATCGATGGGAGATGATGAAAAATACAATTGGCTATGGAAGATCACACCTGGAGATTTGACCAAATGGATGGGAATCCCATGGCAATCTGATGCAGGAAGTTGTCAGGCAGTATTTGTTGAAAAACAATATCCTGTTCCATCGTGGTGGGCAGCAAACCTTCCTGTGTACGTATTGAACGAAGATGCCTACGAACAATTAAAGAATCCAGATATTTTGGATGAGACCAAACTATTCATTTATGCCAACCGTTTGCCTTGGTTACACACCACAGACACTGGTTTCATTGGATATCATGCTGAAGGTGGCTATATGAATGGATTGATCAATATGGTTTACAAATGGAAGAATATTGGTGTGGTAACGGGAAGAAAACTAGAACCTAAGGTTCCTGGAATTCCTGAAACTGTCTATGTTGCTTTCGAAGGAAAAAGTAACAAACCTTAATGGTACAAACTGATGTAGTTATACTCGGCAAGGGAATTGCCGGACTCACACTTTCCTTTCTTCTGACGAGAAAAAACATTGAACATGTGATCATTGATCGCTCAGGAGAAGGGAAAGTATTTGCTTATGGTGAAACCTTACCGCCATCAGCATTACCATTACTTCAACGGTTGGATCTGTTTCAACTGTTTGAAGAAAATTCCTATCGAAAAACCTTTGGTTATCATTCCTGTTGGGGTAGTGATCAGGTGACCAACATCAATTTTTATCACCATCATCCTTTTAAGAATGGCTTGAAAATCGACAAACAAAAAATACTTCAAGCTTTAGAGCGTGATGCCAAGCCGAAGATGATTTCGTATAAAAAGAGCGTTTCGATTGCTGAAGAAAACGGAACCATCGAAAGCATTCTTCTGGATGGAAAAACCGAAGTTCAAGGCAAGCTATTTGTTGATGCAACGGGTCGTAAAAGAGCCTTGTTGAAAAAGTTAGATATCGAATCTGAATCCTTTGATTCGTTGATTTCTTTTAGCTGTCACATTCCAAAAATCAAACATCCGAAATTGGTTCATGAAGTTTATGTTGAATCTTTTGAACAAGGTTGGGGAATTGTCTCTGCATTGAATGAAACCGAGAATGTGTTCTCAATATTCACCATCAAAGGAAATGAGATTCACAAACGTCTTGGAAAATATGAGCATTGGAAATCTGTTCTATCTAAGACCAAATACTTAAAAGATTTCTTGGTCAATGATATTGAACCCAAGATTATTGGAGGAAATTCCAACTCTTCCAAACCTCAAAAAATATCTGGAGAGAATTGGTTGGCTTCAGGTGATGCAGCTATGGCATATGATCCCTTGTCTTCACACGGAATCACCAATGCTATTTACACCGCTATGATTGCGGCCGATACTATCAAACAAAAATTGATTGACAATGAATCAAATGCACTCGACATTTATGAAGACACCATCAATCAAATTTTTGATCAATATTTGAGTTCTAAAAATCAACTCTATTTGAGTGAACATCGTTGGAATGATTCACCCTTTTGGAAAGTTTTTACGCCTGAAAGCTTGCTCCACTAGCCGCTACGCTGCGATCGATCTTACGCATCAACCCTTGTAACACTTTACCTGGACCTACTTCTACAAATTCAGTTCCTCCATCAGCAATCATTGCCTGAATAGACTGTGTCCATTTTACAGGTGCTGTTAATTGCGCAATTAAGTTTTCTTTGATCTCAGTTGCAGACGTTACCGCTTTCGCTGGTACATTTTGATATACTGGGCAATTTGGTTCGCTAAAGTTAGTTGCCTCAATGGCCGCTGCCAATTCTTCTCTTGCAGGCTCCATCATTGGAGAGTGAAACGCACCACCTACAGGCAATACCAAAGCTCTTCTTGCTCCTTTTTCAGTCAATGCCTCACAAGCTTTGTTGATCGCCTCAACTTCACCCGAGATTACCAATTGACCTGGGCAGTTGTAGTTTGCGGCAACAACCACTCCATCAATTTCTTCACATACTTGCTCCACTACTTCGTCATCCAATCCTAATACTGCTGCCATTGTAGAAGGCTGAATCTCACAAGCCTTTTGCATCGCCATGGCACGTTGAGAAACCAATTTCAATCCGTCTTCAAAGGACAATACTCCAGCTGCTACCAAAGCGGATAATTCACCTAAAGAATGTCCTGCCACCATTTCTGGTTTAAAATCGTCGCCTAATACTTTCGCCAAAATCACAGAATGCAAGAAGATCGCTGGTTGCGTTACTTTAGTCTGCTTCAACTCTTCTGCAGTTCCTTCGAACATCACGTCAGTTATGCTAAATCCTAAAATTTTATTTGCCTTTTCAAATAATTCTTGAGCCTCGGCTGAGCCTTCATAAAGATCCAATCCCATTCCGGTAAATTGAGCTCCTTGTCCTGGAAAAATATATGCTTTCATGTCTTAATTTCTATTGTTTTTTAATGGTCACATGGAACCTTATATATCAAAAAAATTATTCTAATGTATACTGTAATTATTTTTGATATCTCGGTTTCATCGTATGAATATCAGTTGTTTGTGGGCGCAAAAATAGCAATTTAATTATCATCTTAAACTTTATTCGGTAGCAAAAAGTATCTTTCATCATCTCCTATGTTTTAGTAACTTCGCTTTATGACCGAACGGAAAAAATCCCACGCAGAAATTGTCTACTTGATCTTAGCAGCATTGTTCATTGCCTCATTGGTGACCTCTAACTTGATCTTTCAGAAGTTCTTTTATTGGTACCCGTTTGATATGGAGATCGCAGGATCAAAATTATTTGAAGTTTCTGTAGGATTACTTCCCTATCCCATTACCTTTTTAATTACAGATATTCTCTCTGAAATCTATGGAAAGAGAAAAGCCAATCAGGTAGTGATTGCGGGTATTTTTGCTTCGTTCTTTTCCTTAGCGATTATTTATGTTTCCAAAGAAGTCCCTGCCACACCTTGGTCTCCAGTGAATGACTCGACCTTTATTGAAGTTTTTGGAGCAGCTCCCTTAGCTGTTTTAGCCTCTATGATGGCTTACCTGTTTGCTCAATTCATTGACATTCGTATTTACCATTTTTGGAAAAGACTCACCAACGGGCGACACCTATGGTTACGAAACAACTTCTCTACCTTTTCATCTCAAATTGTGGACACCCTAACCGTATTGCTGCTCTTATGTTCTTTTGGAATCATTCCTTGGGTCAATTTCTTAGGACTTCTTATTAGTGGTGTTATCTTTAAGATTCTCATTGCTGCTTTGGATACACCAATTTTATATGCAATTGTCTATGGATTCAGGAGATATTTTGGCTTAGAACCTGGCGAAGAGATTCACGAGAAAATGGTAAAAGAATCTTAAAATCACTGATTGTTGTAATCAATCAAAAATCGTTTCGTCTAAACGCTCAAAGCAACTTAAAAACGATGCGAAAATTTATCACACTTGTATTAATCATCACTTTAACGAAAGTGTATTCTCAATCTTCTGAATTGAATACCTTATTACAAAATCACGTAGATGATAAAGGATATGTAGATTATAAATCCTTGAAACAAAATGAAGGAACTCTAGATACGTATTTGTCATACCTACAGAAAACCAGTCCAGCGAAAGATTGGTCCGCAAACAAAGAAAAAGCCTTTTGGATCAATGTATACAATGCTTACACGTTGAAAATCATTTTGGATAATTATCCGTTGAAGAGCATTACCAACATCAGCAACAAAGGAAAAACGGCGTGGAAAACCCCATTTGTGAAAGTGGGTGGTAAAACTTACACACTAGATCATGTAGAACATGAAATTCTAAGAAAGAAGTTCAAAGACCCAAGAATTCATGTGGGAGTTAACTGTGCTTCTGGCTCTTGTCCGAAGTTAGGAAACATGGCGTTTACAGAAGAAAATATCGATAGTTCTTTAGAAAAGTTAATGAAAGAATTCATCAACGATCCTACAAGAAATAAGTTGACCAAAAAGAAGGTAGAAATTTCAGAGATATTCAATTGGTTTAAAGGCGATTTCACAGCAGATGGGTCGGTAATTGACTATATCAACAAGTACGCTGAGACACCTGTGAACAAGAAAGCTAAAATAAAATACCTAACTTACGACTGGAGTTTGAACGGTAAGTAACACACTGTCTGTTCGAGTGAAATTCATTTATGAATTTTGTATCGAGAACTCCACTACTTCTCGATACTATTTTTTTCAAAAATCACTCGAAGTGACACAAATTAGAAAGTATGTCTAAAACATATTACGATCCTGCCGATTTGCGTAAATTTGGCAAGATTACAGAATGGAGTGAAGAACTTGGAAACAAGTTCTTCGACTATTATGGAAAAGTATTTGAAGAAGGAGCATTAACTGCTCGTGAGAAGTCCTTAATTGCCTTGGCAGTAGCGCATACAGAGCAGTGTCCGTATTGCATTGATGCCTATACAAAAGACGGCTTACAACGAGGAATTACCAAAGAAGAAATGATGGAAGCGATCCACGTGGGAGCAGCC
>CAZTFN010000214.1:0-7246 GCA_964612905.1 uncultured Flavobacterium sp. | reverse complement strand
GATCAGAAAAGGAGTTTCTTGTGTAAAGCATCAAAGAATGGCAGGATCCGATTTAGGTGATGATCACAAAACTTTTTTTGCTGGAGAGAACGCACTAAAAGCAAGTGGAGCTAAAAATACATCCAATCAATTTGAAGAAAAAGTAAAAACACAACAGGTGAACAAAGAAGTTTACGCGGTTGTTTAAAACATGATAATTTTACTGAAATCCTAGAGATTTCGTTGTTTGTTTTCGGAAAAGAGCTCTTAGGAGCTCTTTTTTATATGAAACCCTTTTCTCTTGCCAGAAGAATTAATTCCTTATCGTCCTGACTTTTTATTTCGAAGATTTGTTTCAGATGACGCTTCCGCTTTTCGATCCCTGGAATGGATAAAGGAACTACACCAGGCAAATCCTTCATTCGAGTTCCAACTGAGAGCTCATACAAAATTTTCCGATCGATATGGTCCAATAGAAGATCACTTGATACTTGTTTACGCAATAGCTTCATCACCGTTTTACTGTAGTATGGTGGATCCGTAAGAACCTCTTCAATGGCTAAAACCAATTCTTTGGGTGTGATATCATTCTTAATCAAAAAACCATCAGGATTGATGTTTTTAAAGATGCTATGAATTCGATAATTATCATTAAACGTTGTAGAAACAATCACTTTGGCTTCTGGTAGAAGTTCATTCAATTTGAGTCCTAAGTCTTCACCTGAAAGAATTTTTCGATCCTTGGAAGGAGGGAGGCTGATATCAAGAAACACAATGTCTAAAGGCATTTTGTTATTGACAATCTCATGAATCTTATCAATAGCACTGTCGCAATCATGACAGACGGAAATCTCAAAACTCACGTTTTCAGCTCGTTTTTGATAAAATAGAAAGGCGCTTTTATAAGCCTCTGAAATTAATGGGTGATCATCAATGATTAATGCATGGTAGCTTCTCTGCTCTAAAGTCATACAACGGGGATTTTAATATGAATTTGAGTTCCTTTGTTCATAGCAGAGGTGATGTCGAGTGTTCCATTTAACTTTTCAACTCTCGATTTCATGTTTTTCAATCCGATTCCTTTTCTTGATCTCTTCATATTGAATCCAACACCATCATCTTCAATCAATACGGTCAGTTCTTGTTCATTGGATGAAAAGTCTAAGATAACATTTTTTGCTTGAGCGTGCTTGATTGTATTTTGAAGTGTTTCTTGGATGATGCGATAGACATTTACTTTGATAATCTCGTCCGTTGATTTCCATGAAATATTCTCATCAATATTCAAATGAAATTGGAAGTCTCCAATCTGACTCTTGGATTCTAACAGTTGCGTAACGATAGAAGTAAAGTTTACATCTGGATCTGCGAAATTATCGTTCAGTTTGTGAGATACCTCGCGTATCTCTTTTTCAATATCCTGAAGTTCGTCTAAAAATGCTTCGTGTTGTTCCTGAGTTTTTTCATCGGCATTCAGATCCAAGAAACCAAGTCCTACACGGGTTCCAAACAGTCGGCCTAGAATTCCGTCATGTAGTTCCTGGGAAATTCTGTTTCGCTCTCGCGCTTTTTCCTCTTCTAAGGTCGCCTGTTGCTTTAACGTCAAAAGATATACCTGCTCATTCGCTTTTTGTTGTTCGGTTTCTAAGAATAACTTTTCATTCTTCACACGTTGCACTCGAAGGAAGTATAGAAGTGAGAGAATTAAAATCAACGCAATACTGGCGCTAAAGATCCAGACACGTTGCTGAGTTAAGATCTCATTCTTTTCTATAATCTCATCTGTTTCAAACTCGATACGAGTGAATTTGTTGAGGGTTTTTCTTTCCGCATTGGTGAGGCTGTCGCTAAACCGAGCGTAGAGTTTCAAATATTCGTTGGCTTTTTGAGGTTGAAGGTCCGCAAGCTGTTGGAGGGTTTCAAGGTAATTACTGCCGTTTTTTATTTTTTTAGCTAAGTCATTTGCCTCTTGCGCATATTTAAGCGCTCTAATTGTATCTTTTTTTAATTTATAATATTCTGAGAGTCGACTTTTACTCTTAAGTACTCCTGCTTTATTATTCAAGCTATCCCTTATTTTTAAGGCAAGAATTAAATCATTTTCAACATTAATAGTATCAAATTTTAAAAGCTTTGTATATGCTAAATGATCTAAATATCTGGCATATTTATTACTATTCTTTTGAGCTTTACTTATACAAAGTTCAAAATATGTTTGGGCCATCGAATATTCTTTCCGGTTCAAATGAACCAAGCCGATATTATTGTTGACTGTAGAGTAAAATTTATTCTTGTTAGGCAACTTTCGTATAAAAGATTTAGCTTTTTCAAAGAAATCTAGAGCCTTTTTGTATTCTTCAATATCTAATTGTAAAAGACCTAAATGATTAAATGATTCAAAAAGAAATTCATGATTTTCGAGTTTTTCAAATTTTTTTATCGCCTGATAAATTAATACTTCGCTCCCTGAATAGTCTTTATACCGTCCTTTGATAAACGCCATTGCATATAGCATTCTTGCAGCCTGATATTCTTTTCCTAGCGAATTAAATTGAAGCAATGCTTGATTATAGTGATAATAAGATTTTTGATAAGACTCAAGATCGTTGTAATAATTTGCATAGCTCCAATGCGCATCACCGATTACAAAGGAGTCCTTCTTTTTATTAGCTTGTATAAGTGTTTGTTTATTTATATCAAGAAATTTGGCGGTCTCGCCTAATTCATAGTATCTGTAGGCGATTGAACTTAAGTTCATTGGTTTAACGCTATCTATTTCTTTGGATAAAATTTGTTCATGAGCTTTTGCTAAGATTTCTAATTTTTGAACTTTATTTATGGATTTATCATACGATTGATCTATCAATGATTTTATATTGTCCTTACTGATCTCATTCTCCTTAGCACTATCAGTCTTAGTTTGACAAGAATATAATATCACGAGTAAAAGGACAGTTAAAATAAAAGATTGGTTTTTCAAGAGAAATGACTTTGAGCAAATCTAATAAAAAAGCCCTTAGCATTAAGCTAAGGGCGATATTTAGAATATGAATTTTTTATCCATTTCCTTTTCCACCACTACCGGTGTTACCTTCTCCACCACCATCGGTGGCTTTGGTAGTTGAATCTACTTTTTCAATAGAATCTAAGATGACTTGATCATCAGAGTTGATTAAATCTGTACATGAAGTCATGAATAGAGATAATAAAATCATTAACATTACAATTTTTAAAGTTTTCATAACATAGTTTTTAAACGTCCATCAATCACGTCGTTAGCAATTTTTAAAATCGTGAAGACAGACAAAATTTGACAATAGTTTTCTTTGCCGTTGAACACGGCGCGTACTTTGAAACAAATGGTTAGATGGGTCATTTTTGGGCACACCTGTTACCGTCAATGGATCATACTTAGATTCATTTCAACAATGTCCGCTGCAGACGGACTTACCGAATTTCTATTGGAAAAAGACTTGGTTAGAGCCCATAAGCCAATGCATAACTCCTTTGGCCTTTAGGAGACAAAATGGCCTAGAAATTCTCGATTGTGCACAATGGAAGCGTTCGCAATTTTTTTTAATAACGCTGGTTTTGTAACGGCTATATTACAATGAATATAGACCGAAATCAATGATGTGTGTGTAAACAGCAAGTCTCAATGAGCGATTGCCGCTTTCCAGTTAGTTAAATGTTACATGGGATTGTAGTTTAAAAGGTTTCTCATAGCTTATTTTTCATACTTTAAATATACAAAATTTGTACCAATTATCCAACTTTTTTTATCACTTTTTTAACGTTTTTTTGATGCGCTCAGAGCAATTTTTCCCACGCTATTGTTGGCGTTTTCAAAAATTAGCATCAAAAAAAATGGCACCGTTATCGGATGCCATTTTTAGATATATTTAAGAGTATTTTCACTCATTTTCACAATCTAAAAAATAGCACCTTGGAACGCTTCTTACAATCTCTTTGGAATTCATCATTCCATCAGGATTTGCTTTTCTATTTAAAATTGTTTCCATTATTTACTATTTAATTGAATTTATTTTGTTCAGACGATCCGAACATAATTCTGGTGCAAAGATGAAGAGTATTTTTGAATTGCACAAGAAAAAATAATAATTAAATAACTGATAATCAGAGTTTTAATTTAATTTTGGAATAGGGTTGTCCTGTCCGTTTTTTAACAGATTTGGAAGCTGTACTGCAATGTTTTGGCTGTCAATTGCTTATGGCTCAATTACGTGTATGTTTGGTTTAGTTGATGTTCATCAATAATTCTCAAAAAAAATTTAATAAAAAAGGCGCTCAATATCGTTGAGCGCCTTTTGTTCATCTATTTTCCATCTTTTATGGTCATAAATTCTGAATCTTAATTCGGTAAAAGACGCTTATTGTTGCTGTAGCAATCATTTCTGCGACAGCAAATTCAATGATATTATGTCTTTGTAATATTCTCATATAAGCCGCAAATATAGAAGATTCTTTAACAATGGATCTTTATAACTAAAAAGTATGGTTCATCCTTACTTTTTGTATTTAAAATCCATACCTCAAGTCGGAAAGGATGAAATAGCTTTGTATCAGAGCAAATTAATGCTTCTATAGTGTGAGCAATAACAGTTATTTTAAAGTTAAAGGGAAACTTTGTATGAATTAGAAATTTTAAATCTCAACAGAACAACCAATCATTCTCATGCTATTGTATAATTATAATATATTTAGTTCTACGAGGTTTTAGTTATAACTACATCTGTAAAAAGATGAACCCCAGACAAAAACGCCTTCTTGGCGTTTTTTTTATGATATCCATTGAAGTATGTAAGTATATTTGTATTTCATCGACCTTTATCGGAGAGAACTCTATATTATGAAAAAACTAACTACTTTATTGGCTATTATAATTATAGCCGTTGCCTGCAAAACAGATCCCAAACAGGATGCCTCAAAGACTTCAGAAACCAAAAAAGAAAAGTTCCCAGAAACTTTAGCAAGCGTCTTCAAAAAGCATGGGGGAATTGACAATTGGAGAGCTGCGAGAACACTATCCTTTAACAGAGGTGAAGAAGCACATACGGTTGATCTTTGGTCGAGAAAGACCGTCGTCAACTCACCAAAATATTCAATGGGATATGATGGTGTCAATGTTTGGTTGTCTGAAAAAGATTCGGGTTCCTACAAAGGAAATCCATCTTTCTACTATAACTTATTCTTTTACTTCTATGCAATGCCTTTTGTCTTAGCTGATGATGGAATCGTGTATAGTGAAGCAGATCCTATCACCTTTGAGGGAGTTTCATATCCAGGGATCAAAATATCTTATGAGGCAAATGTGGGGACATCACCAGATGATAACTACATTTTATATTATAATCCAACGAATTTTCAAATGGAATGGTTGGCTTACACAGTTACATTCCGATCAAAAAAACCGTCCGACAAATTTAATTTAATTCGATATGGTGAATGGGAAGTTGTAGATGGATTTAGATTGCCTAAGAAGATCGCTTGGTTTAAAAAGGATGAAAACGGCCAGCCTACAGAGCCAGCAAGAGATCCAATGGAGTTTACACTTGCTTTGGTGAAAAAAGATGCCTTACCTGATTCATTCTACGTCAAACCTACAGAATAGATTTTATCATAGACATTACAATAATAATCATGAAACCTTGAGAGCAAAACGTTTTCAAGGTTTTTTGTTTGCTTTAAAATGTCTAAGTCGAATAATTTCAATCCAGCAACTTCTTCCTCTTGAACTTTTAAACTTTCAACAGGAACCTTCAATTCAGCGATGAAAACGTGATGAAACTCATTGTCTTGAATTCCGTTATCATGAGCAACTTGATGTTTTCTGGTGCCAATTTTTGTCAAGTCTTCTTTTTTCAAAGAAACTCCAATCTCTTCACTAACTTCTCTTATCGCTGCATCTAAAATTTCTTCTCCAGATACAATATGACCCGCAACCGAAATATCCCAAAGATTTGGAAAGACTTTTTTTGTCGCCGCTCTTTTTTGAAGGAGTATCTTTTCATCTTTTGTGTAGAGCCAGATGTGAACGGTAGCATGAAAATAACCACGCTGATGCGCGATAGATTTCATACAGCTTTGACCTGTTGGGTTGCCTTCGGCATCTAAAATGTCAATCAGTTCGTCCATCCTTTTTTAGGAGGGGAAAGGTAGTGCTTTTTTGTTTTGATCACTATTCACTAAGGTTGGAATCTGTGCATTTTTTGATGGGAAGAAACGATGCACAATTTCCTTTCCATTTTTTAAAGTGATGAATTCAGCTTCATAAGTTGGATCATGTGCGTACTTTCTTTGAACGATTTGATCTCCTTTTCTGATTCCTGCTTTGTAAGCATTCGATGTTGGGTCAATCTCAGCAATTCCTTTTCGATCTTCCGTCATTCGAAAGCCTAAGTCGTATACGGTTGTTGTAGGGTTAAAATCATACCCAAAAGCTTCAAAGATAGCAGCAAGGTCATACAGCTCGCCATTAACAATATGCTTGTCAAAGAAAGGTTGAATATCTTCACTGACAAACTCATTCACTTTCGCAACAAAGTATTCATGAGAAAGTCGTTGTTCTTTTTCAATTGCGTCCTTTTTAATGGCTAGCATTAAATCATCCAAGCTCTTTGCACCTTGAGAGTCTTTTTGAATCAATTCGTCCAAATAGAAAGCAAAAATAGCTCCGCGTCGGTAGGGGAGTTTTGAGAACTCATAACTTCTCCAAAAATTATTATAGTTGATGTCAGAATTTGGAGCTTCCCTTACGGGCGACATATAAAGCTTTTCGATGAATTCATTCAATTTTTGAATAAAGTAGGTTTTATCCAATCCGCCTATTTGATTCTTCGCAATGTTCTTGATGGTATAATATTCTGTAAAACCTTCGCTAAACCAATACTGTTGCTCTTCTTCTTGATTTTTAATAGTGTGTCCTGTCCAATTGTGTTGCAATTCATGATTGAATAAGTAAATCAATCCTTCGTAATTTAAGTATTCATTATTGCTGGCTGTAGTAGCGAAAGAATTCGTCAATCCGCTACCCTGAAAACTACTTCCATTTTCCAAATGAGTCGGAGTCATCGTGACCGCGAAATATTTTTGTGAGTGATCTTGCCAAAAATCACGCTGAACATGCAAGGTTTTCTCAAGTGTTTTGACAATTGCTGAATCTTGAAATACTTTCCAATCACCGCGAATACCTAAAACCGCTTTGTTTCCTTGAATGTCTAAAATGTGAGGGCGATAGTCTCCACCG
>CAZTFN010000213.1:0-7268 GCA_964612905.1 uncultured Flavobacterium sp. | reverse complement strand
AACAGATGACCCTATTTTCCCTCACAAACACATTCAGAATTTTATTCCAGTCGAAGGTGGAAAACACGAAATGATCCTGACTAAGCCTAGACAAATTTCCGAAATCGTACGAAAGTCTATTCTTTAATGGACTAATTCACTACTCCATCAAATAGCCAATAGCCAATAGCCATCAAACACTAGGTACCAGACAAATAATACGAAGCTTTAGCGAAGTATTATCAAAACTTATCAACTTTAGAATTCTTTAACGTTATTTCTTTGAAGGATTCCTTACTTTAGGGATGAATTAAAAAGGGGAGATTTTATGCAAAAAACGCTACGAAACTTAGGAGTTTACTCAACCACCATACTTGCTTTTTTCTTTATCAATGCGATGTACGTTTCGGACACAGGTCCAGACAAAAACACACATGAAACCTACAATATCAAGGCACTTAAAATCCCGAAAGGACTGACCTTTGCTGGGGAGAAAGTACCTGTAGAAAGACACGACATTCGTGAACGAATGGACCGAGAACTTTTGGTCAATACCTATTGGCAATCCAACGGTTTACTCATGATGAAACGTGCAAATAAGTACTTTCCAATTATTGAGCCTTTGCTAAAGAAATACGGAATTCCAGATGACTTTAAATACTTAGCTGTTGCAGAAAGTGGCTTGCAAAACAATTCCTCACCCGCTGGTGCTTCTGGGTTTTGGCACTTTTTACGCGGATCTGCCAGAGAATATGGATTGGAAGTAAATAGAAACGTAGACGAACGATACAATCTTGAACTAGCCACCAAAGTAGCTGCCGAATATTTAAAAAAATCCAAAAAACGTTTTGGAAGTTGGACCTTGGCTGCAGCTGCATACAATGCTGGAAATGCAAGAATCTCAAGACGCATGAAAACTCAGCAAGTAGAAGATTACTATGATTTATTGTTGAACTCGGAAACCTCGCGCTATGTTTTTAGAATTGTGGCTTTGAAAGAGATCATGTCCAACCCAAAAAAATATGGATTCGAATTTGATAAGGAAGACCTCTATACATTACCAGAAACGAGAACGGTCAAAGTAGATACAGCGATTGCCAACATTGCTTCGTTTGCCAAAGGTTTTGGAACCAATTACAAAGAACTCAAGTTGCACAATCCTTGGTTACGAGAAAATAAATTGAACAACAAGAGTCGCAAGTTATATCATATCAAAATTCCTGTAAATGAATAAGGTTCTTCCCATCATCTATTTTATCGTTGGAGCTATCTGGACGGCAGATGCTATTCGTGTCGCTATGAGTCCACAGGAACAGTATCATATCTTTTTAGACTATAAAACGTCTAGTTTAACTACTTTTCTCATTTTTAAATTTGCCGTTGCTGTCATCTTTTTACTGGCAGGATTGAGAAGATGGAAAATGAGCAATCAATGAATGCAAAGAGAAATTGGGCCTTTATTGCCTTTATAGGCGCTATTTATTTCTTGATCAGTGCAGTTCGGAAGTTCAATCTGGATTTAGATCAATATAGATTGATCTTTGGATTCAAAACAGAGAACAAATTTGTTTTTCTTGTGGTAAGAATCCTAGTGGTTTGTGTATTTATTCTAATCGGAATTAAAAACCTGAAAGAGAGCAGGCAAGAATCATAGGTTGGATTTCACTTCTTGGTATTCTTGAATAATCTCCTCTAACACCTGTTTGGCTGGTTTGATTTCATGGATGATTCCAGCTACTTGACCTATTTCTAATTCTCCATTGTCTAAGTCGCCTTCAAACATTCCTTTTTTAGCTCTGGCTCTACCTAACAATTCCTTGATCTGCTCAACGGTTGGATTTTGTTGATACAATTCCTGAACCTGATTGTAAAAATGATTCTTCACCAATCGAACGGGTGCCAATTCTTTTAAGGTCAATTGGGTATCACCGTCTTTGACATCCACAATGACTTGTTTGAACTTCTCATGTGCAGATGACTCTTGGGTTGCTGCAAATCGACTTCCTATTTGCACTCCATCTGCTCCTAAAACCATCGCTGCTAACATCCCACGACCATTTCCAATTCCACCTGCCGCAATTACAGGAATGTTTACGTTTTCCTTCACCATAGGAATCAATGTAAACGTAGTCGTTTCTTCTCGTCCGTTGTGACCTCCTGCTTCAAACCCTTCACATACGACCGCATCTACTCCTGCTAATTCCGCTTTTTGAGCAAACTTCACCGAACTCACTACATGCACCACAGTAATACCTTTTTCTTTCAAGAAAGAAGTCCATGTCTTTGGGTTACCTGCCGATGTAAAAACAATCTTCACCCCTTCTTCTACAATAATGTTCATGATCTCCTCTATTTGAGGATACAACATAGGAACGTTCACGCCAAAGGGTTTGTCAGTAGCTTTTTTACACTTCTGGATATGTTCTCGTAATACTTCAGGATACATCGATCCAGAACCAATCAGTCCTAATCCACCTGCGTTGGAAACGGCAGATGCTAGCTTCCATCCGCTTACCCAAATCATTCCTCCTTGAACAACAGGGTATTCAATATTAAAAAGTTCGGTAATTTTATTTTTCGACATTTAATTGATTCTTACGGGTAATGTATATTTCACTTTGACTTTTCTATTCAACTGAATTCCTGGTTCCCAATTCGGCATTTCCGCAAAAAATGAATGTATGCTTTTCACATCATCTTGAGAGAGGTTTTTAGGATGAATATCAATGTTTTCTGGTCTTCCTTCTTTGTTAATTGTGAACCTCAAAATCAATCTTCCTTTGAATGCACTTTTCTTGAACCTTGGAGCCAAGTTTTTTCGAATGAAATTCGCCATAGCCTTTTGTCCTCCTTGATATTTCGGTCTTCTTTCTAAAATAAGCTTTTCTTTTTTCTCCGTACCATCTCTATTCCATAGCGAATAGTCCTGCACTTCACCTTCTTTATAAACCAACCTTGCAATCTTAATTCCATTGGTATAATGATAGTTCCACTCCCCATCTTTTTTTCCATCTTTATATAGACCTCCAAAATTTACACTTCCATCCTCATAGAAGGTTTGAAAGTCTCCATTTAACTTAGATTGAGCGTTATAGCTTTTTGATAGTTGCAAATTTCCATTATCGTGATAGAACTTATGGTTTCCAACTTCATAGGTCAATTTCTCATCAGAAAAAGTTTCATCAGACACTAGATTGCCTTCTATTGTATAATACAATACTTGATAGTTTTGATTCTTTTCAATAATCTTTCTGATGAAGGAAGCCTTGTCTTTTTCTACAAATTTATTTTTTGCTTTATCGATATAATCGACGATGGTATCGTTCTGTGAAAAACTTGAAATCGACACCAAAAAAATCAGAAACAATAATAGGGTTTTGTTTGTCATGAGATTGATTTGTTGGTCGTAAAGGTATGAAGATTGACAAAATAAACCTCGTAGGTTTCTATAGCCTACGAGGTTTTATATGTATCCTTTTGATAACTAATTTATTAGGAAATTACTCCCGATCCCAACAACTCTTCGTTGCGGTACCAAGCTACAAATTGTCCTTCTTGAATCGCAGATTGTGGGTTGGCAAACTCCACAAACAATCCGTTTTCTACTTTGTACAACGTAGCTTTTTCCAAAGGCTGACGATAACGGATTCTGGCTTCCACTTCCATCGTCTCATGTGGAGCTAGCTTCAAATCTTCACGAACCCAATGTTCCTCTTGATTGCTCACAAATAACACACTGCGATACAGGCCTTTGTGACCTTTACCCTCTCCGGTATAAATTACATTTTCATTTACATCGGTTTCAATTACGAATAATGGTTCTTTGGTTCCACCAACGGCCAATCCCTTCCGCTGGCCTTTGGTAAAATAATGTGCGCCTTGATGCTTTCCAACTACTTTTCCGTCTGTCTGTTGGTATTGAAATTTGGTCGAGTAAAAATTTAGCTCTTCTTCTTTGGAAGCAAATTCTGGAACTTCTCTTTCAAAAACATGCGCATCATTGGCTACCTGCACAATCACTCCTTCTTTGGGTTGAAGTTTTTGTTGTAAGAACTCTGGCAATCGAACTTTTCCTATGAAACACAAGCCTTGAGAATCCTTCTTCTCTGCTGTGATCAGATCTGCTTCTTTTGCAATTTCTCTTACTTCTGGCTTTGTCAATTCACCAATAGGAAAAATCGCCTTCGAAAGCTGCTCTTGCGACAACTGACATAAAAAATAGGACTGATCTTTGTTGTTGTCTTTTCCAGCGAGCAATTTATGAACAGGTTGACCGTCTATGATTTCAGTTTCCTTTCTACAATAGTGTCCAGTGGCAACATAATCAGCACCTAAATTCATAGCAATGTCCATGAAAACATCAAATTTGATCTCACGATTGCACAATACGTCAGGGTTTGGAGTCCTTCCTTTTTCGTACTCGTCAAACATATAATCTACAATACGCTCTTTGTATTGCTCACTTAAATCAACAACTTGAAAAGGGATGCCCAATTTTTCAGCCACAATCAAAGCATCATTGCTATCTTCTAGCCATGGACATTCATTAGAAATGGTCACAGAATCATCGTGCCAATTCTTCATGAATAGACCAATCACCTCATAACCTTGTTCTTTTAACAAGTATGCGGTAACACTGCTATCTACACCTCCAGAAAGTCCTACAATTACTCTTTTCATCGTTTTGAATTCGGCGACAAATTTACAAAAAAAGAAGCGATTTGATAGAGGCAAACGCCCTTCTCAAATCACTTCTTTCTATGGGGTTGTCAATATTTTCGATTACTGCACGGTCATGTCGTAATTATTGACAGCATCCGATATTTCATATCCTAACCTCAAACCTTCGGTACAATCCATTCGAATGTGAACACCTAAAGGAATTCTAGAAAATGCATTCTCTTCTGCCATTTGCGAAAAGGTACTGAATTGTCTTGGTTCTCCTCTAAACTCCGTTCTTCCTTCATGCGTTCTATCAGTAAAGCTTGTAGCATCCCCAAAGGTATCAATGAAGATTCCAGCCGCCGCCGAAGCAAAGGTTGAATGTCCTGACGGATATCCTGGGAAGGATGGATTCGGCCAAAATACAAGTCTAAATAGATTTGTTTGAAAATCTGGATCGATGAACTCTTGGATGTAAACATTAGGTCGCATCACCATGTATTCGTATTTGTCTGCCCAAGTAGATACAGCAGCATCGTTTAATGAGAATCCAAGTTTTAATAAGAGCACCAAACTTGCTTTGTAATCAAGATCGTATTGTTCAATCAATTGATTTGCTATGGCCAATTGTCTTCCTGGCGGACTAATCATCAAACCTTCCACATCATCTGACCAAAACTCCGCAATCCACAATTGCTCATTGTCTTCTGCTCTTGCCAAATCGTTTACTTCTTGAACTTCTTTCATTTGAGCATAGTAGTCACTTTCAGCATCTTCACTGTATTCAATTGGAGGAGCTACCGAAGTTGTTTCTTCCGAAGAAATCACAAAAGTTCTTACACTTCCCCAGTAAGGAAATAAGGCTCTTTCTTCATCTGCGCTATAGGTCCAAAATCCATCGCCAACTGGGGGTTCATAGGATAAAGGTTGAGGTTCTAAAATTTGAGTTTCCGCTTCAGAATCCGTCAATGCATAAGCGATTACTCGTTCGGCTACATAATTTCCCCAAGCGATAGAATCGTCAATGACATCTTGAGACACATCTGAAGAAAGACTCGTTTGCATGTTACTTTCTAAGATGGAAATTCCAGTCTCTACCCCATTTTGCACGTTGATCATGAAATGATCTAAAACATCAGAATAGCATGCATTTAAGGCGATATCAACATCTACATTATCCGGTCTTTGACTAAAATCAATATTAAAACCAGAGAGTCGATCAGTGTTGGTCGTATAGCCATCAATTTCATGAACAGCAGTTTCATAGGCAGCTAAGTGAATATAAGCCAAGGCTCTTGAAGTCACATTGGGACGCATTCCTGTTGCATATCGATCCAATTCGAGCCAAAGATCATTCCACTGGGAAATCATTTCGGTGGTAGAATCAGAAAATACCGAAGCAATTCCATCTACATCAGTATCGGTAATTGTGATAAGCTCATCATCCTCTGCGCAAGACATCAATGTGAATAGAGAAAATGTTAGGAGAACAGTCCATTTTAAGTTTTTACGTTTCATAATTTTTACAATTTTACGGTTAAACAATTGGGTTGTTGAATGAGTTTGACTTCATTCTTTTTCTACCTATTTTGATCAAGTGTATAGAAACGTAGTTTTGGGTCATAAGCGTCTTATCGATTTCTTTCATAGACCTCAGAAATTCTGAATAGTCTATTATTTGTGATGAGATCGCTAAAAAAAACTTGTGGTACGAATAGAAATAAAAAAACTACAGACGACGTAACTTTTTAAAAATCAAGGCAGTAAAAAACAAAAGAATCGGTGTAAAAAAAAGAAAATAAATGAGTCCCCAGTAGTAAAGAGATGCCTCATAACTTCCTCGGAAGGTTGTAATACTTCCCGAAAATGTCATCGACCAATTGGCAGCAAATCCATAACCTATGAAACCCCAAAAAAAAGAAATGACTACTAAGCATTGAAAACAACGTTTGAGTATTACCATCAACTTTAACTTAGAACGGATGCGTATGCTGAATTGACTATAGAAATAGTAATTAAGGGATACGACTCCTACCCAAGTGATGAATGTTCCTGAAGGGAGATTTGTGCTCTCAGAGAGTTGTAAGAGTAACACATCTGGAAAAAAGAGAAAAATAAGGATGATTGCCAGAATCAGAAGTCCCGAAATGTAGATTCTAATGTTCAAGTCTTACTGAAGATATTGAGTAATTCTTTCAAAAGTCATCTCTGATTTTTGGTCCGTTGATGTTAAGATTAATTTCGAACCCTGAACAGAAAAACTCCAGAAACTGAACTTGGATTCATTCCCATAATTTACCATCTGAATTTCTGGCTTGTGACCGTGAATTTTATATACCCCGTATTTTCTTCCTTTGGGCATGTTATGTTGCACATAGGTATTGTCCCAACGCAAATGCAACATCGATTTTTGATCAGGATTTACGATCGCGGTGATGTCATTGCCATCATCAGTAGCCTTGGTCAGTTTCCAAAGGCCTTTGAGTTCGTTTCCTCCAGATTGCGGCATCTTTTGAATTCTTCTCAAGGTAACCACAACTTCTTGACCTTCTTCTACTCGTTTCCATGTCATTTGTTGGTCGTTGGTTTCTACAGATAGAGTATGGGGGTTGCTCTTCATGACATTT
>CAZTFN010000212.1:0-7270 GCA_964612905.1 uncultured Flavobacterium sp. | reverse complement strand
GAACTCTCTGTTGTCTTTATGGGCATCGTCAACACGACCAATCATGTCGATGTTTAAATCGGCTACAGTATTTTCTAAAGGTACCAAAGGATCATAATCTGCATAATATCTGGAACCTAATAAACCTCTTTCTTCTCCAGTTACATGTAAGAAAATAATCGAACGTTTTGGTCCGTGACCTTTATCAGCTGCTGTTTTAAAAGCTTCTGCCATTTCCAGCATAGCAACGGTCCCAGAACCATCGTCATCTGCTCCATTGTATACCTGTCCTTCCGAGTTCACTCCGATATGATCGAGGTGTGAAGAAATGATCACATATTCATCTGGTTTTTCAGAACCTTTGATGATTGCAGCCACATTTTCAGATGGTTTCGATTCTGATGAACTCTTATAATCCATTGTTAATTTGGTCGCAACTGAAGTAGGTGTATTAGATGTATTGATATTTTTGACCAATGCTTTTCCCAAGTTTTCACCAATCAAGAAAAAATACATTTCTGAATCAGCATCTTTTTGTGGAGGTAAAGATAGTCGACTACCATTTCCACTTTCTGCTCTTCTCTTAAAGAATGCAGCATAACCACCAAACAATCCGTCGTCCATAAAAAATAAGGCTTTCGCACCTTTCTCTTTGGCAGCGTCTCTTTTGGATGACATCGCCTGACGACCGTTGGACCATTTAGAAGCTTCTTTGTCTCCAGTGATCACATTGTTACCATCTTTGTCTGTAGGTTCTCCGCTTCTTACGACAACAATTTTTCCTTTGACGTCTATGTCTGTGTAATCAGAATATTTTTCATCATCAATCCCATATCCAGCATAAATAATTTCAGAAGCGGAAGCGTTACCCGATTCTCCTGAACTTAAGGAAATGAAATCATCAAAATAGGTAAATGATTTCCCATTTACAGAAATGTCTACTTTTGGAGTGCTTACCAAGTCCAATGGAACGGTTTGAAAGTAATTTCCTTCAATAACTGAAGAGATTCCCAGTGCTTCATATTCTTTTTTCAAATACTCAACAGCTTTTTTCTGTCCTGGATCTCCTGTATCACGTCCTTCAAACTCATCGGCGGAGTAGATGTACAAATGCTCTTTTAAATCCTCTTGAGTAATGGTACCAGCATAATTGACAATGTCTTCCTTAGTCGCAGGCTTTTGACAAGAAAACAATACCAGCAAAGCACTCGCAAGTAACAGTGTTTTTTTCATGTTAAATGGTTATTGGTTTGGAGTACGATATTACAAAAAAGAACTGACGAAGCCCATGAAAATGCTAGATTTTAACAGATTCTCATATCCAGTGAAAGACTGTTAGATTTTCAGGTATAAGATAAACCATCCAAAGTCTGGGCGAAGCAGGGTTACTTGTGGGATAACTTTTTCAGCCACTTCTTTTTTTCCTTTTTATAACTTTTATAGTGAATCGCTTTAGACTGTTGTATCCACAAATCAGGAATCGAGACAAAAAAATCACCGTTTGGATGTAAAATGATCACCCTGTAAGGAACTTGTCCATCATTAAACATTCGTTTGATAATATTTTTTGGGTCTTTTAATAATAGAACTTCGTCAGAAAAATTAGTTGGGAAACCATTGTCTTTTCCATACACATGGAAAAAAGTTGTCTTAGAACTTAGTTTATTACTCCATCTTTGAAGACTTTCTTGATAGTTTTCTAGTGTAAATACATGGCGACTATAACTATATTTTTTTCGATCAAAGTTTTTTACTGACCTCTTTTTTCTGCTAGGGATAAAAATCGAGTCTCCCGCTTTTATATCGATATAAACAATTCCTTCTTCATCAGGCATTTTCGAAGGAGTAGGGAGTGATGGAATGTAATGCATAAACCAAGCTTCCTTCGGATTGAGAGAATATAGTTGAGAAAGTCGCTCGTGAAGTTGCTTATTTTTAATAGAATCTAATGTACCAAAAAAAGACAAATACCTCAGTTTATTTACCTTGGCAGTGTCATTTTCATAAGAGGTTACTTGGAAAAGCTCGGACTTAAGTTTTTTCTTAAAGACACTTTTTTCTATTTGTTGATATTTCTCATTGTAATACAATTCCTTCTTTTGACCAAAAGAACTCATGACCATTAAGGCTGAGACAATAAAAAAGAAAAGGTTACGCATACTACAATTTTGACGTAAAATAAGAATTACAGTGATTCCTTCAATACCTTAATTTCATCACGCAACTGCGCAGCTACAATAAAATCCAACGCCTTCGCTGCAGCTTCCATTTGTTTGCGCTTTTCTCGAATACGTTTTTCAATTTCTTCTTTAGGTAGGTATTGCAAATCTTGCTCCGCAGCTTTTTGGACAGCAGTATTGTATTGATAAGACGCGACCGCTTGCCGTGATAATGTGTCGTCTATTTTCTTGTTGATTTGTGTTGGTGTAATGCCATGTTTGGTATTGTAGGCGATCTGCTTTTCTCTTCGTCGGTTGGTTTCATCAATGGTTTGCTGCATGCTACGTGTGATTTTGTCAGCATACATAATGGCTTTTCCATTTACGTTTCTTGCGGCTCTTCCCACTGTTTGAGTGAGCGATCTGTTGGAACGTAAGAACCCTTCTTTATCGGCATCTAAGATGGCAACTAGGGAAACTTCAGGAAGATCCAATCCTTCTCTCAAGAGATTTACTCCGACCAATACATCAAACAGCCCTTTACGTAAGTCTTGCATGATTTCTACACGCTCCAAAGTATCCACATCAGAATGAATGTATCGACAACGCACTTGAATTCTGGTCAAATACTTTGTCAGCTCCTCGACCATTCTTTTGGTTAGCGTGGTCACCAAAGTTCTTTCGTCTTTTTCTACTCGTACTTGAATTTCCTCAATCAAATCGTCGATTTGGTTCAAACTAGGTCGAATTTCAATTTCTGGATCCAATAATCCTGTGGGTCGAATCACTTGCTCTACAAACAATCCCTCAGTGTTTTGCAATTCATAATCCGCAGGTGTTGCACTTACATAAATGACTTGATTCTGAAGTGCTTCAAACTCTTCAAACTTCAAAGGTCTGTTGTCCATGGCAGCGGGCAAACGGAATCCATATTCCACCAAGTTTTCTTTTCTACTTCTATCCCCGCCATACATGGCATGCGTTTGAGGAATGGTTACGTGACTCTCGTCTACCACCATTAGGTAATCGTCTGGAAAATAATCTAACAAACAGAAGGGACGAGTTCCTGCCTCACGTCCGTCCAAGTAACGAGAATAGTTCTCAATTCCTGAACAATAGCCTAATTCGCGAATCATTTCTAAATCGAATTCTGTTCGTTCTTTCAAACGTTTTGCTTCTAAGTGCTTCCCGATTTCTTTAAAATAATCGTGCTGTTTCATCAGATCGTCTTGAATTTGATGAATGGCATTTTGCAGTACTTCAGGTGAAGTCACAAATAAGTTCGCTGGATAAATGGTCAAGCTTTGGAATCGCTCCAGTACTGTGTTATTGACAATGTCAATGGACTCGATTTCTTCAATTTCATCTCCAAAGAAATGGACGCGATATCCGTTCTCGCCATAAGATGGAAAAATGGTTACAACATCACCTTTCACTTTGAAGGTTCCACTTTTGATTTCCACATTGGTTCTAGAATACAAACTCGTTACGAGTTGGTGCAAAAATTTGGTTCTAGAAATGATTTGCCCTACTTCAATAGGAATCACGTTCTTTTTGAATTCAATAGGGTTTCCAATTCCATACAAACAGGAAACAGAGGCTACCACCAAGACATCTCTTCGCCCTGACAATAGAGAAGAGGTAGTGCTCAAACGAAGCCGTTCGATATCATCATTGATAGACAAATCTTTTTCGATATAGGTTCCCGTCACAGGGATATAGGCTTCAGGCTGATAATAGTCATAGTAAGACACGAAATATTCCACCGCATTGTTCGGAAAAAATTGCTTGAACTCCGAATACAATTGTGCGGCCAAGGTCTTGTTATGTGCTAAGACCAACGTAGGTCTGTTCACCTTTTCTACCACGTTGGCAACCGTGAAGGTCTTTCCAGAACCCGTGACACCCAACAGTGTTTGGTATCGTTCATTTTCAATAATTCCTTGTGCAAGTTGTCTGATGGCTTCTGGCTGATCACCAGTGGGATCGAACTCCGATTGTAGCTTAAAATCCATCCCATAAAAATACGAAGCTTTTTCGTTTTATGGGATGGAAAATCGAAAATAAAGAGGAAGTTTTTATCTTCTTAATAAGGCGAAATTTCGTGTTTCCACCCGCGTTCTTCCGCTGCGGTCTATGAGTTCTATCTTCACCCAGTAATCATTTGAAATGACAACGAGTCCATTGTAGGTTCCGTTCCAACCTTGTTGCTCAATGGTGAAATTGGCAATGAATTTTCCATAACGATTGAAAACCGAAATGTTGGTGGTTGGAAAGTAATCGATGAATTCTTGTGTGATTCCTTTTAGGTTCCAAAAATCATTGATACCATCGTTATTTGGGGTGAAGAATTGGGGAATTTCAAGCAGAGCCACTTCCAATTCAGCTTCACCACAACCATTCTTATCTCTTGCGAGAATTGTATAAATACCACCTCTCAAATTACCAAAGAAGTTGCCATCTTGGTATTCGTAGACAAACTCCCCATCCACATCCAACAGTGCAAATTCGTAGTCTCCAATACCGAGAGCTCCAGGGGTGTTATTAATCAAAATGGAATTGTTGTCGTCCCCATCATCAATAATGATGTTCTCCTCGGACAACACAGGAATGGAGGATTGGCCAACCTCAATATCAAAGGTTTTGGAACATCCACTACCGTCCGTATTCGTGGCGGTTACAGAATAGGTTCCTCCTACGGTCACAGTAATATTTTCTCCTAGTATGGTGTTTCCGTTGGCATCAAGCCAAAAGTAATCGTAGTTATCTTCAGGGTTCTCTACGCCGAGTTCTAAAACATCTTCACCCACACAAATAAACTGAGGAGTGATGACTTCAAATTGCGGTAATGGACTCACGATAATTCGTAATGATCTCGCAAAACTAAAACACTCCGTGGCTATGTTCTCAACTCTAACGAATATAAACTGTTCAAAGGCCTCTGAGTTACTATAAGGAGAACTTAATGGGTTTGCTCCAGTGCTGGCATCCTGAATCGTTTCATGAAAGGTCACGCTAAAATCATCGGGACTTTGATCGTTCCCCAGGATATTGATTACTTGACTTTCGAGATCAATATTCTGTATGAATCCATTCCCATCATCGCCATCCACATCATCATCACATAGATTCCAATCGCCAATATTTTGAATGGTTGGAGTAGGATTGATGATGATTTGAAAATTTTCATCTGCATTGAAACAATCGGTTAAGAGATTGTATACTCTGATGTACAGCGTCTGTGTAAAAGGCGTTGTATTGGAATAAGGACTCTGTAAGGCATTATCACCAGTCTGAGCATCGTCTTGAATTTCGTGAAAGGTTACTTCAAAGTTCGCTGGATCTTGACCTCCCAGAATCTCAGCTGTCAATGCTTCCAAATCAATATTGTGCGCGAATCCATCAGTGGCTGAGCCATCTATAAGTCCATCATCGCAGAAAATAATATCATTAGGTACTGTTACTTCTGGGATTGGGTTTACGATGAGGTTAAAGAACAAAGATGTGTTAGTACAACTCGTTGAGGTATTTTCTACACGTACATAAATTGTTTGTAGATTGGGAACCGTATTGGTGAAATCGCTGGTGTTTGTAATCGCATTGATACCTAGTTCAGCATCTGAAGCACTTACATGATATGAAACAGGGTGTGTCGTCGAATCTAAACTTCCTAGGATGCTGGGAGTTTGAGCATCTAAATTGAATCCATTGACCAAGCCGTCTGTATCGTCATCACATAATTCCAGATCGGAAGGTGAATTGACAATAGGAAGAGGCAGGATTACAATATTGAAGGAAGTTCTTGTGTTAACACACCCTGTTGTGTTATTGATAACTCTGATGAACACTTGCTGTTCATTGGCAATTGTATTGGTAAAAGGTGAGGCAATAGGATTGTCACCATTTTCAGCTTCTAATAGAGATGCATGAAAGCTTACTGTGTAGGCGTTTGGATCTAGAGTTCCTAGAATACTCGGAATGAGACTTTCAAGATCAATTCCAGAGAGTATACCGTCTAGGTCATCATCACAGAAACTTTGATCTGGAAGGATTTGTATGTCTGGTTCTGGATTGATGATCAGTTCAAAACTATCTGTATTGAAACAATTAGTGTTTGTATTCAACAATTGGATATAAATGGTTTGATTGAAGGGGGTGGTATTGGTAAAAGGACTAACAATAGGATCAATTCCACCTTCTGCATCTGATTGCGAACTGTGAAAACTTACTTCGTGAATGGTTGGATCTAAGGTTCCCAATATTTCTGGAATTCTCGAATCGAGATCTATGTTTTGCACGATTCCATTAAGCGCAGAACCATCGGTATCATCGTCGCAGACTTCTAGATCATTCGCTGCGTTTATTACAGGAAGTTGCTCTGCGATCAAGTCAAATGCTCTATCAGCGGTAAAACATCCTGTGGTATTGTTGCTGATTCTTACATAGACGGATTGTAAGAATGGTACTGTATTTTCGAAAGAAGAAGTATTGGATATAGGATTGTTGTTATTTCGAGCATCTTCTTCGGATGTGTAAAAACTTACTGTGAAATTTGAAGGGTTCTGTGCCCCTAGAATCTCCGATGTTCTGCTTTCTAAATCAAAGATTGAAACAACTCCATCAGCATCTTCATCACAAAGTGCAATATTCGTAGCAGTATTAACTTCAGGGACGGGATCAACATTCAATTGAATATGAGGTCCAATATAAATACAGGTACTGTTGATTTGATCATCAATTCTAACGTATATAGTTTGTGTGTTTGGCGAACCAATATTTCTATAATCATCGATATTGGTGATAAGGTCAGATTGATTTTGTGCATCTAATTCCGTTCTATAATAGCTGATTGCAAGCTGCTGATTCGAAGGAAAGAGGTTCAATATGTCTGCAGTAACTGAGCTAAAGTTGAAGCTTGAAATTCCATCTTGATCGTCGTTGTTTGCAGAATCATTTCCATTCATATCTAGATAATCATCACAAGCATTAAATGTTCGTAAGAAACTTGGTGGAATTTGTGTTGTACTGACATGCAATTGAAATGAAATGATGGAAACACAACTCGCATTTGCCATTACTCTTACCCAAAGCGTCTCCTCCGTAGGATATGCGTTGCTATAACTATTGATATT
>CAZTFN010000211.1:0-7321 GCA_964612905.1 uncultured Flavobacterium sp. | reverse complement strand
CCATGGAGTAGGGCAGTCACCCACACGCTTAAAGATTCCCTGATCAACGTAGGGTTTGGTCGTAAAATGCTCCCAAAGGAAATAATCGGCAGTGTTATTCTGTATCGCTTGGATTCCACCTTCCAAATTCTTGACAATGACAAATTCCAATTGATCCAAATCCCAGCCTTGATTGTAGGCATTTACAATGGCCATTAAGTGCGAACCAGAACCAAATCTACTAATGGCGATTCGCTTATCCTCAAGATCAGCAATTTCGTTAAAGTTTGAATTTGCCGAAACATGAATTCCCCAAATCAATGGTGTCTCTACATAGGTTTGTAGAATTTTAGACGGATTTCCGTCAGTAATGTCTTTGATGATTCCTTCTGTAAGAATAATCGCAATATCTACATCACCAGAACGTAACGCCTTACACATATCACCTGTTCCTCCAGGAAAGTCTTCCCATCGTAAATTGATATCATGCGCTTGGTATTCTTTGTTCTTTAAGGTCAAATACCAAGGGTAATTGAAATGCTCAGGGACGCCTCCAATCTTTAAGTCAACCATACTACTAAAATAATTAAGGATAGAATTAATATGAAGACTAAAATAAGCGAAAAGTTGACTTTTTCTGGTAGCCTATGTTCAATGAAAGGTATACTGTCTGTCTTTAGTATGATGTTGTTTGCTTTGACCAATTGATCGAGTTTAGATCGGTCTTTATTGTTGATATAATACTTTAAGGAACTCGTTTGAGTTACTTCTTGTTCGTTGTGAAATTCGATGTTGTTTTCTAGCATTAACTTCTCCAACAGAAATACATGTTCTTGAAGAACATAAAATTTGAACTCGTTCTTTCTATCCAACCTTAATCTATGATTTTATTAAGCGTATAAGTAATCAATTCTTCGACTACTTGCGAAGGGTTTTCACTAAATTCATCATGCTTGTTCCAAGAATGGCATTCATGGAACAAGCATGATGCCCTAGAAGTTTGGACAATCCATAAATAGCTGAGGTTTCCATTTCTAAGTTAGTTGCACGAATTCCATTGTAATTGAAAGAATCAATCTTAGCATTCAAATTTGGGTCATAGACAGGCAGTCGTAAGACACGCCCTTGTGGACCATAGAAACCTCCCGAGGTCAATGTCATCCCGAGATGTGTTTTGTTTGAAGCCAATTTCTCTCGAAGTTTTTGACTCCCTGGAATGACAATTGGTCGAGCCTTTTTTGGATTCCAGTTGGTGTGCTTGATAAAGGCTTCCTCCATTTCAATATTCTCAATTTTACTGAGATCATAGAAATGCAGCATTCCATTGATGTCTAAGGCATGGGTTGTTAGTAAAAAAGAATCGACATGAATATCGTTCTGAAGAGATCCTGAAGTTCCAATTCGAACAATATTTAACGAAGTATGTTCTTCTTTGATGGTTCTGGTTTCCAAGTCGATGTTTACCAAGGCATCCAATTCATTCAAAACAATGTCAATATTGTCTGGTCCGATTCCTGTTGAAATTACGGACAATCGTTTTCCTTTGTACGAACCCGTTGTTGTTTTGAATTCTCTTTTTTGAATCGTGAATTCAATGGAATCGAAGTGTTGAGTGACTTTGTCCACGCGGTCTTGGTCGCCCACAAAAATCAAATCATTGGCAATGTGCTCAGGTTTTAAATTCAGATGGTAAATACTTCCATCTGGATTTAAAATCAACTCAGAAGCTTGTATGCTCATGTATTATGAGGTAATTTTAAGTAGTTTGTCTGTTCCGTTGTGGTACAGGTAGCTGTATTTTTTCACTCCACCCAAATATGCATGATCGTTTCTCAGCTCTCTGTAGAAATTCAATTGGTCATTTAATACCTTTTTACCTTTTCTACTGAGTTTTACGGGATGGAACGAAGTAAATAAGCTCTTCATTCTTTCTAGTTTCTGTTGGTACTGTAGATCTCCATATCCTAATATTCTATTGTCTTTTAGGAGATTTCCAACAAATTGGTGCTTAGTCTTAGGCTGTGTGGTATGAGCAGTTTCAATGATGTAATTCTCAACGACATTCAATCCATTTTCCACAGAAGGGAATCTTTTCAAATGCATATCCAGCGCATCAGTTAAATACACAAATGGACTCATTGGATTGAACTTATGAACTGTTTCTAATCTCAGTGGACTGTCAGAACAGTACAACTGCCATACATAATCTGCATATTCAATATCATCTTGAGAAAGTTCTATTCGATTTTTGAAGTGTTCTTTGATTTGTTTTTTATTCAACTCTCCAAGTGCAAGTCTGCGATCACTTCCTTCTACATCACCACTACAAACTAGTGTTATTTTTTCTCCCTTGCGATATCGTTTCAACCAGCTAATAATGGCAATCATGTTGATCTGACAAAAAAGGTCGTATTCAAACCAGAGCACAATTTCCTTTTGTTCACTTTTTTGACAAAGGTTTCTATATTCTTTTAGGGTTAAATCGATAAAGGTCTTTTTGGTAACCTTGTAGGACGATTTCAAAAATTCAAATCTTGTTTTCCAGAAGGTTTCACTACCTACGTCAATAGATGTTTTTCCTTCGCACAGCATCTCCCTCCATGTAATAAACTCGCCTTTAAATTTCAATGCTTTGAGATAGTTGGTTGTGCTATCTCCATTTGTAATGTGTAGAATTGAAGAACTCATAGGTTTGGAACGTTAGTTGTTTTGAGATTATTTTACAAATAGTTAGTTTTAACACTTAGCCACCGACACGCTTGACTGAAAACCCTTTTTCTTTGAGGATTTCCATGATTTTGTCTCTGTAATCACCTTGAATGATGATTGTGTCATTTTTAAAACTCCCACCAACGCTCAACTTCGTTTTGATCTCCTTGGCTAGAGTTTTAAAATCTTTGGTCGCCCCATTATAACCATCAATGATGGTAATGGGTTTTCCCTTTCTTTTTTCATATTTGCAAAGTAATGGTTCATCTTGCAACCATACGTTTGAAGTCTCTTCTGGAGCTTCTTCTTGGAATTGATGATCCGGAAATAGATTTTTAAGCTGGTCTTGGAAATCCATGAACGGTTATTACTTGGTTAATCCCAATTCTCTTAAGCGTTCATTCAAGAATTCTCCCGCAGTAATATCGTCAAACTGCTTAGGGTGATCATCATCTATACATTCCTCAAGGACATCTAATTTCATGTCGCTAATAGGGTGCATAAAAAATGGAATCGAGTAACGTGATGTTCCCCACAATTCTTTCGGAGGGTTTGTTACTCTATGAATGGTAGATTTTAGTTTGTTATTGCTATGTCGTGAAAGCATGTCTCCTACATTGATCATTAGCTCATCAGGCTCTGCAATGGCATCAATCCAATCGCCTTCATGATTTTGTACTTGCAAACCTTTTCCATGGGCTCCCATCAACAATGTAATCAAGTTAATATCACCATGGGCAGCTGCGCGAACTGCATTCTTTGGCTCCTGAGTAATAGGAGGATAGTGAATAGGTCTTAAGATACTATTTCCATTTTTGATATAATCATCAAAATAGGTCTCTTCCAAACCAAGGTGAAGTGCTAAAGAACGTAGCACATACTTGGCTGTTTTTTCCAACATTCTATAGGTTCTCTTTCCAACTTCATTGAAGTTCGGTAATTCTTCTACAGTCACGTTTGCTGGATATTCTGCTTCCAATTTTGGATTGTTTTCAACATATTGTCCAAAGTGCCAGAACTCCTTCAAATCACCTTCTTTCTTTCCTTTGGCGCTTTCTTTTCCGAAAGAAACATATCCTCTTTGCCCGCCAATTCCTGGAATTTCGTACTTCTGTTTTACATCCACAGGCAAATCAAAAAAGTTCTTGATTTCTGCATAAAGTTCATCTACTAAAGCTTCATCTAGAAAGTGACCTTTGAGAGCAACAAATCCAATATTTTCGTAAGCTTTTCCAATCTCGGCAATGAAGTTTTGTTTGCGATTTGGGTCTTCAGAAAGGAAGTCGGCCAAATTAACGCTAGGGATCCTATTCATCTTTTGGTTTATTTATGTTCGGATAAAATTACTAAAAAAACCGATACATTCCTTACTATGCCTAAGTTTTGAGGAAATCTAAAATATCAATAGGTAAAAATGTGAGCTAAAAATTTGAAGGTGAGGAATAAAGTGAAATTCGCAAAAAATGGATTTTTTCACAAAACCAAAATCGGATTATTTCTTTTTGAAAGGAATCAAATAAGAAATGGTATAATTAAATCCAAAACCAGTATTGCTGGCATACACTCGATTAAATCCAGGAGCAAAATGAGTCTTAAAATTAGTAGGATCGTCCACACTGATCATGATCTTGTAGGAGCCGCTAATACCAATAAATACATTGTCATAAACTTCGGCTTTCAATCCAATCACAAATTCTGTCCAGTGTGCAGTAAGTCCATCTGTGGTTACTGGAGTATTAATTTGTACCGCATCAAATGTTGTGTCTCCTGTATTTATGGTATAACTGTTCAAGGTTTGTTCAAAGAGCGCAAAACCGTAACGAAAGCCCATGTAGATTTCGTTGTTCATGTCCAGCCAATTGTCATAAGTATTGTAGTTCATACCCAATCGAATGTACTGACCTTTGGAAGTAGAATTGGTAAAGTCTTCGTTAGAAGTTTGTTCTTCAATTCCTAATTCTGTGGCGATATACCATTTCTTAGAAATCCGGTAATCACCGACCAATTCGAATCCACTGTAGAAATCTTGCAGCAATCCTCTTACTGGTTTGCTTATATCAGCTCCCAATCGCAAACCGTAGTTGGTTTTATATATGATGGTGTCTTGTTCAACTTCCTGATCTTCTTGCTGGGCATATCCATTCGCAAGAAATAGCATTAGAACCAGACTAATGAAAAATCTGAATATGCGCTGCTGATTCATCTTCTATGGTTGTTGTGATTTGATCTATGGACAGAATCCAATTGTTTGTAGGTGTTGCTACGACGTCGGTGAATTCGGCTTTAAAACCGCAAGAACGTGAAACAAAGATTTCATTGGTGGTATAATCGATCACCAATTGATCTACTGTAGTTCCCATGCTCAAGTTATAAACGGTTTGTGCACTATTCACATCTAACGGGAGTGCAATAGAATCTAGTGTCTGCCCATTTATAATGGTATCTCTTCCTTCTGGCCATATGGTCAAATCACTTACGGTTAAAGTGCTAGTTTGATTGTCAAAATCATAAAAACGCAGAATTAGATTCGGCGTAATTTCATCGATACAAAAGTCGTCTTTTTCACATCCACCGATGATGATTACTGTAAGTATTAAAAGGAAAAAGTATTTCTTCATTTCGAGGGTCGAAAGTACGTTTTTATTCTTCAACTTCTACAATTTTTTCAATTGCTTCTATCAATTGAAAATCGAGTTCAGTGACACCATCAGCATCATGGGTAGAGAGTGTAATGTATAACATGTTGTACACATTTCTCCAATCTGGGTGATGATTCAAGGCTTCACATTCAAAAGCGATTCTACTGATGGCACTCATACAGTCTTTGAAATTGTCGAATTCAAACTCGGTATGCAGCGCATCATCATAGTAATCCCAATCTGGGTAGTTTGCTAATTTTTTTTCGATTTCTAAATCGGTTAATTTTTTCATCTTGCCGTATGGTGGTTTATTTGTTGATTCGTAATGATCACGAATAGAATTATGATAATTGAGAATTTCTTAAGGCATTCAACATGTTTGTGATCTTCTCTATTTTTTCTCTAACAAATATATAGTCCTTCTCGTTAATATAGGTTAATTCCTTTGAGATAATCAGTTGATTTAACACTTCCATAGCAGAACTATAAGAAATATTTGTGAATCGTGCCCTGTCTTTGTTGGTTTGTCTTGATGTACCTTCGGCGAGATTGGATGAAATTGAAATTGTAGCTCTCCGAAGTTGACTAATTAATCCGAATTTCTCTTCTGACGGATATTGGTCTGTAATCTTATAGATAGATTTTACCAAACCCAAACTTTCTTTCCAAACGTTCAATTTTTCAAATGAGTATGTTTTCATAGCTTTTTCTCTCAAAGAAAAACAAAAACAACCAAACAGCTAAACAACTCAACGAATAAACCCTTGCACAAAAGAATAAACCCCTCAACAAATAAACAGTATAACAACTAAACTCGCTCAAAGAGAACCACCGTCTCAATATGCGAAGTATGTGGAAACTGATCTACCAAACTCAGCTTTTTGATCTGATAACCACGATCCATCAACTCAACCGTGTCTCTAGCCTGGGTTGCCGGGTTGCAAGAAACATAGACAATACGATCTGCATTGATATCAATGATCTTTCTCAAAGTCTTGGGTGCAATTCCAGCTCGCGCAGGATCTAAAATGATGGTTCTAATTTTGTTTTTGTATTGGGGATACTGACTCAAGAACTTTCCAACATCCGCAGCATAAAACTCCAACCCTTCAATACCATTTCTATCGGCGTTCTTTTTGGCATCTTCAATGGCAGAGGCGACAATATCAACGCCAATGATTTTGGCATTCTCACTTCTAGAAGCTAGAATCTGACCAATGGTTCCCGTTCCACAGAATAAGTCCATGACTACGGTATTGTCAATCGCTTCTCGCTTTTCAAGTGCGTATTCAATGACTTTGGAATATAACTTCTCAGCTGACTTGGGATTGGTTTGAAAGAAACTCTTCATACTGATTTCAAAGTTCAGTCCTAAAAGCTCTTCCACGATCTTATCTTCTCCAGCAATCAATTGAATACTTCCTGAAGTGGCAATAGTTCGATCACCTGTTTCATCATTGATGGTGTGTAGTAATCCTGCGAATCGATCTGCAAAAGTATCTTTTAATAAATCTGCAAACGCATTTAAATCAAAGGTGGAAAGTCCATCTGAAGTAGTCACCAAATTGAATAGTAATCGATTTGTTTTGTACGATTTTCGAACCACAAAGTATCTGAAAAACCCTTCTTTCTTTGGTCCGTGCCAAGGCGAAAGCCCTGTGTTTTGACAGTATTTTCGAATGTTCTTTAGTTCATCTTCCACTTGTTTGTCGAACAACCCAGAATCCTTCTCCAAATTATCACCCATCCACCAAACGCCACGACGTTTGAATCCTAGTGTGAATTCATCTACATCTGTTTTGTTGATTCGATCATACCCAATGGCTGAGAATCCGTATTCCATTTTATTTCGATAATGAAATACATTGGGAGAGGTCACAAACTCATCAAACAAATCCTCCACATTTTCAACTTTCCCAATTCGTTGAAATAATGATAAGGTACTTTCTTTTTTGTATTGATGTTGAAGATCAATAGGCAATTGAATGTAAGGC
>CAZTFN010000210.1:0-7365 GCA_964612905.1 uncultured Flavobacterium sp. | reverse complement strand
TCAAAGCTTCTTGGACTTTCGCCTGTAGCTCTTTGGATTTTGCTCCTTTTCTAAACTTGAACTCACGCATGGTAGCAGTGATCTTTCCTTTATGGGGCATCTCTGCAGCAGAACCTCCGTCTGTCTGTGGATTTCCTGCACCCGCACCTACTTGTGAAACTGCACTCTCTACCAAGAAGTTGTAATCTCCTTCTAGATAAGCATCATCATTCAATACTTCATAAACTTTATCTTCTATCTCCTGAGTAATCTCATTCGTTTTTTCAATATCAGTTCCTTCAGGATATTCGATGTAAACAATTATCTGCTTGGGTTCGTTATCTGGGAAGAACTCTACTGCAGTTCTTTGACTTGCAACTGAGGCTCCAAATCCTCCAAAAGCCACGATTAATAAAATAAACGTAGAAATTACGATGGTCCCAGGTCTCCAACCTTTTAAAGCTCCTTTAATCAATCCTTCATAAAAACGCTCCCATCTAGGTAATATCTTATTTTGGAATCCATTCGCCATCGGTCTCAACGCCAATCTGTAAATCCAAAGCATGATTGCAGTAAACACCATAATGGTTCCTAGGGCATTGTAAGCACCTCCAAAAATTAATATAATGATTCCGAAAATAGCTAAGATCACAGTGATCTTTACGATTTTACTCAATGGCATGTCTTTGTCTTCGGTAGTCATAAATTGAGAGACCAATACAGAGTTGAAGAAGATGGCAACGAATAATGAAGAACCCAGTACAACCGATAAGGTAATTGGAAAATACTTCATAAACTGCCCCATCACTCCTGGCCACAATCCTAATGGAACGAATGCCGCCACGGTAGTTAATGTTGAAATGATGATTGGAAATGCAATCTCACCAATTCCTTTCTTGGCAGCTTCTACTCTGGACATTCCTTCCTCATCCATCAGACGATAGACATTCTCAACGACCACAATTCCGTTATCTACCAACATTCCAAGTCCCATAATCAACCCGAAAAGAATCATGGTGTTCATCGTGTAGCCCATCGCATTCAAGATCATCAAGGACATGAACATCGACATTGGAATCGCAAATCCAACAAATAATGCATTTTTAAATCCTAAGAAGAACATCAATACGGTTACTACCAAGATCACACCAAAGATGATGTTGTTTACCAAATCGTCTACTTGACCAATGGTTTTTGATGACTGGTCATTGGAAATGGTTACTTGTAAATTTGCAGGAAAAACTTTCTCTTTGGTATCTTTTACAATCACTTGAATTTGCTCTGCCGCTCGTACCATGTTTTGCCCAGCTCTTTTCTTTACATCGAGCATTACTACTGGAGTTCCTGCCTTGATATTGGCATCGTACTCACGAGCATAGGTAGTTTTTTCTTTGTCCTTAAAGTAAACCTCAGCAACATCTCTTAGATAAATGGAATTTCCTTTTTCCGACTTAACAACAAAGCTCTCCAATTGACTTGGTTTGTCAATTTCTCCAACAATACGAATGGTTCTTCTTTGTCCACTAGCAACCAAGTTCCCTGCAGACATGGTCATGTTTCCATTACTAATTGAATTGATGATATCACCGAAACTAACCTGCGCTGCCATCATCTTATAGATATCTACAGCCACCTCAACTTCTTTCTCTTCGGCTCCACGAATATCTACCTTCTTAATCTCAGGTAAATCTTCTATCTCATCTTGTAGGTATTCTCCGAATTCCTTCAATTTTTCAACAGGATAATCTCCACTAATGTTGATGTTCAGAATGGCAATCTCTTCAGACATACTTAATTCGAAAATATTTGGATCTACTTTCGCACCATTGAATGTGGGCCAATCTTCCCCAGAAACTTCTGAATCTACTTCGTCTTTTACCTTTTGCTTTGCTTCTTCTACTGTAATTCCTTCTTCAAATTCAACGATCACCATTGAGTAATCTTCTTGCGAAGTAGAAGTAATATCTACAACTCCACTTACTGTTTTCAATTTGTCTTCAAGTGGGTCTGTGATCAATTTCTCTACATCTTCTGCCGTATTCCCTGGGAATAAAGAACTGATGTAAATTTTAGTTTCCTTGATTTCTGGGAAATTCTCTCTTGGCATACTTAGAAAGGCAGATAGTCCTAAGAAAAAGAATACTGCCACCAAGACATACATCGTTGTCTTGTTGTTGATTGCCCATGAAGAGAGAGGAAACTCTTTGTTGACTTTCTTTTGTTGATCGGTCATTTTTTTTACTTTTTATTTCTTAGTAGAGATTTTTACCTCTTGATCGTTCTTCACACTTCTTGCTCCTTCCAAGACGATTTCATCTCCCGCTTTGATTCCATCCAAAACTTCAATTTGATCTCCTTGTGTTTTTCCTACCGAAATGATTCTCTGAACTGCTTTTCCGTAGGTTCCCTTTTCTTTTTTCGCTTTGTTTGTGATTGCATAAACATATTGCTCACCTGCTGCGTTTTCAGAAATGATACTCAACGGAATCAAGACAGCATTATCGTTTGTGTAATCGTTGATTTTTAAGCGTGCTGTTAAATTCGGTTTCACGTTTTTGTTCCCACTTGGAACAGCGATCTCTACTTTAAAGGTTCTGTTAGATGGGTTGATAAAGTTTCCTGTTTGACGAACTTTAGAATCCATCGTCTGTCCTAACACTGGGAAATCGATTTTCACTTCTTTTCCTGGTGTTACATTTTTGATGTAAGTTTCTGGAACATCGGTCTCGATGTACATATTATTTAAGTTCACGATTCGGAACACTTCAGATCCTTGACCAGGAGCGATGATTGTTCCTTCGTCCTTAATCACGTCATCAATAACTCCGCTAAATGGAGCAGTGATTTTGAATTTCCCTAACTGCTTTTTAAGTTGCTCAACAGAGTTCTTTCGTGCCAAATATTCTGTTTTGGTCTGTAAAAACTGAATTTCGGATCCAATTTTTTGATCCCAAAGTCTTTTCTGACGTTGGTACGTAGTTTCTGCTAATTGAGCAGTTGCTTCTGCCTGAGCCAATTGCTCTTGCATTCCACCATCATCCAAAATGGCAAGCAATTGCCCTTTGGAAACTTTATCTCCTTTCTCTACCAAAACTTCTTGTAATAGGCCTGCCATCTCTGGGTAGATCAAAACGTTTTGTTTGGTTTTTACATTTCCTTGAAGCTCTAGATAGTGCGTAAACACTTGCTCATTTGCAGCAAACGTAGTAATCAAAGGAATTTTTCTATCAGGATTCAAACTTTCCAGTTTTTCATTCAACTGGTTAATCTGAGCATTCAGTTCTTGCTGTTGTTGATCAAGATCTGCTTTCTTCGCTTGAAGAGTCGCTATGTCGTTTGATGCCAAAACTTCTTCTAAAGATCCTCCTGATTTTTTAGGAGAACAAGATGCTAGCACTAGCGTTACGATGAATATTGAATAAATCTTTCTCATTGTGAGTTATTTTAATGGGATGTTTAATGCGTTTTCTAGTGCTGCTTTTTTTGCAATCACATCTAGCATTGATTGAATAAATGTTTGTTGTTGTGTATATAATTGGTTTTGAGCTTGAGTCAAATCGAAGCTGGAAGAAATTCCTTCTGAGAATTTGATTCGTTGCTTCTTTTCAATTCTCTCTGCGAGGTCCAAATTCTTCTTCGCAGTTTGATAATCTTCTATACTTAGTTGATAATCACTTTTGGCTCTTTTCGCCTGTAAGCTCAATTTTTCTTCGGTTTCTCTTAAACGGATATCGGCAATATCTAAATTGATTTTAGCTCTCTGAGTTCTTGCACTTCTTCCTAAACTACTGAAGATAGGAACCTTCAAACTTACTCCTAATAAAGAGTAATTGAATCCTCGCTCTCCTTCAAAATCAAAAGGTGTTGTTGAATTGGAAAAGATTTGAGTCCCATAGTTTACAAATGCATTCAAGGTTGGCAATGCTTTGCTTCGTTCTAATTGCATTAATAATCTTTTCGATTCACGATCGTTCTCTGCAATTCGGTAATCGATATGATTGCTTAAGTCGAAAGACGATCCAATCAATCCAAAATCTATGTTATTCTCCGTCAAAGAATCCAATGAATCTGTTAGTGTAAGTTTGGTCTCAATATCATTTCCAAGTGTAATATTTAACATTTGATAAGCAATTCCTTTCAAACGCTTCACACTGTTTAACTGACTTTTGACATTTCCCAAAGTAATTTCTAATTGTTCCACATCTTCCTCTTCTGTCAAACCATTTTCATAGGTTTTACGAGTGTCATTTAAATTCTTCTCTAGGATTTCAATATTGCTATTGAATATGTCAATACTTCTTTCAGCGACTAAGACATTACCGTAAGCATTGATCACCGCTTCTCTTGTTAACAATTCTGTTTTCTCTTTCGCTTGCTCAGAAATTTTCAAGAAGGTTCTTGCAGACTGCAATCCTACTAGGTAAGAACCATCAAACAAGAGCTGTCTTAGAGTCACTGCTGCATTAATATTTTGCTTGGTCCCAAAAATCACTTCTGCAAATTCTCCTGGATTTCCACCGAAGAATTCAGCTGGAATTAACGAAACCTGCTGTTTCAAAAAGTTCTGATAATCAACAGAACCCTCTACTTGGGGTAATCCAATCGTGGTGGTTTCCCACTTTTGCTTTTTAGCTGACTCGATATCTTGTTCAGCTACCTTATTATCATAACTATTTTTCACTGCATAGTCGATGGCCTCTTGCAAAGACAAAGTCATAGGATCTTGCTCTTGTGCGACCACAGAGTATGAAAAGAAAATAGTGGCGATAATTACTAAGTACTTTTTCATTTGTTGATATTTATGTCGGGTTTTGGGTGAATGAAACTCGTTGTTTCACTACTTATTATTGTATAATTGGTTTTCTAATTCTTGTGTTCCTTTCTCGGTACAAATTCCTCTTAGGTGATACTCCAGATAATAATTCATCAGGGTACTCATGGAATAATTATGCAATGGGAACAAATCTTTGTCCTTAATTCCTATCATTCCATGAAAGTAAATTCTCGCGATGAAGTCCACTTCAATGGTATCTCTATAAAGTCCTTGTTCTATTCCTCTTGATAGGTTTTCCTTAATGGACTCTTGCATCACCTCAAATTGTTTCTGTTTCAGCTCCAAAAAAATCTTTGGATAATACTTTTGAAGTTGATACTGAGGAGAAGACTTTTCATCTTTCAGGTGTTGCATCACAAACTTTTTGATTTCAAACAGCTCAATAATTGGATTCTGTTCTTGTTCGTGAATCAAGTCGATTCCACAACATACAGTATCAAATAAGTAACTGGTTACTGCTTCTACCAAGTCGGTCTTATTACTAAAGTGTGCGTATATCGTCTTTTTAGAGACGCCAGACGTTCTGGCAATATCGTCCATTGTAACACTCTTAAACCCTAGGTTCAAGAACATATCTGCTGCATTATGTAAAATTTTATCTCTCATAAATCGGGACAAATTTACGTCAGGAAACTTTAGAAACAAAAAAAGTTTCCTAAGTTTTAATCTTTTTTTAACATAAGACGTTTAAAGACTCTTTTTTTAGACTTATTTTTACAAAAATTTTACATCGCCTTGGATTTAACTTCATATCAAGCAGATTTTCTTCAATACATGGAATCTGAAAACTGGATTCATGAACCAAAGAATTTATACGAGCCTATTGACTATATTTTAAAGTTATCGGGGAAACGGATTCGTCCAGTTCTAACCTTAATGGCCTGCGACATTTTCTCGGGTGAATACAAAAATTCCATGCCAGCGGCCTTAGCCATTGAAGTATTTCATAATTTCACATTGGTTCATGATGACATCATGGATGATGCTCCTTTAAGACGAGGAAAAGAGACTGTTCATGAAAAGTGGAACCTAAATACAGGGATTCTGTCAGGTGATGCAATGCTTATCATGGCTTATAAATATTTTGAAAACTATGAGCCTACTACCTTTCAAAGATTGGCCAAACTTTTCAGTAAAACTGCCTTGGAAGTTTGCGATGGTCAACAATTAGATATTGATTTTGAAACTAGAAATGATGTTACTATTGATGAATACATCAATATGATACGTTTAAAAACATCCGTATTGGTTGCAGCTGCTTTGAAAATGGGAGCTATTGTAGCTCAAGCAGATGAATCTGACGCAAACCTATTATATGAATACGGTGTAAATCTTGGTTTGGCATTTCAATTACAGGATGATTACCTAGATACTTTTGGAGATCCAGAAACTTTTGGGAAGCAAGTAGGAGGAGACATTATTGAAAATAAAAAGACATACCTTTATTTGAAGGCATTGGAATTGGCACAAGAAGAAGACCAACAAAAACTACTTTTCTTCTACAAACAAAAACTTCAAGACAATTCCATCAAAATAGACGAAGTAAAACGAATTTTTGAACGCTACGATATTCCTTTATTGATCCAAAATTTAATCAAAGAATATACCACAGCTTCCTTCTCTTCGTTAGAGAAAATCAACACATCGGAAGACAACAAAAAGAAGCTAAAAGCCTTCGGCTCTTATTTAATGTCAAGAAGCAAATAATATATTTCAGAAATGGCATTTGCATTTCTAAAAAGTTTTTACCTTTGCAAACTATTAGTTAGGACCCATAGCTCAGCTGGTTAGAGCACCTGACTCATAATCAGGGGGTCGAAGGTTCGAGCCCTTCTGGGTCCACAATTTTTTAGTTGATTGTTGCGGTATATCAAGATTTATCAACTATATTTACAGCAGAAAATATTTAATTTCAAAGTTTTAATCTGGGGGGATATAAAATGAAGAAAAAAAGTTTACTTACACTAGTAATAGTCGTATGCTGGTCCCTTGTTATGAACAGCCAGGCGGTTCCCCCTCCATCTAGCCCACCTCCTCCACCAGGGCTACCGATTGATGGCGGAGCGTTTTTACTACTTGCTGCTGGTCTTTATTACGGGGTTCGCAAACTAAAGGATTAACGATTCAATTCTTGAAGTCTCGTTACGTATTTTCCAATCACATCAAATTCTAAATTCACTACGGAACCTATTGTAAGGTATTGAAACGTTGTATGTTCTAAAGTATAAGGAATAATCGCAACACTAAATCTATTCTCACCAGAATTCACTACTGTCAAACTCACCCCATTCACAGTAACTGATCCTTTTTCTATAGTAATATTGCTTAAAGTTGGGTCATATTCAAAAGTAAAATACGTACTCCCTTCTGCATCTTTGATTTCTGTACAAATCCCTGTTTGATCCACATGGCCTTGAACAATATGTCCATCCAAACGATCTCCCAATTTCATTCCTCGCTCTAAATTCACAAAGTCATTTTCATGTATTGAGTTCAAATTTGTTTTATCCAAGGTCTCTTTGATGGCAGTAACCTTGTACTCAGATTCAGAT
>CAZTFN010000209.1:0-7375 GCA_964612905.1 uncultured Flavobacterium sp. | reverse complement strand
TGTGGATGACAACGATATTACACGCCCAGATGATTTGATCGTAAAAAGTACGGGTGTCAATTCAGGGCTGAAGTTGTACATCATTCAAAATACGGATCGAAAACTTCCATTAGAAGACATTGCTAGTTCCAAAGGTTTGGAAATGCCCGAACTGATCAAGGAAATGGAGGCTATTGTCTACTCAGGAACCAAATTGAACATCGATTATGCCATTGAAGATTTAGTAGATGAAGATCAACAAGAAGAGATTCACGACTACTTCATGGAAGCCGAATCCGACAAGATTCAAGAGGCCCTAGATGAATTTGATGGCGATTATGACGAAGAAGAACTTCGTTTGATGCGCATCAAGTTTTTATCGGATGTGGCGAATTAGAATTGATACTTCATATCAATCGCATATTTAATCAGTTCATTACCAGAGTTTAACTGAAGCTTTCGGATCATGTTCTTACGGTGTGTATCCACCGTAGTCTTGGCAATGAATAAAGATTCAGCGATGTCTTTTGAGGTCTTTCCATTAGCTATCAAGTGCAAGATTTCCTTCTCACGATTTGATAATACGACTTTGTCCGATTTCCCAACCTTGGTATTGTCTTGAATGTAATCGTTCATAAAGTTCAGTGCTACATTTTTATCAAAGAAGGTTTCTCCAGCAGCTACCACATGAATCGCTTCCGATAACATTTTAATCCCCGAATTTTTCAGAATATACCCCGTCGCACCGGCATCTAGCATTTGTTTGATCGCTTCTGGCTGATCAAACATGGTCATGGCGAGGACTTTGATATGCGGGAAATCCTGTTTGATCTGTTTGGTGGCCTGAATTCCATCCATGATCGGCATACGGATATCCGTAATAACCAGTTTGGGTTGTTTTAAAGAGACCAGTTTGACCAGGTCCTTTCCGTTATTGACGGCTCCAATGATGTTGATGTCTTCGTCGTATTCAAAAAACGACTTGACTCCATCAATGAGCATTTGATGATCTTCTGCGAGAGCGATTGTTATCATAACTGTTTTGATTTACTCAAATGTACAGAATCTTGGATTGTCAAATATCCCTCTAAGTAGGTATATTGATAAAGAAGGTACATTATAATAGAATGGATTTTAAGACTATCTGTCTTTAGGAGGTGGGACTACCTTCATTTTTGATCGCTCACAATTACGATTTAGCGCCATTGTGTTCACCTCACTAGCCATTTTTGTGAAAATTATTTCAAGATCATCATCAGTCAGCTTTGGTTTAAAGATTGAAATGAACTCTCTATTTACATGAATCCTTTCTAGATCCTTTATATGTAAGGGATCAGATGCGAAACTATATTCTTCACAATAATCTTTACGAATCTTCCATGTCACAGGCATATTAATTCTTAAGATCGTTTTACAATCACTTAAACTGATTGCCATATCGTATTTTTTAGAGAAAGAAGCTTTCATTGAGATAAACTTAAATTGTGGCTTCTTTTCTTTGTCTGGATTTAATTCATCATCTTCTTCTTGTTTGTTTTTTATATTGAAACGTCCTTTATAATTATAAAGTTGGAAGGTGATTTTTTTTAGGTAATCGTTCTCTATACCCAACTTACAAAACACACAATAGAATGTACCGTGATTTAAACCTCCATAAATGAATTGAAAAGTATCATGGTCCTCGCAATTAACGTAACCAGTCAACATTTCATTTTTATTACATTGGATCTCCTCTTTTTTCATATTATTCTCGAGATTAATTTAAATATTTATTTCACTTTTCCTCTTTCATAGAAAGGTATTTATTTTCATATAGCAGGATACCTAAATGTAGGTGTTTTCTTAAGAACCAAGAAGCGCCCAAAGCTAATTTAGCTTGTTTTAACTCGGAATCTGAATAATAATAGTCGTTCCTTTGGTAGGAGTAGAGTCAATAGTAAAGCTTCCTTCCAAATGTTCTACTCGAGTTTTGATGGAATGCAATCCCATTCCTTTGTTGAGATCAATTTGAGAAGCATTCATTCCGATCCCATTGTCTTCAATGATTACCATAATATCTTCCTCATCTTGCGAAATATTAATAGTTGCTTCATTGGCTTGTGCGTGCTTGATAATGTTGGTAGTAAGTTCCTGAATGATTCTAAAGAGTGCAATTTCCAAACTGTTTTCCAAAGGTTTTTCCAAACCATGATCTATGACCTCAATTTGAATGGTGTTGGCAGAAGATACTTTTTCTGCCATAAGTTTCACGGCAACCAACAAACCTTGATTCGCAATGACTCCAGCGTTTTTAGCATGTGCAATGTTTCGTACTTTTTGATAGGCTTCATCAATCAGGTTTTCTGTTTTATTGAACAAAGTTTCTTGATCTACTTTTTTCCGTTTTCGATTCACACGTAAGTTGTCAAAATGCAACTTTAAGGTAGCAATCACAGATCCAAGATTGTCGTGCAAATCTTCTGCCACTCGCTTTCGTTCCTTCTCTTGACCTTCCACCATGGCATTGATGGCTAAAATTTCTTGTTCTTTGAGAAGTGTAAGGTTCTTTTGAGTTTCGAGTTCTTTTTCTTGAAAGGCTAGGAGGCGTTTGCGGCGGGAGTTTTTTAATGATAAAGATCCTGCTAGAACAATAATACATAGAACAATTGCACCTCCTACAAGAATAGTATTTTTCTGATTTTTTGCTATTTTCTCATTGAGTTTTGAGGTAGCCATCTGAGCCTCGATTTCGAATTTATTAGCTCTAAGTTTCTCATTGTCGTATTTTTCTTGAATTTCAGCAATAGAAATATTTTGAGCAACAGCGTTTAAACTATCCCGAAGTTTATTGAGAAGTTTAAAATATTTTACCTGTTTTTCATAATTCGAGAGATGCTCATAGCATGATATTAGATTCTCATAAATTAAAATTTTATCGGTAATTATATTTTCAAATGTAGTTATTGAATCGGCTTTTAACAGAAATGATATGGCGTTAACATAGTCTTCTTTGTATTTGTATATCATAGCTCTATTATTATAATTGTAAAGAAGACGATTAGGTTGTTTTGACTGAATGAAGTATTTTTCCGCTAGTCTATTGTAGAACAGAGAGGAATCCAAAATCGGAGGCGAAGTATAATCGTAAGACAATGATATATTATCATAACAAGCTCCAATAGTTAATGAATCATTCATTCCTATTGCTAATGGAATTATATTTTTATAAATCCTAATTGCTAATTCTCCTTTTTCCCCTTGAATATAGTCGGCGGCTATTCTCCCATAAACTTTTTTAAGAGTAATAGAGTCTCCATACTTTAGAGCTAATTCTTTGGTTTCTTTAATTAAATTTTTAATGTTTATTTTAATATTAGAATAAGCGGAGATTTTAAAAATGTAAGTATTACATCGATTGATTGCTTCTATCACGTTTAATTTTATGAATAGATCCTTTGAAGAAAGAATATATTCATATGCCTTATCATATTTATCTTGACTGAAGTAATATTCTGAGAAGAGGAAAAATAAATTCGCTTTATCAATATCTATAAGTTCTTCTTGATTAACATTATTAAGTAATGAGTCAACTTTATTAAAGTCATTTTCATTAAAAGCATGTGAAATTTCTTGAAAATCGAATTTCTGTGAATAACAAGTATTAAATAGAAGTAAGGCTATTATGGTTAAATAAGCAGAAAAATAGTTTAGTTCATTTTTCACTAAATAGGTTGTATCACTTTACCTTTCTTGACTTCGGGAATTATAATTCCGTCATAACATTTTTTACACTTTCGGATTTTATAAGCTTTTTTCTCTACCTCATCTGGGTCAAAATTTAATAACCATGTGGTAGTATTCTTTAAAGAAACAAGTTTTCTAATCTTGAACTTTTTATCAACAGTAGCATCTCCCTTCTCCTTTATCGTACCCTTAATTTGTAGCTCATCACACTCCTCTTGACTATCTTGGCATCGATTACTTAAAATACCATCAATTCTTAAAATCTTAAATCCTTCGATACTGTTCTTAGTTATTGTAATTTTTGATGGAAAATTGCCTTTCCATTTAACAAATACACCTTCTAGGAGTGATTCTCCTGTATCATCATCAGTCATTAAAACATAAGAAGTTTCTGTATCTCCTCTTCTAACAAATGTTTTCATCTTTATACTTTTATTAAATAAATTGATCAAATTCTATTTGGGGTTTACATTGTGTCTGTGAAACTTGCTGGCTAAAAATATTTGTAAAGATATTAGCAAAGTTCACTTGTGTTTTTCCAAAGGACTTTGCAAAAATTAAACCAACAACATGACCTGTTTTTTCTTGCACTAATACTGAGCCAGAATCCCCTTTACAAGCCATACATGAGGTTATAATTTGGTCTCTATATCTCTTTTTGATTGTGCCATTATCATTATAAATAAAAAGACAACATTTAATAGATCTAATAGAACCTTGAGTAAGACCAGTTGACCTACCACATTTTATTACAGTCATGTTCTCCACCGGAGAAATTGGAATATCTAAGTCTAAAGTCGAACATCTTAGAGGCTTTCCTATCTCAATAGTGCTTTTTAATTCAATAATACTTGCGTCTACGTATTCATTATCACATATCCAATGAATATTTCCAATCTCGATATTTGTACTAAAGGTGGAATCACTTTTTGAGGGGTGCATTATGGTTTTATGATTATGTTTACAACTGCTGTAGTCTACAACATGTGCATTTGTTATGGCATATTTTGCCTTTGATCCTTTCAACTTAAATATGCAGCCCAGTGTTCCAGATTTAGCAAAGTGCTTTACATTAGATATACTTAGTCCACCTTCAAGTTTTTGCTGATATTTTTTATACTTTCTGATTTCAACGCAACAATCATCTCCATCTGTATCTTTATCAAGTTTGTCAACTAGGCCACAATCAATAGCAATAATCTGTTCTTCTTTTATTTTCTTTCTAATTAATTCTGAGTTCCAAACTTCATATACAACATCTATTAAGTTTTCATGAAATTCTAATAACCCTGCTGACTCCAAACAAATTCCTAGCTCTATTATAAAATCATTATTTATTTTCGAGTTTTCAACAACTGCTGCATAGGACAGGAATTTTTTCTTCTCTATGCTAGGCATTTCTTCTTCAATTTTTGTCAAAAAATTATTTGCTTCTTCTCTTTTCATTACTATACTATTTTAAATTGGCTTATTATTCGCCAAAGATTCGGAGTTTAAAGTTAATTTCAATACCCACAACTAGGTATTTTTCAACGAGTTACGGTTTTCCGTAAAAAGGTGATGGAGGTAAGATTCTAGCTAGGAATCTGAATAATAATCGTGGTTCCTTTGGTAGGAGTGGAGTCAATAGTGAAAGTCCCATTTAGGTGTTCTACGCGGGTTTTGATGGAATGTAAGCCCATTCCTTTTTGGAGATCAATTTGTGAAGTGTCCATACCAATTCCATTGTCTTCTATCAAAATGGTAATGTCTTCTTCGTCTTGGGAGATGTTAATGGTGGCATGATTTGCTTGTGCATGCTTGATGATGTTGGTGGTGAGTTCTTGGATGATACGAAAAAGGGAGATTTCTAAACTATTTTCCAGAGGTTTTTCCAGACCGTAGTCAATCACATCAATCTGAATGGTATTGGCAGCAGAGATTTTTTCTGCCATCAGTTTTACAGCAAACAAGAGTCCTTGATTGGCTATCACCCCAGCGTTCTTTGCATGCGCAATACTTCTCACTTTTTGATAGGCTTCATCAATTAAGTTCTCGGTTTTGTCAAACAACTGTTCTTGATCGATTTTTTTTCGTTCTCTGTTGATACGAAGATTCTCAAAATGCAATTTCAAGGTGGCAATGACAGATCCTAAATTGTCATGTAAATCTTCGGCTACTCGCTTGCGTTCTTTTTCCTGACCTTCTACCATGGCATTGATGGTAGAGATCTCTTGTTCCTTCAGTAGTGTGAGATTCTTTTGTGTTTCAATTTCTTTTTCTTGAAGGGCTAAGAGGCGTTTTCTTCGCGAGCTTTTTAAAAGTAAATATCCAACAAAGCTGCCAATAACAATCACAATGATTAATCCAGTAAGTAGTGTTCGCTGCTCTAAGATTTGTTTTTCTTTTTCCGCTGTATCCAATCGAGCTTTGATCTTTGAAATCTCAAGATTGTGTTTCTGAGAGGTTAAATTCAATCCAAGATATTTGACCTTTCTTTCATATATAAAAGCGGAATCATCTTGTTTTAAATCATGAAATAAATCGGCTTTATAAGTATAGAGTATAAAGTAATTTCGCAGGCTGTCGGCCTTTCGAAAATATTGTTTGGCATCTCTTAAATATTGAAAGGCTTTTTCTTGATTTCCTAATGCTCTTTCAGCACGATACAATTGGAAGCAGATGGTTTTCTTTTTCTCTATAAAATTATTTTCATCACCCAAATTGTTCCCTGCTTCGGTATAATATTGTTTCGCTAATTGCGGATCTTCTCGGATGATATAATTTCCTTTGTTCAACCAATAATTATAATGGATTGTAGGAGAAATATTCTCACTGAGATCAAAGACAGAATCATACTTGCGAAAGAGACGATCAAACTTTGTCTGATTTTTAGATTCGTCCTTATCATAGGTTTCTTCTTGAGAGAGCAAGCCGAAAGTCAAGTTGTAGATGATCAACCAATCATACTTGTTCGTTGCTAGCTTTTCCAACTGATCCAAGAAAAAATCATATTCTTTATCGGCCTGTAGGATTCCTTTTTGATATAACCTAAGGATTAATACCAAGGACAACTTTTCGAGTTCTCTATTTTGTATTTCAGCCGATTCTTGTCGCGCTGTTCTCAAAAAAGAAAATGCTTCAATCCGGTTCTGCTCATACCTGAAAAGGTAGTATCCCCAGATAACATTCTGTAGAATATACTCTTCTTTACGGTTCGATTCATTGACTTTAATTTCTCGGATGAATTTGGGTATACTGTCAGCATCTGTATAGCCATCATCTTCTAGGACAAAAGAAAGACTTTCGAGATATTCCTTTAATTGAAAGGGAGTAGAAGGAACTTTTTCTCTGGCTTTTTTGAAATCCAGTTTGTTGATTTCTTGGATATAGTCGGTAAGAATTTGAGCACTATGATATTCACTTTGCCCAAATGTTGGGCAAGAGAATACTAAAAGTAGTATCATAAGTACTTTGTTTCTTGGACTTTTCAAGTTATTTAATTACAACATTTAAGAAAGATTCATCACAGTTGCGTGTAAATGCGGTAGTTCCAACCGTACCGGCTTCTTTACTATGAAGAAAGTTCGCAATTAAGGCTTTTTCTCTCAAAATAGGATCCACATCAACAGGAAGTTGTTTCTTCAAAGTTTCTATACGTTTTTTGAGGTGCTTTTTATTTCTAAATGGTCTC
>CAZTFN010000208.1:0-7390 GCA_964612905.1 uncultured Flavobacterium sp. | reverse complement strand
ATAGGACTATTCTCTAGTGCTTGTGCGTCGGTGTTGCAAATCACAAAATCTACCCCTCTGATATTCTGGGTAAACATGTGATTTACAGCATTACTTCCTCCTCCACCTACTCCAATTACCTTGATGGCATTGGATTGTGACTTCGGCATGTCAAAATGTATATTATCAAAATCTGCACTCATAATGATGGCTCTACTGATGTTTTGGTTTTTCCTTGTATATGTATGTCCTACGCATAAAGCTTCGGACATCTAGCTTCTAATTCTTTTTGCCTATAGACTTTCACCTTTCGACTTCAGACTTTAAGTCTTACTCAGCGTTGTCTAAAAATTCTTTCAATCCGTCTGTGAACTTTTCAAAGAAGGATTTCTTTTTCTTCTTTGGTGGTTCTTCTACCACCGCTTCTTGCTCTTCTTCTTGAGTTGTTTCCTCAACAACTTCTTCTTCCTCTGGTTTGTCTTCTCTTACATGGTTTTCCAAGCCTTCCATCAACAACCCAACAGCGGTTGCGTAAGATGGACTCGATAAAGCATCATCTGAATCTCCTGCCAAATGCTCGTTTGGATATCCAATTCTCGCATCCATTCCTGTGATGTATTCCACCAACTGACGCAAATGCTTTAATTGAGATCCTCCTCCTGTAAGGACGATTCCTGCAATCAATTTTCCTTTTTGGGTCTCGTGCCCGTAATTTTTTATTTCTAAATACACATGTTCAATGATCTCTTGAACACGAGCATGAATGATCTTTGATAGGTTCTTTAAGGTAATCTCCTTAGGCTCTCTCCCTCTTAATCCCGGAATGGAAACAATCTCTGTATCCTTGTTTTCTCCCGGCCAAGCAGATCCGAATTTGATCTTCAACAATTCCGCTTGTTTTTCGATAATCGAACAACCTTCTTTGATGTCTTCTGTGATTACATTTCCTCCAAAAGGAATCACAGCGGTATGTCTGATAATTCCATCTTTGAAAATCGCAAGATCCGTAGTTCCACCACCTATATCGATCAGAGCAACTCCTGCTTCTTTCTCTTCCTGACTTAACACCGCAGATGCAGATGCTAAAGGTTCTAGGGTAATTTCTGAAAGATCAAGCCCTGCGCTTTTCACACATCGGCCAATATTTCTAATCGAAGAAACTTGTCCAACAACTACGTGGAAATTTGCTTCGAGTCGACCTCCATACATCCCAATTGGCTCCTTGATATCAGCTTGACTGTCTACCTTGAACTCTTGTGGTAATACATGAATGATCTCTTCACCCGGCAACATCACCAATTTGTGAACTTGATTCACGAGGTTATCGATGTCTACATCTTCAATCACTTCATCCGAATTGCTTCTCGTGATGTAGTCGCTATGATGCAAACTGCGAATGTGTTGACCTGCGATTCCTACAACTACGTTTTCAATTCTCTGTCCAGAAACGCTTTCCGCTTCCTCAACAGCCTGTTGAATGGATTGAATGGTCTGCGTGATATTGCTCACAACACCTCGCTTTACTCCTAAACTTTTCGCTTTTCCAATACCTAAAACTTCCAGTTTTCCGTATTCGTTTTTACGACCGATCATGGCAACAATCTTGGTTGTTCCAATATCTAAACCGACAGCGATCTTATGATTTTCCATGTGTTCTATTTTACACCAACAACTTGGTTGTGGTATTTAATATTGATGGTTTTATACGTTTGTATCGTACTATCCAAAAACGCCTTATTGTAAAACGCTTTTAGCTTTCTAAACTTTTGGTTCATTTCTTTCAACTGTCCAAACTCTATTTTATAATTACCGCTTCGCACGGTGAATGAACAGTCATTTGATGGATCAAAATGAATTCCTACTATTTCCTTTTTCAAGAAATCATCAGCAACAATTTTCTGTAATAACTGATATACTCCTGTTAGGTTTTCTTTTTTTACTCCCGTGATCAAAGGCACTCTTGCCGAATAATTTTCCGAAAGCGGAACCTTTACCCCTTGTGCATCAATATAATATACGTCACTACCACCTATTACTCTAGCAATAGGTGTACGTTGTTTGATGACCGAGTTCAATGTCCCGTCGATACTGACATACAGCGATACTTTCTCGATATATGGGTTCTCCAGAACTTTCTGCTCTAAACTATATAAATCTATTACAGATTTTGCTTGATTTTGAACCGAACTATCGTTTTGTATTAACAACTTATTAACCATGGAATGGGTCAAAAACAGGTTCTCTCCCGACTCAAATTCCACCTGAATTTTCTCAATAGTTCGCTGTCCATTTTTCATATTTGAAAAACTGTACAAGAACCCTAAAGACAGAATCAAAACGAATAGCATCAGGTATTTTAATATTCTCTTCAACTTCATACTTTTTCTATGGAATTGAGTTCTTTTACTACGGCATCAATCATGGCTCCAATGTCACCTGCACCTAACATCGCTACTACGCGTCCTTCCGAATTCTGAATCTCTGAAATCAAGTCGTGAGGCTGGATTAATTTTTTATTTTGGTTGTCAATTTTGGATAATAACCAAGTCGAAGTAACACCTTCAATCGGCAACTCTCTTGCTGGGTAAATATCCAACACTCTCACCGCATCAAACTTGGATAATGCTGATGCAAAGTCATCCACAAAGTCTCGTGTTCTCGAGAATAAATGCGGCTGAAAGATCACCAAGTTCTTTTCAGCTGGATACATCTCTTCAACGGCATCATAAACGGCATTAATTTCTGTTGGGTGATGCGCATAATCATCGATCAACACCAAGTCATCTGATTTGATTCTGTATGAGAATCTTCTTTCTACACCTTTGAAAGACTTCAATGAATCTTTAATACTATCAATGGATATATCATAAGTATCTGCCATGGCAAACGCGGCCAAAGCATTCATTAAATTGTGCTTTCCTGGCAAAGAAAACTCAACACCTTGTATAGTTTCTGTTGGTGATTTAATATCGAAAACATAGGACCCGTTTTCAATAGTTACATTTTGGATTTGATAATCCGCTTCTTCTTCTACTGCATAAGTCGATCCTTTAACCTCAACACCTTTTGCAACAAACAATCGATTAGAAACCAAATCGGCAAACTCTTGGAAAGATTGTTGCAATTCAGCATGTTCTCCATAAATATCTAAGTGATCAGCATCCGTAGATGTGATGCAGGCTATATTGGGAGATAGCTTTAAAAACGATCGGTCAAACTCATCGGCTTCCACCACACTCACTTCATCTTTTCCTAAAATCAAATTGGAATGATAGTTCTCCGAAATTCCACCTAAGAAACTTGTCACATCATAGGGCTGTAAGATATGCCCAAGAATTGAAGAAGTTGTGGTTTTCCCATGTGTTCCTGCAACCGCAAAACAAAATGAGTTTTTGGTAATCAGACCTAGAACTTCTGCACGCTTCATTACGGTGAAATCATTCTTCATAAAGAAGTTCAGTTCAGCATGTGAATTCGGAATTGCAGGTGTAAAGACAATCAAAGAAGTCTTTGGATTTTTATATGCGTCAGGCATATTCTCGATAGCATCTTCAAAATGAATCTCAATACCTAAAGACTGAAGTCCATCCGTGATCTTCGTTGAAGTTTTATCGTAGCCCGCTACCTTCTTTCCATTCGCATGAAAATATCGAGCAAGGGCACTCATTCCGATGCCTCCGATTCCTACAAAATAGATGTTATGTACTTCTTTTAAGTTCACAGATTTAATAACTTCTCTACTTGGTTTACAATGTGATTGGTTGCGTTTGGCAATGCCAATTCCTTGATGTTTTCGCTTAAACTTTCTTGCTTTCCTTCATCCTTAATGAGTGATTCAAAAAGAATTGGAAACGTTTCTAAATCGCTTTCTTTTAGTAAAATTGCTGCATGCTTATCTGAAATTGCTTTGGCGTTTTTTGTTTGGTGATCTTCGGCCACGTTTGGGGACGGTATGAAAATCGTTGGTTTTCCCACAATGCATAATTCGGAAACCGAGCTTGCTCCAGCTCTAGAAATGATGATATCTGCCGCCGCATATGCCAAATCCATTCGATTGATAAAGGCATGCACATGTACATTCTTCTTTTCATCATGCTGCTTGTATTGCTCGTAATAAAGCTTTCCGCATTGCCATAACAATTGCACCTTTTGTTCTTTGAAGAACGGCAGGTTTTCTGCAATCAATTCATTTATTTTTCTTGCTCCTAGGCTTCCACCTAGAATCAAAATCGTTTTTCGTTTCTTCTTTAAATTATACAGTTCGTGTGCTTCTTTGATTTTTTCAACTTTGTGAATAGAAAGTAAATCTGCACGAACTGGGTTTCCCGTTTTTACCAATTTGTTGGAAGGGAAAAATCGCTCTAAATTGTCGTAAGCAACACTAATGGCATTTGCTTTTTTACTCAAATATTTATTAGTGATTCCTGGATAGGAATTTTGCTCCTGAATTAAGGTTGGAATTCCCCTTCTGCTCGCCACGTATAAAGTTGGCCCACTTGCAAATCCACCTGTTCCAATGGCTACATCGGGTTTGAATTCTCGGATAATTCTTCCTGCTTTCCACAAACTACTGATTAGTTTGAACGGAAAAGACAAATTCTTTAAAGTCAGTTTTCTTTGAATTCCAGAAATCCACAATCCTTTGATCTCGTAACCTGCCTGTGGAACCTTTTCCATCTCCATTTTATCCTGAGCTCCCACAAATAGAAACTTTGCCTCTGGATAACGCGCCCGAATCTCGTTCGCAATCGCAATCGCAGGATAGATATGACCTCCTGTCCCTCCGCCACTAATAAGTACTTTAATCGATGGTTTCATACGGTCATAGCTGTTTTATGAATTCGGTCGTATGGAACATTGTTATCCATAATTCTGATATTCCCATTATATGTTGACTTACAATGTTTCATGCAATATATCTAAAGGGTTATCGTCTAATATTGACTCTTCAGTTTCTTCTTTGGAAGCACTTACACTTAAGATCATTCCAATAGCAAAACAAGTCATCCAAATGGAGGTTCCTCCACTACTGATTAACGGCAACGTTTGTCCCGTTACAGGGAACAAATTGGTGGCTACTGCCATATTGATACAAGCTTGAAAGATGATAGGTAATCCCGCACCAATAACTAACAAGGTTCCAAAAACTGTGGATGCTTTGCGCACCGTGATAAAAATTCTAAAGAACAGAAGGAAGTATACAAATACAATCAAAAGAGCACCCAACAAACCATATTCTTCTACGATAATGGCATAAATAAAGTCGGACGAAGACTGCGGTAAAAAGTTCTTTTGAACACTTTTCCCAGGTCCTTTTCCTACAGGACCACCTGTTGCAATGGCAATCTTTGCTTTCTCTACTTGATAGGCCTCTGTTCCTTCGGAAGGCGACCAAAAACTTTCGATTCGCTTTTCCCAGGTATTCACACGGTTCGGCATTAAATCTGGAAAGGCTTTTGCGGTTAACACAAATAGCGCTAAAACCACAACTCCTGAACCAATAATAAATCCGATGTATTTGGGAGGGTACCCACCTATAAAAGCAACAACCAAAATCATAAAAAAGATAATGGCTGTGGTAGAAAAGTTGGCAGGTAAGATGAGCATTAAAATCAAACCGACGGGCAACCAAAGCTGCCACAAACTTTCCTTAAATTTTATCTGATTGTCTTTGTTCTTCGCAAGATATCTGGCCACATACACCATCAAAACCAAACCTGCTAAGGTGGATGTTTGAAATCCGATTCCTACAAACGGAATGCGAATCCATCGACTGGCATTCGCACCACCAATGGTATTTCCTTGTGCTAAAGTGAAGATCAGAAGCACAAAAACTACGGGAAGCATCAATACCGAACCTCCACTGAAATATCGATAAGGAATTTTATGTACACCGTAGATAATGGCAAAGCCCATGATCAAAAGAACCACATGCTTCAACAAATATCCTAACGTTGAACCTCCAACAACATTTACCAAGTTGGCACTTGCGCTATACACAGGCATAAACGAGAAAATTGCCAAGATGGCAACCAGCGCCCAAATGGTTCTGTCTCCCTTGATATGTCTGAATAGTTCTCTCATCTTGTTAGTCTCAAAGTTGCAAAGCGGCAAAGTTTCACCCTTCGACTTCGCTCAGGGCCCAGCTTAAATTGATTTATTTTATTATTCGCTTATTCAATTATTAGATTATTAAACCAAGCCTCTTACTGCTTCTTTAAACTGTCGACCTCTGTCTTCATAGTTTTGGAACAAATCGAAACTTGCACATGCTGGTGATAACAATACAGTATCTCCTTTCTGTGACAACTTATATGCTACTTTCACCGCTTCTTCGGCCCCCATCGTTTCAATCACCATGTCCACAACATTCCCAAAAACACTTTTAATCTTCTCATTGTCTTTTCCTAAACAAACGATGGCTCTCACTTTTTCTCTCACCAATGGCAATAAATCTGTGTAATCATTTCCTTTATCCACCCCACCTACAATCCAAACTGTTGGTTGCTCCATACATTCTAACGCATAATAGGTAGCGTTTACATTGGTTGCTTTGGAGTCGTTGATAAATTTTACTCCTCCCACTTTTTGCACATTTTCAAGCCTGTGTTCAACTCCTTCAAAGTTGGAAAGACTCTCTTTGACAGATTGACTTCTAACGTTTAGCAATTGCGATGCTAACGTTGCCGCCATGGTGTTTTTTATGTTGTGTTTTCCTTGTAATGATAATTTAGAAATGCTCATGCTAAATTCTTCTGTATTTAATCTTATTATTATTTTATCTTCTTTTAAAAATGCTCCGTATTCCAACTCTTTCTCAATTGAAAATGGAACTAGATTCGCATAAGGAAGGTGGATCTTCATCCCTTCTCCCGTGATGTAATCATCTGCATCATAGATCAGATACTGACCCGCTCTTTGATTCTTGGTGATCTTAAATTTTGAAGCGATATAATTGTACACATCGTAATCATATCGGTCCATATGATCTGGTGTGATGTTGGTCAGAATCGCAATGTCTGGGCAGAATTTTTTAACTCCATCCAATTGAAAACTACTCACTTCCAACACGTAATTCTCCACATTGTTTTCAGCCACGTGTTTCGCATAGCTGTCGCCAATATTTCCTGCAACCCCTACACTCAACCCTGCATTTTTTAGAATGTGATAGGTCAATGAGGTTGTGGTTGTTTTTCCATTGGTTCCTGTGATAGCGATCGTTTTTGCATCGGTATATCTCCATGCGAATTCAATCTCAGAGATCACTGGAATGCGTTGATCAACCAATTTCAATACGATGGGAACTCTATGATGAATCCCCGGACTTTTCATCGCTAGGTCTGCATTCAGAATCAAGGATTCTGTGTGCCCACCTACTTCAAAATCAATCTCGTGATGTAAAAGCACTTCC
>CAZTFN010000207.1:0-7412 GCA_964612905.1 uncultured Flavobacterium sp. | reverse complement strand
CCTCCTGTAACCATTGTAGTGCCAGCATTAAAGAAATTCTTTGACCTATACTAATACCTAATATCATGAGCAATAAAAAAGAACTCGTTATAAAAAAACACGCGCGTCCAGTGAAAACACCTACTGTGCTTCAGATGGAGGCCGTAGAGTGTGGTGCAGCTGCATTGAGTATCATTTTAGGATATTACGGAAAGTTTGTTCCCTTAGAGAAACTGAGAATTGCTTGTGGAGTATCAAGAGATGGTTTAAAAGCAACCAATGTCTTAAAAGCAGCGAGAAACTTCGGACTAGAAGCCAAAGGATATGCAAAATCCATTGAAAAGTTAATGGAACTTGAAATGCCAGCAATCATATTCTGGAACTTTAATCACTTCTTGGTAATTGAAGGGTTTACAAAAGACAGAGTGTATTTAAGTGATCCTGCAGGAGGAAGATATCACGTGACTCACAAAGAGTTTGATGAAGCATATACTGGAGTTGTATTGATTTTCAAACCTGGAGAGAATTTTGAAAAAGGAAATGAGAAAAAGGGCATGGCCAGTGCACTTGCTGCAAGAGTTAAAAACTCAAAACTGAGTATTACATACATTGTACTGGCAAGTCTTTTCTTGGTGATTCCTGGTTTGGTAGTTCCTTCTTTTACAAAGATGTTCATAGATAAATACTTGATAAACGGTATTTCAGAATTCGTGATGCCGCTCTTGTTGGTCATGGGAGGAATGTTAACCATCAATGCCATACTAATCTATCTACAGCAATACTACTTGCTCCGTCTTGAGACCAAATTGGCTCTGGCCACATCTGCTAAGTTTTTGTGGCATGTTTTTCATCTTCCCATCTCATTTTTCACCCAACGTTACAGTGGAGAAATTGGAAATAGAGTCTCTTTAAATGACAAAGTTGCCAGGCTATTGAGTGGTAATCTTGCGAATTCAGTTTTAAATGTCATCGTGGTTGTCTTCTACGCAGTTTTGATGTTCTCTTATGACGTTGTACTAACGCTTATAGGAATTGCAATGGCTGCCTTAAACATTGCTGCACTGCAGTATGTTTCCACAGCAAGAAAGGATGGAAACAGAAGAATGATCAACGAAAATGGAAAACTTCTGGGAACAACGACCTCGGGAATTAGTATGATTGAAACCCTCAAGGCCTCGGGTAGAGAGAATGATTTCTTTACCACGTGGACAGGATATTTAGCAAAAGTGACCAATGCTCAACAAGAATTGGGTTGGTTAACAACTCGATTGAATGTGATTCCACCTTTATTAATGTCATTAAACAATTCATTAATTCTGGGTATAGGAGCGCTTAGAGTGATGGATGGAGACATGACTTTGGGTATGTTAGTAGCATTCATTTATCTGATGAATAACTTCATGAGACCCGTAAATCAATTGGTAAGCGTGGGAAGTTTATTACAAGAAACAGAAGGTGATATGCAACGTATCGATGATGTATTGAATTACGAAGCGTCGGACGAATTCAATGAGGACAAAGAAGAAGAGAAAGAGTCTTCAACAGAAGAACAAAGTTATAGAAAGCTTACCGGGCATTTTGAAATGAAAAATATCAGCTTTGGATACAATACCAATATGCCTGCGCTCATAGACGATTTTAGTTTAAAATTAAAACCAGGTAGCAGAGTTGCCTTGGTAGGAGGGTCTGGTAGTGGTAAATCTACCGTAGCAAAGTTAGCTTCTGGATTGTATGCTCCTTGGGAAGGACAAATCTTATTTGATGATGTGCAACGAAAGGATATTCCAAGACATATTCTGACAGAATCCGTAGCAGTCATCGATCAAGAAGTACTCATGTTCAAAGGAACAATTCAAGAAAATATTGCCTTTTGGGATTCGAAAATTCCAGAGAAACACATCATACAGTCCGCCCGCGATGCCGCCATTCATGACGTAGTAGCCGCTAGAGCCAACGCTTATGATAGCGACGTAATGGAGCGTGGTACCAACTTCAGTGGAGGTCAACGACAACGTTTAGAAATTGCAAGAGCTCTTGCCTTGAATCCATCCATTTTAATTATGGATGAAGCCACAAGTGCTCTAGACCCTAAGTCTGAAAAGATAGTGATGGACAACATCAAAAAGAGAGGGTGTACTTGTTTGATTGTAGCCCACAGATTGAGTACCATCATGGATTGCGATGAAATCATCGTAATGAACTTCGGAAAAATCGTAGAAAGAGGAACACATTCTGAGTTACTAGCACTGAATGGAACCTATGCCAAATTAATTGACTCTCATTAATCTTAGTAGTTATGTTTGAAAATAGAAAATTAAAACTCGCAGAAAATCAATCACTTATTCTTGGGAAATCAGACCGCTTTTGGATGGTAACCTCAGGAGAACTAGATATTTTCTATGTAGATATCGATGAAAATGGAGAGTATAGAACCCCTTTAAATTACCTGTACAGCGTAAAGTCTGGGGAACTGATGTTCAGTTTGCTCACTAAGAAGAACGAGGAAGATAGCACCTATCGATTGGTCGCTGTGAGTAAGGGAGCAGGACTCATGGAAATCAACAAAAACCGTTTGACTAAGATTGATGACTTTTTCTTAAAGAGTATGGTGGAAAAGTGGGTTTTGACCATTTCAAAAAGAGTTCACGGATACAATAGTCCACGAGTTTACCAAGGCTTGGAAAACTCTGGAACTATCACATTGAAAAAGGATGCAATCGCCTATCCAAATAAAGGATTGCTTTGGGTGTATTTTGAGAAAAAGTCCTTCGACTATTTTGCGGAAAATAGAACGCACGAAGAGGAAAAAGAAATGAATTTTCCTGTGCCTATTTCTAACAATCTATGGTTGAAAGCGAAGGACAATAGGGGTGAAATAAGAGTTCAAAGCACAAAGGAGATCTTGAAAGATGAGATCGATTTTATGTTGGCCATCAATCATTTCCAAGAGTATTTGTTTGAGAAGTTGTTAGAGAATAGTTTGGCTGAAATTCAAGAAGAAGAACAAAGGATCAGAGAGAAAGTAGATGCGGAAGCATTCAATCTATCAACAACCTTGGCAAGTTTGAAATCTATTGTCGTAGGGAAAGACAAAAGTGCTAAGGATTCAAGCGATTCCAACAAAAGAATAAACAACGATCTTTTTTCTACTTGCCAAATTATTGGAGACGCCATAGGGTTTGAATTTCAAGCACCGAAGTTTATGCAGTCCTACGAAAATAGTACGACCAACCAATTGTCTGCCATTGCTCAGGCTTCCAAAGTTCGCATAAGAAAGATCATTTTAAGAGGATCCTGGTGGAAAGATGAAAATGGACACTTGTTAGCTTTTTATAAAGAAGATAAGCGACCCGTGGCATTGATCCAAAAGACTCCTTCGAGTTATGTGCTGAAAGATGTGAAGACAGGTGAAGAAATTAAAGTAGATTATGAAGTAGCCGAGAAATTGGAGCCTATCTGTTATATGATGTTTTATGGCTTTGATAGAACCATGACTGGTCTAAAAAAGATTGGTCAATTCGCCATGAAAGGATTGAAAAAAGATTCTAAATACTTAATCTTAGCTGCTTTTGCAGGAAGTGTCATCGGGTTAATTGTACCTATTTTATCTGGAGCTATGTTCGATGACGTAATCCCAGCTGCAGACAAGTCGTTGCATTTTGAAATATTTGCGATTATGATTATTGTAGGTCTGGTATCTACAGGATTGCAATTAATACGAGGTGTATTAATGTTGCGTGTAGAGTCTAAATCAAGCATTAATATGCAAGCAGGTGTAATGGATCATCTATTGAGATTACCAGTAACTTTTTACAAAAAATATTCGGCTGGAGACCTTACTAATAGAGCCTTGAGTATCAATGCTATTCGTCAAATTCTCTCAAGCACGGTGATGACAGCAGTATTAAGTGGAGCCTTTTCATTTATCAACCTTGGATTGTTATTTTATTATGAGTCAAGCTTGGCGTGGATTGGAGTAATACTTGCTTTGGTAGCTGTTGCCTTTATGTCGATCATTGGATACTTGAAGTTAAAATACGACCGTGAAATATCAGATATTTCAGGAGATTTGCAAGGTTTCTTATTTGAATTCTTATCAGGAATCACTAAGATTAGAATTACTGGAGGTGAACGCAGAGTATTTACTCTTTGGGCTGGACGCTTCTCAAAACTGAAGCAATATGGATTCCGATCTGGAAGCTATCAAAACTATGTAGAGACTTTTAGTGGAACCTATCCATTATTCACGAGTATTTTATTCTTCGGATTTATTTATTACACCGTGAGCAATGCAACCGTAGCAGGAACAATGATTTCTGTAGGAGCTTTCATGGCATTTATTAGTGCGTTCAATCAGTTCATGAGAGACTGTTTAAAGATGAGTATGGCTATGATTACCTCACTCAATATCATTACCCTATACGAACGTGTAAAACCAATCCTTGAAGAAGTGCCAGAATCGGCGGGTGATTGTATCGACCCAGGAGAATTGGCTGGAGATATCGAAATGAACTCGGTATCCTTCAGATACGAAGAAGAGCAACCACTAATTTTAAATGACCTTTCATTTAAAATTAATCAAGGCGAGATGGTGGCCTTCGTGGGGGCTTCAGGGTCCGGAAAATCTACCGTAATGAGATTGTTATTAGGATTTGAAGAGCCAGAAGCAGGATCTATTTATTATGACAATGACGCTTTTGATTCAATGAATAAAGAATTGGTGAGAAGACAAATTGGTGTGGTATTGCAGAATGGAGCATTAATGTCAGGAAGTATTTACAAAAATATTGTAGGTAACTCAGAGCTTACCCTAGATGATGCTTGGGAAGCCGCTCGAATGGCTGGTATGGAAGAGGACATTAAACAAATGCCAATGGAAATGCATACCGTAATTAGTGAAGGAGCAGGTACTTTCTCGGGAGGACAACGCCAACGCCTCATGATTGCACGAGCTATTGCACACAAACCTCGATTGCTCTTTATGGATGAGGCTACCAGTGCCTTAGACAACAGAACTCAAAATATTGTTTCTGAAAGTTTGGATAGACTTCAGGCAACTAGGATCGTAATTGCACATCGATTGAGTACAGTGAAAAATGCTGACAGAATCTATGTGCTAGACAAAGGAAAAATCGTAGAGTATGGAACTTTTGACGAATTAATGGACAAACAAGGCGCATTTGCAAACCTTGCAAAACGTCAAATCGTATAAAAGAATGCATGTATGGGGGTACATAAAAATCGTTTATTCATACAAGAGATTGTTTCCAATGAGAAGGCAGTAGAAGAACTTTTGGAATACTCTAGAAATAGGTTTTTAGAGGAACAGAAAGATGTGTCCACTGCAAACGAAGAAGAATTATATATAGAAGCATGGCAACGATATGCTAATGAGGCTAAAGACAAAGGAGTCTTTGAAACACTCCAAGAGTACTTCCATCAATTAAAGTTCCCAATTGATAAAGGTATTTCTGGATCGGAAGAATACAGAAATGCAACTCTAAGAGGCCGTTCAGTGGTGTCTGAATCCCGTCTTCAACTTAGACACCCTGAATGGCTACAACTTGAGATTTATGAAAGTGACCTTATTGGCAAAGTGCCTGTAATTGTTGCTCCAGATCAACAGGATTTTTACACTTTAATCTGTGCATTTGCGCATAGAAATGAGCCCAAAGATCTTCCTAAATCGATGGGAGCCGTATTTATCAACGGCTTATACAATTGGGATAGAATTCATCAATTAAAAGAACATTGGTTGCGCCAAAATCCTTTTGGTACAAGTTGGCCAAATTACTTTAAACAAGAGGTGCTTCCCAATCCTTCTTTATTCAAAGACAAATTAATGATTCTCAGTGCCAAGGACTATAGCAATGTTAAAAGTGATCGACTTCATATTTCTGAAAAAGACTGGAAGAATGCGTCTTTAGCAATAAGAAGAGAACACGAGTGTGCACATCTTTTTACGTTGAAGAATTATGGCTGCATGAATAATAATATGCACGATGAGTTGATTGCAGATTATGCTGGAATTGTAAAAGCTTTGGGACATCTAGATAAAAATTGGATGCTACATTTCTTGGGACTTGAAGAATATCCAAAGTATAGAAAAGGCGGTCGTTTGGAAAACTATCAAGGCAATACCAAGCTATCTGATGCAGCATTTGATGGACTAAAAACTCTGGTAAAACATGCGATTGATTCCATAGAGCAATTTGACCATTCACTCGGACCAATATCAAACTCAAAAGATTTAATGAATCGAATTATAAGCTTATGTCAGGTGGATCTGATTTCTATGGCTTTACCCTCTGGATTTGATACGTTAGTAACTGAACATTTCAAACACACAAAATCATTGTATTATGAAGGTGAAGAATGATAAAATTTTACTGGAAGTAAACGCTATAATAGATCAGATTTCTAAGATTATGAAAGTAGAAAGAAGCACCTTCTTTTTATTGAATCACAAGACATCTCAATTAGAAAGTATGGTTGCTCAGGGAGTGGAAAATCATAAGATTTCGGTTCCTGTTGGAAAAGGTATCGTGGGAACCATGTTCCAACAAAAGCAACCCATGATCATCAACAATGCTCAAGAGAGTGACTTGTTGGAAAGACGTCATGACAAAAAGTTGGAGTTTGTAACGAAATCGGTCCTGTGTGTTCCTGTTTTTGACGAAGATGGAAATGCCGTTGGTGCATTACAATGCTTGAACAAGAAAGACGGAGATTTTGTGCAGAATGATATTGAAGTACTCAATAGTTTTGCCACGGCAGTGACTCTGATCATTAAAAACAGTCAGCTTTACATGACGAGCGAGCACATGAAGAATAATTTCTCAACGTTGTTAGAGGTGTTTTCTGCCATCGCTTCAGAATTGGATTTAAATAATTTGATCCAACTCATTATGAACAAAGCTGCCCAAATAACCAAGTCTGATCGTAGTTCTTTGTTCTTAATGGATGAGGAAACGGGCGAGTTGTGGACTCTTTTTGCCAAAGGTCTTGAAAATGTGGAGGTTCGTACAAAAAAAGGTATTGTTGCTGAGGTTGCAAAGTCTAGAGAACCGATGATCGTGAATGATCCTTATCAGCATCCACTCTTCAACCCAGAGGTAGATAGAAAAACCAAATATGTCACCAAATCAATCTTAAGCGTACCTGTTTTCAACTCTGAGAACAATGTATTAGGTGTGATTCAGGTAATTAACAAAGAACAAGGGCAATTTACTTCTGATGACTTGGATATCTTAACAGGATTTGCAAGTCAAGTGCGAATTGCTATCGAGAATGCACAACTATTTGATCAGATTCAAGGGATGAAAAACCACTTAAACATTCTGGTCCAGAACCTAGATAGTGGAATTGTTACGGTAGATGAATCCTTAAGAATTAGTACGGTCAATCATACGTTTCATGAAATGTTCTCTTTT
>CAZTFN010000206.1:0-7429 GCA_964612905.1 uncultured Flavobacterium sp. | reverse complement strand
GAGAAGCTCAAGTACTATCTCGCCAATAATATTATCGAGATTGTCCCGCTGGCGTATATGCGTGGGCGAACCTTGAACAATGCCTACGTCATTATGGACGAGGCTCAGAATGCGACTGAAATGCAGATCAAAATGTTCCTAACCCGTATGGGAATGCATGCAAAGTTCATCATTACTGGTGACCCAGGACAGATTGATTTGCCAAGAAAACAGGTTTCTGGATTAAAAGAAGCCTTGTTGGCATTAAAGAATGTCGATGGAATTGCCCAAGTATACCTAGATGACAAAGATGTGATTCGTCATCGATTGGTGAAAAAGATTATCACTGCATACAAAGGAATCGAGACCGAATAGCCATGTTTGGTAGAAAAATGACCGTTCAAGAAATGCTCTCTTTGGCATATTTGTATTTGCTCGCCATGGGGATTCTAAGTGATGCTTTGTATTATGCGATTCTTGGCGTGTCTTATTTGAATTTCACCACTATTTTGGATGCATTGATTTCTCCAGTGAGTATGATTACAGACAATTACATTATTACCGTTGTTTTGGTAATTATGTTTGGATTGATGTATTTGTACATTACGAAATTGATGCCTTGGGTGCACAATAGATACAGAGATCGAAGATGGTATCAGAAGATCACCAATATAGAGAAGGCTGACAAACGTATGATCCAAATCAAAGATCAAAAGAATATTTATAAAGCGATGGCTTTAATGTTTTTTATCATGTTTGTATCCCTCCGAGTAGGGATGGGGATGGGAACAAAAATGCGCATCACTGGGAAAAAACCGTATAAAAATGATTATACTTTGGTGTTTCAGGATGGAAAAACCGAAGATGTAAGAAAGATCGGTCAGAACAGTGTATACTTCTTTTACGTTAGAGAGAATGAACCCGTTGTGGTTGCCACTCCAATTTTAGACAATATTAAAGAGATCAAACGCATAAAAAAATTGAAATAGTTTCTTTGGAAGGATTATTTTTGCGCCAATAAATTCTGTAGCATGAACACCATAAATCAAACGAATTTCCAATTTCCCAATCAAAAATCTGTTTACAAAGGAAAAGTAAGAGAAGTCTATAATATTAACGATGATCTTCTCGTGATGATTGCCTCAGATCGCTTGTCTGCGTTCGATGTGATTATGCCAAGACAAATCCCATATAAAGGACAGATTTTGAATCAGATTGCGACCAAGATGATGAAGGAAACTGAGGATTTGGTTCCTAATTGGTTGATTGCCAATCCAGACGAAAATGTTTCTGTAGGACACTTATGTGAGCCATTTAAAGTAGAAATGGTCATCAGAGGCTATCTATCGGGTCATGCGGCTCGTGAATACAAAGTGGGTAAACGCATGTTATGCGGAGTTGCTATGCCTGAAGGAATGAAAGAAAACGATCAATTTCCAGAACCCATTATCACACCATCTACAAAGGCCGACAATGGTGAGCACGATGAGGATATTTCCAGAGAAGATATTTTAGCCAAAGGAATTGTTTCTGAAGAAGATTATTTGGTGTTGGAAGATTATACCAGAAAATTATTTCAACGTGGAACGGAGATTGCCGCAAAGAGAGGTTTGATCTTGGTAGATACCAAATATGAGTTTGGAAAAACAACGGATGGTAAGATTGTGTTAATTGACGAGATTCATACGCCAGATTCTTCACGCTATTTTTATACGGAAGGTTATACCGAAAGACAAGCGAAAGGAGAGAAGCAAAAGCAATTGTCCAAAGAGTTTGTAAGACAATGGTTGATTCAAAATGGCTTTCAAGGAAAAGAAGGTCAGCAGATTCCAGAAATGTCTGACGAGAAAATTTTAGAGATTTCAAATCGATATATTGAATTGTACGAGCAAATCACGGGAGATACTTTTGTCAAAGGAGACACAACCGATGTGTTGAATCGTATTGAAAAGAATGTGACGGAGTTTTTGAACATCCAATAAAATGAGTTCAAAAAAAGCGGAGAAAAAGAAGCGGAAAGAAGTCCAAAAGAAAAACAAAGAGATCTACAAATTAAAAGGTCTGCTAGGATTTGTATTTGTTGTAGGGACCATAGTGATTGCTTATAACACGTTGATCAACATAGGCATTGTCCTTTTGATCATTTTGGCGGGTGGCTTGATTGGATTCTTTTTTGATAAAGGAAAATACCTTTCTACCTATAAACTTTTGGGATGGTATGGATACGTGAGATCAACCCTGTTTCATGTGTTTTCAGTGGGAAGCTTGGCATCATTTTTAATTTTATTCTTGAACTATTATATTCCATCAGGTCCTACTAAGAGCAAAGAATATAAGATTACGGGAAAGCATACTACCAAAGGTGAGAAGTATCATACAGCAGAAAGAAGACCTGTTTTTGTCATTGTATTCGAAGGGGAAAAAAGAGAGTATACCTATTCGCATGAATATTTGAAGGATATGAATGAGTACAAAACGATTTCTGTGGAGACTCAGACAGGATTGTTTGGGTTTCGTGTTGTAAAAGGAGAGACGATTAACAAGTGATGATATGAAAGCAGTTACGGTCAAACAAATCAAAGATGAGTTAGAACATCGATCTCACAAAGAGTTGATGGACCTTTGCTTGCAGCTATCTCGATTCAAGAAAGACAACAAAGAGCTACTGACTTATTTGTTATTTGAATCACAAAACGAAGAGTTTTACATTCAGAGCATCAAGGAGTACATGGACGAACTTTTTGAAAGCATCAATACCGATAGTTTCTACTACATAAGAAAAAGCGTGAGAAAGATTCTTTCTCAGGTGAAAAAGTTCATTCGATATTCCAAAAAGAAAGAGACAGAAGTTGAGTTACTACTACATTTCTGTTGGCAATTAGGTGAAATTACTCCGTCCATATCCAAAAGTCCAAGACTGATTAATGTATACAAAAGACAATTAGGAATGGCTGAAAAAGCAATCAGTAAACTACATGAAGACCTTCAGTATGATTACAGATTAGAGCTGGAGAATTTTAAGATATACGATTGATGAGTGGGAAAAGACCTAAGATCAAAGGAATTGTAAAACCAAATACGCAAAAGTCGGAGAGGTTTCAAAATGAGGTGTTGCGCCCTATTCTAAAACAGCAGCATGAGTTATTAATTCAAAGCTTTGCAATTTATCTACAGAAGAGAAAAATCCACTTTGAGAATCTAACCTTAGAAAAGAAAGAAAAACACATCGATTCCATTCTTTCCAAAGACATTGCCTTTAAGAATCTACAGGTGGGAATCATTCTGGGCCGATTTACACCAGAAGAGTTTGAGCGGTTCAATCAAGATTCAAATGAATATAGCAGAAGGATTCTACAGATGCTCAAAAAGCGATTAAAAGATACCTTGATATAAATAAAAAACCCTGACTAGTGCGTCAGGGTTTCAACAATCAACCAAAACTTCTTATTGTGGCATTACGACACTGTCTATCGCATGTACTACGCCATTAGAAGCCTTTACGTCAGTGATAATAACCTTAGATGTGTTTCCTTTCGCATCGGTTAAAATCACATTACCTTTACTAATAGATGCAGTTAGTTTTCCTCCTTGTACAGTCTTAATCACAAACTTTCCGTTGTTTGCTTTGATCGCTGCAACTACATCTTTCGCGTTAAATTTTCCAGCTACAACATGGTATGTCAAAATAGCTGTTAATGTTGCTTTGTTTTCTGGCTTTAACAAAGTCCCTACAGTTCCAGCAGGTAACTTGTCAAAAGCAGAATTTACAGGCGCAAATACTGTAAATGGTCCATTTCCGTTCAAAACGTCTACTAAACCAGCTGCTTTCACTGCAGCAACTAGGGTTGTAAAGTTTTGATTCGAAGCAGCAACACTTACAATAGTTTCGTCTGCATTCACAACCTCTTTATCTTTGATTGGATCAGTTGGGTTGTTTGCAAATGAAGTAGCAGAAACAAAGACTGCCACTACAATTGCAGGGATTAGATTTTTTAATCGCATGGTATATGTTTTTAGATTTCCTAACAAAAATACCGCACTGTGAACTTAAATTGTTTAACAAAATGTTAAAAAGGTTAAACAAAAATACTAAAATTTTATTAATGAAAATAACTTGGTTAGATTTTATTATAGTTTTAACAAAAAAAGGTCGCCCTAGAAAGAGCGACCTGGTTATTTTATAAGAAAGACTTTTTATTGAATAGCTTTCTTCTCTTTTTCAATTCTCTTTTGATACCTTCCTTGAACCACATCCGTAATAATTAAGATTGCAATCACAAAGTAGAACGTCGTTTTACTCATAGGTACAATTTCATTCCCGAATAACTTGATATGCGCTAAATGACCTCCTTCGGTTACTAGCATAATTCCTACAATGAATAGAATAAAAAGTCCGAGAACTTCGTACATTCTGTTCTTAGCTAAGAAGGTTGAAATTCGATCTGCAAGAACCAGCATCAACAATCCACTAATTACAATAGCAATGGCCATGACAATAAATGCTGTGGTAGAGTTTTCGATTTCACGCGTCAAACCAATTGCTGCTAAAATAGAATCGAAAGAAAAGACAAGGTTCATAATCACAATGCTCACGATAACAGCATTAGAGGACTTACTTCCTTTAGAGCTGTCTTCTCCTTGGGCGGAAAGGTCTTTAGTTCCAATCATATGCCATATCTCTTTGATGGCAGTATAGATGATAAAACCTCCTCCCAACAAAACAATGATGCTATGACCATTGAATGCGAATTCGGCAACACCTTCAAAATGTCCGCTTAAGAAAGAAAAAGGTTCTTGGAAAAAATCGATAATCGAAACCAAGACGAAAAGCAATACAATTCTTAATGCGATTGCAATAAGGATCCCTGTTTTTCGAACTCTCTTTTGATCTTTTTCAGGTGCTTTTTTAGATTCTAATGAAATGTATAAAAGGTTGTCAAAACCTAATACAGCTTGTAAGAAGACAAGCATTAATAAAGTAAAAATAATTCCTACCATGGATGTAAGTTTGGGTTTTTATAGCGGGATTAAATATATCTAAAAGGTTCAAAGTAGCAAAGCTTCTGGAGTTGTTGATGAAAAATAAAGGAGGTAATTTTTTTTGAAATCGTTTTTAATCACTTAATGTTGCTTAAAAAGTCAGGTCTCTTGTATTTACTTGTTTTGTAATATTTTGGCCTCGTGTCCATTCTTATGTGCAACCAAATTACTCCTAAACCTGCCGTATTCAACCAAATCAATTTTTGACTCTCAATTTCTTCCAGCATTGATTCCCCAACTTTTTTAAATACTTCCGTTATCTGTTCCTTTTTGGCAAACCGTATAAATTTACCCATGTGGTTGTAAATATCTCTCTCAGTTTTTTTTGTTGGTACAACCAATCTAGCATTCTTTCCTAAATTCATGAAATTTGTTACTTGCTCATTCATGTGGATATAATCTTTAAAAGCATTTTCATTAATGGGTAAATGTTCCAAAGGTCTGCTTCTTTGTATGATGCATTCATATTTTCTTTCTAAGAACTCTTTATTGATTGCGGGGTGTTCCCAATAAAATGCTTCATAATTCAACTTTATCAATTCGGCTTTATAGAATGCAATGAACTCGGGATTATTTGACCATAGTTTAAAGACTTCTTTAAAGGTTAAATTTTGCTCGCCATTTTTTAATCGAAATCGAACAGTATTCTCGTTTTGTTCTTTTATTTCAATGTTGAATTCTTGTTTCATTTTTTATTTTTTTGATGGTGTGGAGCGCAAGTATATCTACAAACAATATCAATCATCAAACACCGGACATATAACATTAAACAAGTAGGTACTTCCACAAAATCCGAAGACTTACAAAGGCTATCAATACCGCAGTAGCCCTTTTCAACTGAATAGAAGAAAATAGCTTATGACTCAATCGACTACCAATTTGTCCACCTATAAATACTGTGACCAATAGAATGCTGGTTAATGTCCAGTCAATGGTGAAGCCAGGATTCAATATTTGCCCTGTTAGTCCACTGATCGAATTGACCAGAATAAAAAAGCTTGCGGTCGCCGCAATTTTCTGAGGTGTATCCCACTGTCGAATGTGAAGTAAAGGAGCTAAGAAAATACCTCCACCGATACCTACCATTCCTGAGATAAAACCGATGATTCCTCCGTAACTAATATTCTCTGCTAGTTTGTTCGACTCATAACTGTTCTCTCGAGACACAAAACGTTTGGACAACCACATGGTAATTGCTGCAAATAGCAACGTAAAGCCAAGTAACACAAAGAAGAAGGTTTGACTTATTCTTAAGTATCCTCCAAGAAATGCCATAGGCACACTTACTAGTACAAGCGGAAGCACTTTCTTCCAATCGTACAAACCTTTTCTATAAAAGAGCAAAATGTTTCCTGTGACCACAGCAATATTGCAAAGCAGCGCAGTGGATCTAATTTGAGTAAACGCAATTCCTGTAAGCGCTAGAATAGCCAAATAACTTGACCCTCCACCAAAACCAACGGATGAGTACAATACGGCTATCACAAAAAAAAGCAGCACCACATACCAATGAAGCATTGCCGTTTCAAGAAGTGTTTCAAACCCCATACGTTCAAATATAAGATTATCTCATCCATCATTCTGAAAAAAAGTTTACTTTTAATGCACTTCAAAACCACCAACAATGAATTCCTATTGGAAAACAAATTTAAAATACCTTTTTATTTTATTGTCGATTTGGTTTATAGTTTCATTCGGAGCTGGAATTCTGTTTCGAGAGACACTAGATACCATTCAGCTCGGTGGATTTAAGCTAGGCTTTTGGTTTGCACAGCAAGGTTCTATTTATGTGTTTGTCATTCTGATTTTTGTCTATGTCCGCTTGATGAATACCCTAGACAAAAAACATGGTTTTGATCAAGATGAATCTGAAAAATCCACATCGAAATGAGTATTCAAATTTGGACTTGGATTCTAGTTGGAATCACATTTGCTCTTTACATTGGAATCGCAATTTGGTCTAGAGCTTCCTCAACGAAAGAATTTTATGTTGCAGGAGGCGGAGTTTCACCCTTGGCCAATGGATTAGCAACAGCTGCCGATTGGATGTCAGCGGCTTCTTTTATTTCCATGGCAGGAATCATTTCCTTCGGAGGTTACGATGGCTCTGTGTATTTAATGGGCTGGACGGGAGGTTATGTGTTGTTAGCATTATTATTAGCGCCTTATTTACGGAAATTTGGAAAGTTCACAGTGCCTGATTTTATTGGGGATCGATATTATTCCAATACGGCCAGAGCTGTTGCAGTTTTTTGCGCTTTGTTGGTTTCATTCACCTATGTGGCAGGACAAATGCGGGGCGTCGGATTGGTATTTTCCAGATTTTTAGAAGTCGATATCAATTCAGGTGTCATCATAGGGATGTTCATCGTATTGTTCTATGCAGTCCTGGGGGGCATGAAAGGCATCA
>CAZTFN010000205.1:0-7429 GCA_964612905.1 uncultured Flavobacterium sp. | reverse complement strand
GCTTAGCGCAAGGCGAAACCATTATATCGGAAAAAAGCACAAACCCAATTTATTACCTATAGCATGGCAAAAAAGAAAGAAGTTACTGTCGAAGAAAAGTTGAGAGCACTTTATGACTTACAGTTGATTGATTCTAGAATCGACGAAATTAGAAGTGTTCGTGGTGAGTTACCTTTAGAGGTAGAAGACTTGGAAGACGAAGTAGCTGGTTTGAACACAAGACTTTCCAACTTGTCTGAAGACGTTTCTAACTTAGAAACTGACATCAACAATAAGAAGTTGGCAATCGAAGAGTCTAAGTCTTTGATGAAAAAGTACGAAGAGCAACAAAAGAAAGTAAGAAACAATAGAGAGTTTGATTCTTTGTCTAAAGAGATTGAATACCAAGAATTGGAAATTCAATTGGCTGAAAAGAGAATCAAAGAGTACAAAGTGAAGATCGAGCAGAAGAATGAAGTGATTGCTGGTACTCAAGAAAAATTAGATAAGCAACAACAACACTTGGAGCACAAAAAATCTGAGTTGGATGATATCTTGAAGGAAACTGAAAAGGAAGAAAAGTTGTTGATGGAAAAATCTGAAGAATTTTCTAACACTATTGATACGCATTTATTGAATGCTTATACAAGAATCAGAAACAAAGTAAAGAATGGTTTGGCAGTAGTATCTATTGAAAGAGGTGCTTCTGGAGGTTTTTTCTTTACCATTCCACCGCAAGTTCAATTAGAGATTGCTACTCGCAAGAAGATTACTATTGACGAGCACAGTGGAAGAATCTTAGTGGATGCTGCTTTGGCTGCTGAAGAGAAAGAGAAGATCGACAATATGTTCGCGTAATCTCAAACAATATATTTAATAAAAAACCACGCTTCAAGCGTGGTTTTTTTATTTAGTAATCTAAGGTTCTTAAATAATGGAGTTTCTGCTCCCAAAGTTCTAGACCTTCCTTGAATTGATTGATATTCTTTCGAACATTCTTCACTAAAGGATTATCATCTGAAGCATTTGAGATGAAACTTAAGTTGTTTTCCAATTGTTGAATCTCACGAACACTTTCATCAATCTTCTTACGGATGAACATTTGCTCAGAATCCAACTTTCTTACATCATTATTTGCCAGATATCCGTTCACAATATTCTTGAACTTCAACATGACAATTTCGTCTTTCTCTATGTCTAGGCTTCCTAGAACTTTATCAATGAACTTATTGAATTTGCCGTCCACATTTCTCGCGCTTCTAGGCAATCTTCCCAAAGCAGACCATTCTTTCATCAAGTTGCTGATGTCTGCCTTTGTAGTATAGTCTTCCTCTTTAAGACCATCCAGTAATTCCGACTTCTTGTTCACCACCTCCTGCTGCTCTGCACTCAATGCGTTCTTTTGCTGGTGGTAACGATCGAAGTAATGATTACAAGCTGCTTTGAACTTCTTCCAGATATCATCAGAAAACTTTCTTGGCACATGACCAATCTTCTTCCAGTCTGATTGAATCTTCTTAAAAGTGTTGGTTGCCGAATCCCAGTCTTCACTGTCTTTCAAAGATTCCGCCAACTCAATCAATGCTAGTTTCTTCTTCAAGTTATCTTGCTGAACGCTCTTCTCCTGTTTATAGAAAGAGTTTTTTGCATGATTGAACTGTTTGGTTGCTGCTTTGAACTTTTGCCAAACAGCTTCACTTTTCGAATATGGTAATTTACCAGCATCAAAATATTTTTGACGTAAAGCTTCAATGGATTTGATGCTACTTTGCCAGTCGCTATGAGAGCTATTTTGAGAGAAATCAAAATTCAAAATCTCATCAACCACCGCTAATTTCTTCTCGATAATCTCGCTATACTGCGACTTCATCTCTCTGAAATATTCATGACGCTTGTCGTGAATCTTCTTGGTCGCTGCACTGAACTTCTGCCAAACTTCTTCACGCATATCTTTGGCAACTGGACCCACATCTTCTTTCCAAAGCTTATGCAACTTCTGCAATTCTTTGAATGCCAAGTTCACATCTTTCTCTTCAGAAAGTTCTTCTGCACGTTGAATAATCTTTAATTTTTCTTCCAAGTTGTTCTTGAAATCCAAATCTCTAAAATCGTTACTGCAATAAATCATAAAACCTTTCTACATGATGGTGATAGGTTTTCCACGTATCGTTGTATTTATTTTTAGGAACCGCCCCGATATTTCTCCAAATATTTTGAAGCTCTCTAAACGACTTGTACATCGTTTTGGTATCTGCTTCTTGGATCAAGGCTTTTAAGTCATCTATGACCTTATATCGCTTCTCTAAATTTTCTTTGAGTTGCTTTTCTAGATTAGAATAATAAGCATCGCGCTGTTTTTTATAATCCGACAACAACTTATTGTACCTTGTTTTTACAGGACTAGAAAACTGGAAATCGATGGAGTTCCCTCCTTCTGCTAAGAACGCTTCCTTTTTCTCTGCCAATAACTTTCCAAACTTGATATTGAAAGAAGACTTAATGGCTTCTGCGTGTGTCTTTATTTGTTGAACAGGATTGTTCTTGATGAGTTTTTCTAGTTCATCTGCTAAGGCGTCCAATTCCATTTTGTCATAATCCTTGACAGGAATTGCTGGCTCCTCATTTTTCTCAGCTTCCTCTGCAACTTTTCCTTCTACCTCTTCTACCGCTTTTGTAGTTTCGACGTCTGTAGCTTCTGGAGCTGTTTCTTCCTTAGATTCTGCAGCGGTCTCCTCACTCGATTCCGAGGGAGTTTCCTCAACAGATTCTGGAGTTTTGGCTTCTACTTCAGGGGTTTCTGTTTCTTGTTTCGTTTCAGGTGTTGCGTTTTCTTGGGATTCAGAAGTTTTACTAATTTCACCTTCATTTACCTCTCCTTCTACCTTTTCTTCTTTGGGGTCTAACATGTCTACAATGTTTAGGGTTCCTTTATCTGTCTATAAAGATAACGATGTATTACAAAACCACAAAGAGATACCTAGAGATAATCCGCAGATTACGTAAAACTACTTGTTCCAAATTCGCCAAGCTTCTTCCGCTTGTCCGATTAACATTTCCAGTCCATTTTTGATTTGTGCGCCCTTTTTTTCCCCTTCTTTCAAAAAAGCTGTTTTCTCTGGATTGTAGATTAAATCATAAAGCAGATGATTTTCATTCAGATATTGATAAGGAATGTTTGGCTTTTGTGTGACGTTCGGAAAGGTTCCCAAAGGTGTGCAATTGATGATTAAAGTATGATTCACAACAAGCTCTCGACTCAAATCATCATATGAAATTTCTTTATTCTTGACAGGATTTCGCGACACTTTAAAATATTCGATTTCAAGGCTCTTTAAAACATATGCAATCGCTTTAGAAGCTCCGCCTGTTCCCAAAATCAACGCTCTTTTATGGTGTTCTTTCAACAATGGTTCCAATGAATTTTTAAATCCAAACACATCCGTATTATAGCCCTTTAGATTGCCTCTTTTCGTAAATCGAATGGTGTTGACAGCTCCAACCTTTTTGGCAACTTTATGAACCTTGTCTAGATGTTGAAACACTTCTTGTTTGTAGGGAATGGTCACATTGAGCCCTTTGAGCTGAAATCGGAATTCATGAATAATCTTAGGAAACTCGTCAATGGATTGAATATCAAAGTTCACGTATTCATGATCAGACAACCCCTCTTTTTCAAATTTTTCCGCGAAGTAGCCTTTGGAAAATGAATAGGAAATATTCTTTCCTACAAGTCCAAGTAACTTTTTATGCTGATTTTCTTTTTCTTCCATAATAGTCAATTCCAAGAATTAATAGAATTCCAACGAGTACATAAAAGATCGCAATCCAATTGGTACTGATATTCAAATCTGGTAAAAATCGCTGATAGTTTTCAATGATTTTATCTCCATTTTGGTCCAACAAATATTCGCCATTGATTTCTCGATAGATTTTCTCTTTCCAAGGCCAAACAATTCCTAAGGACCCTGTGATAAACCCAATAATAATTGCTGTAACAATCTGATGATATCGCTTTAACACATAACCCAAAACATGAGAAATAGATACCAATCCAAATGCAGATCCTGCAGTAAACACCCCAATGATTTTCAAATAACGAATACGTTCTGGATCGTCAACAAATTCAAAGTTCCAAGAAACAATATCGGTAATCACTTGAAAAAGTTCGTTCACTGAATCAACTAATAGCAGAACATAATTCCCCATTAGAATGAGAATAAATGATCCTGACAAACCTGGTAGAGTCATTCCAGATACACCAATGATTCCACAAACAAAAACAAACCAGAGATTGTCATTTTCACCTGCAGGCGTTAAGAAACTAATCCCTACTCCAACACTTGCACCAATGATTAATGAAATGATGCTCTTAGCGTTCCATTCTCCAAAATCTTTTCCAATGTACCAGATAGAGCCAATGATCATTCCAAAGAACCAACTCCAAACATAGAGTTCGTAGTTCCTTAGAAAGTAATCCAGCACCAATGACACACTGAAGTAACTAAAGACGCTACCCGCAATAACGAGTCCTAAAAATTGTGCGTTGATATATCTAAAAAAGCTCTTAAATCGACCATTGATTAGTAATTTAAACGCCTTTAAGTTGATTCTCTGAAAGGAAAAAATGAGTTCTTCGTAAAACCCTAATACAAAAGAAACCGTACCACCAGAAACTCCAGGAACTTTGTTTGCAGCTCCCATCGCCAATCCCTTCAAGAAAAGAGAAAATTTCTGAGTAAGGCTTCGTTGTTGTTGCATTATTCTTTTTTAGCCGCTAGTTTTTCTAAGAGTAAGATTAATCCAAAACCAACAATAGAAAGTACAATTGCTAGCATGAGTTGAGAATCGCCATCAAAGGATGTTGGAGAAATGCTCACTTGCTTCAGAGGAACTTCAACACCTTTTGAGTTGGTTCTCCAAGTAAGTGTTTCTTTCCATGGCCAGATCTTATTCAAGGATCCCACAATAAACCCAGTTAAGACTGCCAAAGTGATGTCTTTATATTTTGCGAAAAGCCATTTTAAAATTCTTGAGAAAGACAACAATCCTACAATTGCTCCCAATCCAACAACTGCAATGGTAAAAATATCTCGATCATTCACTGCTTGAAGCACAGATTTATATGCGCCTAGTAAAACCAAAATAAAGGCTCCTGAAATCCCAGGTAAGATCATTGCACAAATAGCCAAAGCGCCTGCCAGGAATAAGAACCATGGTGATGAATTTTCGCTCACCATAGGGTTCAACGTTGTAATATAATAAGCCAATCCAGCTCCTGCAATCAAAAAGAATATGGTTGAGAAATTCCATTTTTGTATCTGCTTTCCAACATAAATCACACTTGCCAATACCAAACCAAAGAAGAAAGACCACAACAAAATAGGTTGATTTTCCAACAACCATTTCAATACTTTCGCCAGCGAAAAAATGCTAATCCCAATTCCTAAAAATAAAGCCAGCATAAAGTTTCCATTCAATTGTGTCCATGCAGCTTTGATTCCTTCTTTTCGCAAGGTAGTAAGCAACTTGAGGTTGATATTGCTAATCGTTCCTAACAACTCTTCATAAATACCTGAAATAAAAGCAATAGTTCCTCCCGAAACTCCAGGAACAACATCTGCAGCTCCCATGGCCATTCCTTTTAAAGAAATGATTACATAGTCTTTGATTGATCGACTCATAAAATTTTATTAGTTAGGCTACGAAGATAGCAGAAAACCCTGACGATACTGTCAGGGTTTACAAATTAATTAACTCTATCTCTATCTATTACTCCGTCGCCTTTTTATAGTCACCTAAAAGTTTTTGTACGTTTTCTAGATCATACACCGTTGGAAATAATTCTTTGATAATCGTATGATAATCATAATCAATCTTCATCCCATTGATTAAGTGTGTCATCCCATAGGATTTTTTGGACAACACAAAGAACAGACCTGATAATCTGTATTCTATTTCTGCAAAATCCTTATATATCTTTTGTGCTTTGAAGAGTACTTTTAAAGCATCGTTAAAATCTCCGATAAACAACAACACATCAGATAATGCAATGTAAATATCGATGGATTCGTCTTTTAATTCCAAGCAAGATTCAAATCCTTTAATCGCTTCTTCGTAAAAGTTCAGTTTGATATTGATGTCTGAATATTTTCTCCAGTACAAAGCATTGTTGTCATCAATCTTTAAAGCTTTGGAAATATAATACAAGGCTTTCTGATAATCTTCTTGTGCGTAGTATGCGTCTGTCAATAAAATCCACCCTTTATCTAATAACGGATCTTCATGAACTGCTTTTTTGTAGAAGCTGATAGCCATATCTGGTTTTCCTAGCTCTTGATAACACTCTCCTACTCTTGCATAGGCAAAGGCTGTTGGATCATCCAACTCCAGTGTGATCATATAATTTTTGATGGCATCTTCATATTCTCCTAACTGTTCGTAGGTCTTCGCTTTTTCAAGATATGCTCCTATAAAAGATTCATCAATCAATACAGCATAATCAAAGCATGTCAATGCTTCTTTGAACATGTTTAAGACAAAGTATTGTCGACCTAATTGATGCCAAGCAACCTCACTATATGGATTGCTATCAATATATTTATTCAAGAAGCTGATGGCCTGATCATGATCTTTTTCCATATCAAAACAATACACCACATTATAAAGGGCCGAATAGTCTTCGTAATCAACTTCAATACATTTGGCAAAGCTCAATCGAGCATTTTCAAAATCATCTAGGTATAGATATTCCATTCCCATTAAGGACCAGATATCAACTTTGTCATCAGTATGGATCAAAGCAATCTTTAAATTCTGAATAGCTTCACGATGTCTTCCTTCTTTTGAAAGGATGGTGGCTTTCTGAATGTAGACTTCCTCATTATTAGGAGCAAGCTCTTCAATTCTCAAAACTTTCTTCGCTGCAAGCTCCAGTTTATTGTCAAAAATTAGGATTTCTACTTCTAGTAATTTTAGGTCGATTGAGGTTGGATGTTGTTGTAATCCGAGTTGCACAGCTTTTTTTGCAAGGGAGTGTTTCCCGGTGTCAAGATAGTGGACGATGATCTCTTCAAACTCCACTAAATCGAAAAAATAAACGCTATTTGTTTTTAGCATCGATTCAAACTTAGACAATGGCATACGCAATTATATTTGAATTTCTATTTAAAGTTACTATTACATCAAAGCATCTTTAAGCGACTTTGCTTTTGTTTTCAACAAAGTAATTAACAATCAAAAGTGAATCAATTTAGGAATGCAGCAATGCTCCAATGTATCAATGAGTTAGAATTCAATGTGCAATGATCATTAAACGATTATCAGTAGGTATTAAAAACTTTGACTGCAGTATAAAAAATGTAAAATGTTACATGATAACTGTCAACTGATACTTGATCCTTGCTGATTGTACTTGCGTAACCTTATTTTTTGCCCTCGCTTTGCTCACCCT
>CAZTFN010000204.1:0-7477 GCA_964612905.1 uncultured Flavobacterium sp. | reverse complement strand
TACTGGCGCTGCTTGTAATGGTTCTAATACACCTCCTATTCCAACACCACCACTCAAGTGTACATTTTTACCTATTTGTGCACAGCTGCCAACAGTTGCCCAAGTATCTACCATAGTTCCTTCATCTACGTAAGCTCCAATATTTACATAACTCGGCATTAAGATGGTTCCCGGAGAAATGTAGGCTCCATGTCTGGCCACAGCATTTGGAACTACACGGATTCCTTTTTCTTCGTAATTTCTCTTTAATGGAATCTTATCATGATATTCAAATATACCCGCTTCTAAGGTTTCCATTTTCTGAATTGGGAAATACAAAACAACTGCCTTTTTCACCCATTCGTTCACCTGCCATCCATTATTGCTAGGTTCAGCAACACGTAAGGTTCCTTCATCTAAAAGGTCGATTACCTTCCTAATTGCTGATGTTGTTTCGTCTTCTTTCAACAGGGATCTATCGTCCCAAGCTTTCTCAATCGTTTCTTGTAGAGAGTTCATATTTTATTCGAATTTTAATTCAATTTGTATCTAATTCCTTAAGAGGACAAAGATAGGATTTGAACGACTCTTTGAATGCGAAGATACATTTTTTAAACAGATAAAGTAGGGTTGTTTAAAATCCTTATTTTTGCTGAAAACATAGGTGCATGGCGCGGATTTTAGCCTTAGATTTTGGACAAAAAAGAACGGGAATTGCAGTCACAGATGAATTGCAAATTATCGCTTCTGGATTGACTACAGTGGATACCAATGAGTTACTTACTTTTTTGGCAGAATATACAGCAAAAGAAAATGTAGAATTGTTCATTGTTGGAAAACCAAAACAGATGAATAATGAAGACAGTCAAAGCGAAGAATTCATTGTAGCATTCTTAAAAAAGCTGGCAAAAAAATTCCCAAACATTCCGATTCAACGCGAAGATGAGCGTTTCACTTCCAAAATGGCCTTTCAAACTATGATTGATAGTGGATTGAAAAAGAAACAACGAAGAAATAAGGCTTTGGTGGATGAGATTAGCGCAACGATTATTCTGCAATCGTATCTCTATCGAGAATAGCTGTTGGCTGTTGGCTGTTGGCTGTTGGCTGTTAAACGGTTAAAAAATTCTGATCAAAGTCATTATCCAAAAAATCATTGAACATCTGCTGGGCCTGTGAAGAACATCTATATTGAGAAACGTTCTTTACTAAGGTCTTAGAACTCCTCGAAGCTTTGTCACTTTAGACCTTTGCTACTTTATCCCTTTAAACTTTTAACATTCCACTGTGAGTTTGTACTTTTGCCCAGAATAAAATGTAATCTATGATTTTACCTATTGTTGCTTACGGAGATCCTGTGCTAAGAAAGGTAGCAAAAGAAATTGATGCTGAGTATCCCAACTTATCAGAGTTGATTGATAACATGAGACAAACCATGTACAATGCCTCTGGGGTTGGAATTGCAGCTCCACAAATTGGAAAATCGATCCGCCTGTTTTTGATTGATGCAACACCCTTTGCTGAAGATGAAGATCTCTCTGAAGAAGATAGAGCTCAGCTAAAAGATTTTAATAAGGTATTCATCAATCCGAAAGTCATAGAAGAAGAAGGTGACGAATGGGCCTTTAATGAAGGTTGTTTGAGTATTCCTGATATTCGTGAAGATGTATTTAGACCTGATTCTGTAACTTTTGAATACCAAGACGAAAACTTCAACAAACACGAAGCTACGCTAACAGGAGTTGCCGCTCGTGTCTTCCAGCATGAGTATGATCATTTGGAGGGAATCCTCTTTACAGACAAACTTTCGTCCTTGAAGAAAAGAATCTTAAAAAAGAAACTAGAAAAAATATCCTTAGGAAAAATCAATGTAGAATACAGAATGAGATTTCCTAACCTAAAGAAAAGATAAATTATACATGGAGTTTAGTAAAATTATTGCTGTATCTGGAAAGCCAGGATTGTATTCTGCCGTTTCACAGACCAAATCTGGATTTATTGTAGAGTCTCTTGCAGACAAGAAAAGATTTCCTATCACAGCTACAAACAATGTAAGTCTCTTAGAAAATATTGCTATTTATACCTACGATGAAGAAGTTCAATTGTTGGACATCTTTAAAACGATGTATGAAAAAGAGGAAGGAAAAGAAGCCCTGAGCCATAAAGAAAGTGGAAATAAGTTGTCTGCATACTTTTCAGAAGTATTGCCGGATTATGATGAGGAGAGAGTCTATACTTCCAACATCAAAAAGGTAATTCAATGGTATAATATTTTGGTGAAAGCTGGAATGGACTTTTCTGCTGTTGAATCTGCTTTAGAAGACACCGAAGAAGCATAAATGAATACTAGAGATCAGCAGCTTAAGGCTTTCAATCGTTTGCTCGACATTATGGATGACCTTAGAGAAAAGTGTCCATGGGATCGAAAGCAAACACTAGAATCTCTGCGTCATTTGACCATTGAAGAAACCTATGAGCTTGCCGATGCGATCCTTGATAACGATCTTGATGAGATTAAAAAGGAACTCGGAGATTTATTGCTACACATCGTCTTCTATTCCAAGATAGGTTCCGAGAAAAAAGCCTTTGATATTGCTGATGTTGCCAATTCTATTTCGGAGAAATTGATTGATAGACATCCTCATATTTATGGTGATGTTGAAGTTGAAAATGAAGAACAGGTAAAGCAAAACTGGGAAAAACTAAAACTGAAAGAAGGAAAAAAATCAGTGTTGGAGGGTGTTCCCAAAAGTTTACCAGCGATGGTGAAAGCCAATAGAATTCAAGACAAAGTTTCGGGAGTTGGTTTCGACTGGGAAGAGCCTCATCAAGTTTGGGAAAAAGTTCAAGAGGAACTATCAGAGTTGAATGCAGAAATTAAAAGTGGAGATCAAGATAAAATTCAATCTGAATTTGGAGACGTGTTGTTCTCTATGGTGAACTATGCTCGCTTTATCAATGTGAATCCTGAAAATGCCCTGGAAAGGACCAACAAAAAATTTATCAATCGTTTCCAATATTTGGAGGAAGCCGCTAAGAATGCTGGTAAAAAGTTAACCGACATGTCATTAGCAGAAATGGATGTTTTCTGGGACGAAGCAAAGAAAATTCATCACTAATGAATGTCCTTTTTGTCATCAAAGGAAATGAGCCTTATGTTTCTCAGCAGGCACAAATTGAACTGGCTATTGGACTGCTGGAAAAAGGGGTAAATATCTTATTGACAGGTAATTTTTCTGAGGAAGTGGAATCTTATTTAAAAGAGCTTCCCATAGAATACCAAAAAGTTTTTCCTACCAAATCCATTGACAAAGAGTATACAGAGAATTTTTCCAAGCTTCTGAAAGAACGTCAAATTGATCTTGTTCATTTTGTAGATGGAAAATCAGCAAGAAATGGGTTAAGAGCCTTGAAAGACACGAATGTAAAATCGGTAATCTATTTCGGTTCCACAAGTTTACATTGGTACGATCCTACTTCTTATTTCACGTATTTGAGTCCACAGCTCGATGCTATTATTGGAAATAGTAATTTCGTTTACAAGCACGTAAAATCTCAACTTTTCGGGAAGAAAAAGGAAAAAGCAATTCGAATTTTCAAAGGATACAATCCAGATTGGTTTGTAAATGTACGAGGAAAGGACCTCTCTGAATTCGGTATTCCCAAAGACGATTTGGTGGTGTGCTTGGTAGGTAACCATCGAAAAATTAAGGGCACAAAATACTTTTTAGAATCATCCCACCATTTATCCACAGAAAAGAAGGTTCATTATATTTTGATTGGCGATGAGACAGACAACTCTTATTTCCATAAAATGCGTGAACGCAGTCCAATCAAAGATAGAATCCATCTGCTAGGAAGAAGAAATGACGTTGTTTCCATTCTGAAGAGTTCCGATATCTATGCACAGACCTCTTTAGAAGAAGGTTTTGGACGTGCTATCAGCGAAGCCATGTCTGTGGGCAAACCCATTGTTATGACAAATGCTGGTGGTTGTACAGAATTGATTGACGAGACTTCTGGAATCATTGTTCCAAAGAAAGATGCAAAAGCCATTGGTCAAGCAATCTCTAAGTTGATCAATGATGACGAGCTTAGAAATAAAATGGGCGAGAATGCCAAAACTCGCATCCAAACCGTGTATCATATCAATGATACCATCAAGGATACATTAAATTTGTATCAAAGACTTCTGAATCAATAGGTTTTTTCCTTTTAATCGCTACCTTTAGAGGAACTTAAATAAGAACTTATGAGAAAATTAATTTTCACATTCGGTATTTTGTTGTGTTCGCTAACCCTCACTTTTACTTCTTGCGAATCAGCACAAAAACAGGACGAATCAAAGACAGTCGAAAATTCATGGGACCAAGAAGATCGCAAAGCGGTGACAGCAGCCATAACAGACTATGTAGAAGGCTTGTATTTGGTAGACTCCACAAGAATTGAACGAAGTGTTGATACAACCCTAAGAAAATTAGGCTATTGGTATAACAATAAAGAAAAGAAATATCTGGACAATCTTCCTATGACTTACAATAAATTGGTACGACTTGCAGCTCGATGGAATTCAGACGGTGATCAAGTGAATGAAGATTCACCTAAAAAAATTGAAATCTATGACATCAATTCGAAAACAGCTTCCGCAAAACTTACTGCTGCATGGGGAATCGATTATTTCCATCTCGGAAAAGTGGATGGACAATGGAAAATTTTCAACGTGATGTGGCAAAGTATGCCGAAAGAATGATTTATGGAGTATAAGGATCAATTAAAAATTTATGACCAAATAGTCACCGAATCAGGTTTGGAAAGAAAGGGAAAAACCATGCCCTATACCTCTTCAAATGGATACATGTTTTCACAATTAAACAAAGCAGGAGAGATTGGCATTCGCTTATCTAAAGAAGATGGAAAACAATTTTTGGAAACATATCCAGACTCGGGACCATTTAAATCCTATGGGGCAACAATGCGCGAATATGTGTTAATTCCAAATTCTTTACTTTCTGACATAAAATTAGTGACTTCTTACTTACTTTTGGGTCACACCTATGTAAATACATTAAAACCTAAATAATAACCAATCTATGGACGTAGAAAAAATTTTAGAAAAGATTACAAACATGGCCGTTGAATACGGACCTAAGTTGTTAGGAGCAATTGTTGTTTTGATCATTGGATCTTGGGTGATCAAGGCAATCAACAAAAGATTTGCAAAGATTTTAGACAAGAGGAATGTAGATGAATCCTTGAAACCTTTCTTGAGAAGTTTGTTTGCCATTTTATTACGAGTAATGCTAATTATCAGTGTGCTAGGAATGGTAGGAATTCAAATGACTTCTTTCATCGCTATTTTGGGTGCTGCTGGTTTGGCTGTAGGTATGGCCTTATCTGGAACATTGCAAAATTTTGCTGGGGGAGTGATGATCTTGTTGTTCAAGCCATTTCGAGTAGGAGATTTTATTGAAGCACAAGGTTATATTGGAACAGTAAAAGAAATCCAAATCTTTGTGACTATCTTAACTACTCTTGACAATAAAACCATTATCATACCAAATGGAGGATTGTCCAATTCATCGTTAACAAACTACTCGGTAGAACCACTACGAAGAGTTGATTGGACCTTTGGGATTGGTTACGGTGATAGCGTAAAAAAAGCTAGAAAAGTAATTGCGAAACTCGCTGCGGAAGATGACAGAATCTTAAAAGATCCAGAATTATTCATTGGATTAGCAGAATTAGGAGACAGCTCTGTTAACTTCGCGGTAAGAGCTTGGGTGAAAGCCGAAGACTACTGGGGTGTTTTCTTCGATATGAACGAAAAAGTGTATAACACATTCGATAAAGAAGGATTGAACATTCCTTATCCACAAATGGATGTACATTTACACAAAAACGACTAGATAAGTAACAAAATTCTTCTAAATTAGTCTTAAAGCTGAGTAAACTATTAAATTTAAACCTGTGAAAGCTTTAAGACTAATTTTTTTGGCTGCTATTTTAGCGGTCTCTGCTTTTTTTGGTTATCAGATCTACCAACAAGAAAAGCAAAATCAAACACTTCAGGACCATAAGGTTGAACTTCAAGACATCAAATACGGACTCTTCAACGTAGATGAGTGGAAAACGGTATTCTCTGGATTGATCGCCAAGAAGATGAACGACTTCAATCTGGAAAATACAGATGAGGAAGAACTTAAAAAAGGGATTTCAGAATTTCTTGAAACCGCCATTGATGGTTTCGAAAAGAGATACAATGAGGAAAATAAAGGTGGTGGTTTTGCCAGTTTACTCAAGAGAAGTATTTCTTCCTTCGCAGGAGTTTTTGAACAAGTCAAGAAAGACATTCCAGTTTTTACCGATCAGATATACAGCTTCTTAATGGAAGGTGGAAGTCAAGACATGATGCAAAAGTATATTGAAAGTGAATTGGATGCTTACACCAAAGACACTTTTCTTGCTACCGATTATACGGCTATGAACAATATCATTGCACTCTATGAAGGAACTGACAAGGTAGACACAGTAGAGATTATCAACACCAAAATTGAAGAGAATAACACCAATAAAGAGACCTATTATTACATTCTATTTGCAATGTTTATTGCGGGTCTATCACTATTACTTTTCTTAAAGAACAAGACCAAACTAGAATATTTAATTTTCACTTTGTACAGTGTCTTGCTATTGGCCTTAGGTGTCTTCTTACCTATGATAGCCATTGACGCTCGTATTGAAGAGTTGAATTTCCCTTTCTTGGGAGAAACCATTCAATTCAAGGATCAGATTTTATTCTACAAGAGCAAAAGTATCATGGAAGTTGTGGATTTAATGATTTCTCAAAATCGATTGGATCTATTGTTTGTGGGAATCTTAGTATTGCTATTTAGTGTTTTATTTCCAGTTTCGAAGTTACTTTCTACCTGTGGATATATCTTTAGCGACAAACTCAAAAACAATAAGGTCATTCAATTCTTAACCTTCAAAACAGGAAAGTGGTCCATGGCGGATGTTTTCGTGATTGCCTTGTTCATGGCGTATTTAGGATTTGATGGATTGATTACAGAACAATTAAATCAAATTGGAAACCTAACCAGTTCTTCAGCCATATTAACCACGAACAACTCTGGATTGCTATTTGGGTTTTATGCCTTTACAGGCTTCGTTTTGTTTAGTTTGTTTATTGCTCAGAAGGTAAACAAGTCGAAATAAGCGATAAAACAAATACGTCATTTATCCTATTGAGCACTGTTTCTCATCATCGTATTTTGCTTGAAAAGTATGATGAAGATCAAACTGACAATTCTATATACTCTTATTGGTTGTATGTGCTGTGCGCAATCCAATGTGGTTGAAGCCAAAAGATATGAGCTTAAAGGTGGTGTGAGCGAAGTCCGAATGACTTCATTTTATCTGGGCACAAAAAAAATCAATAGAATTACGGACATGACATTTGAAGATGCGATCAAATTGTTGCTGGTGAGCTTTGATTCCA
>CAZTFN010000203.1:0-7560 GCA_964612905.1 uncultured Flavobacterium sp. | reverse complement strand
TAATTATATTTATTTAATCGGTAGCGATAAATTGAGTACAGATTTACACAATATTTCCGAGGAAGTAAATAAGGAGTTCTTGAATATTGAATTGGACTACAAATACAACGCTGAAAATGATCCTAACAGATTCTATTACAGATCAGATCATTACAGCTTTGCAAAACACAACATTCCTGTAATTTTCTATTTCAACGGAACGCACCCTGATTATCATCAAGTGAGTGATACGCCCGATAAGATACAATACGACCTCTTACAAAATAGAGCTCAATTGGTATTCCATACAGCTTGGGAGCTCGCTAATCGTGAGGAGCGCATTGTCGTAGACAAAGCAGAAGATAAGAGTTAAGAGATCAAATAACCTAATAAAAAAGCCGTTCGAATGAACGGCTTTTTTATTGTTTCTATAATAGATCGTAAAAGCTTATAACGCGTTTAGAAAAATCGTTGCAGCAATTCCGAAACCAGCTCCAGAAATGAATATATTCCATTTGGAATGCTCTCCTTTCAAGACTTCAGAATAGAGCCACAAAGCAATCATAAAAAGCAGTACAATAAAAAGTTGCCCTACTTCTATTCCTAGGTTAAAGAGAAACAAAGGCATCAAAATATCGTCGCTAAACAACATAAATTTAAAGTTGCTAGCGAAAGCCAATCCGTGAATCAATCCAAAAACCAAGGCGATACCATATTTGAATTTGGTACGTGAGAACTTTCGTTTTTGCCCATAATGGATCACATTAGCGATCGCAGTAAGCATGATGGTAAACGGAATCAATAAATCGATTAGTTGAGGATCGGTAGGAATGATATCCAAGGCACTTAAAATAAGTGTACCACTATGACCGATAGTAAATGCTGTGATGATGACTAAGATTTGTTTCCATTCTCTTAGCTTAAAGGCAGCACACAAAGTCATGACAAAAAGCAAATGATCATAAGCATTGATATCTACAATATGTTCCCATCCGTTCGCAAAAAAGACGCTAAGGTTTTCCATTGATTGTTCAAATTAAAAAGTTCGTATTAGTGAGTAGTTTTCAAAATTACATTCGTAATTATAGTTTTTGAGAAAAGGTGGCATTTGAAGTGTCACCCAATTGGATTGAATGTCAGGGAACTTTTCAAAAAGAAGCTCGTTTTCAACTTTGAAGTGATCACCTTTTTTTATGACACTTTTATTATCAATTGAGAAAGAAAGGGTCATGACATTGTCTTTGGACTGTTGATTTACGAACTTTAAGTTCAATTTCTTTCCATTCAAGTAAACTCTGTAGTTCTTAATAAAATAGTTTTCTATCCCCTTGATATCATCTTTAGTCACTTTCTCATCAAGAATGTTCTTTTCCAAACCAGCACTAATAGCAGGCGCGAAGTCATCGATAAAAACCTTACATTCCATTTTCATGACGGTTGTTTTTTTATCATAACGAATCACGGAAGAAGTAAGTTTGATAGGATGACTGGAAGAAGTTAATACAAACAACGCTGTAAAAAGTAGTATGGCAATTTGTAGCTTCTTCCCCATTAGAATCATGAATAGTGACTGATTTAACTCCTCGTAAATATATAAAATTTAGAATACAGAAAACGCCACTCATTAGAGTGGCGTTCTTATTTTATACCTTAAAGTATCGTGCCTTTAAGTCTTATATCTAACCGTCTTAATTTTCTAGCTTGCCAATACTTCCTGTACTTTATCAGCAGCTTCTTGGAACTCTGTTGCAGAGATGATCTCCATTCCGCTATTGTCAATCAATTCCTTAGCTTCTTTTGCGTTGGTTCCTTGCAAACGACAAATAATTGGCACGTTAATCTTATCACCCATGTTCTTATAAGCATCCACAACTCCTTGTGCTACTCTATCACAACGTACAATTCCTCCAAAGATGTTTACTAAGATTGCTTTTACGTTTGGATCTTTTAAGATAATTCCAAAAGCAGTCTCTACTCTTTGCGCATCTGCAGTTCCTCCAACATCTAAGAAGTTTGCAGGGTCACCACCTGCCTGCTTGATCAAGTCCATGGTTCCCATCGCCAATCCAGCTCCGTTTACCATACATCCCACGTTTCCATCTAAGTCTACGTAGTTCAATCCAGCAGCTTTTGCTTCTACTTCAATTGGATTCTCTTCTCTTAAGTCTCTTAATGCTGCATAATCTTTATGACGGAACAAGGCATTCTCATCCAAACTTACTTTTGCGTCTACGGCTAAAATCTTATCGTCTGAAGTCTTTAATACTGGGTTGATCTCAAACAAAGAAGAGTCAGACTTTACATAAGCAGTATACAAAGCTGTTACGAATTTTACCATTTCTTTGAAAGCACCTCCACTCAATCCTAAGTTGAAGGCAACTTTACGCGCTTGGAAAGGCAACAATCCCATGGCAGGATCAATCTCTTCTGTAAAGATCAAATGTGGAGTTTCTTCAGCAACCGCTTCAATATCCATTCCACCTTCTGTAGAATACATGATCATGTTTCTTCCAGTTGCTCTGTTCAACAACACAGACATGTAATATTCTTCTGGCTCAGAATCTCCAGGGTAGTATACATCCTCAGCAATCAGTACTTGATTTACCAATTTCCCTTCAGGTGGAGTCTGAGGAGTTTTCAACATCATTCCAAGAATATCATTTGAGATAGATTCTACTTGCTCTATATTCTTCGCTAGCTTTACTCCTCCACCTTTACCACGACCACCAGCATGAATCTGTGCTTTGATCACATGCCATCCAGTTCCAGTTTCTTCAGTTAATTTCTTTGCTGCATCTACAGCTTCTTGAGGAGTACTTGCCACAATTCCGCGTTGAATTCGTACGCCAAAACTGTTTAAAATTCCTTTTCCTTGATATTCGTGTAAGTTCATGTATTAATGATGTTTAAAAACGCTGACAAAAATACAAATTCAATTCCGAACTCGTGAAAAAGTCGACAATAAAATGTAGACGATTTTTAAGGTGAATTTAAAAATCTGATGATTCACTACATCTACAAGACAGTTCATGTCATTTCATTTTTCAAATGTTAAAGCCGCAGATAATTTTGTGTTAGAGAAATCTTAAAATTTTCTAAATATTGAAATGATATGTAACACTGTGGAAATCTCGATGTCCTTAAAGTGATCAAACATAAAAATGATCATCAACAATTAACAACATTAACTACTATCAACCAAAATGTCTAAAATTCTGTCATTATTTCTAATTCTCTTTCTAACTGTCAATTGTCTATCTGCACAAGAAATTGTGAATAGCAATAGAAAGAGAATCAAAACCACGAGGATTCAAAACGCTCCCAAAATTGACGGTGTACTTGATGATGAAGCATGGAAAGATGCTGAAGTAGCCAAAGATTTTGTCATACTCAGACCCGATAACGGAAAACAAGCTCCAGAGTCGCATCAAACAGAAGTAAAAGTAATTTATGACGATGATGCCATTTACATCAGCGCTAATATGATGGATCCAGATCCCAACAACATTCCTATGGAATTTACCAACAGAGATAACTTTGGGCAATCTGACTTCTTCTTGGTGACCATTAATCCGAATGATGACGGTCAGAATCCGTTTGAATTTGTCGTGATGAGCTCTGGATCTCAAGCCGAAGCGAGAGTTTCTGAAGGAAATGAAGACTTTAGCTGGAATGCTGTTTGGGAAAGCGATGCAAAAATCAACGACAAAGGTTGGGTGGTAGAAATGAGAATTCCATACAGAGCCTTGCGATTTGCAAATCAAGAAGTGCAACACTGGGGATTCAATTTTCATAGAAATGCGAAAAACGAAAACGCTCAATATACTTGGAACTTCATCGATAACACCAAAGGAATATGGACACAATACGATGGTTTGGTAGAAGATTTCAAAGACATCAAACCTCCTACACGATTGGCCTTCTACCCATATACATCAGGAACTGTAGATTCTTTCGATGGAACTACGGAAACCTCAGGAAGTGTTGGAATGGACATTCAATATGGGGTAACAGAGAACTTCACCTTAGATGCTACTTTGATTCCTGATTTTGGACAAGTTGGATTTGACGATGTAAGCTTAAACTTAGGTCCATTTGAACAAGTCTTTAATGAGCAACGTCAATTCTTTATTGAAGGAACGGAATTATTCAACAAAGCAGGTTTGTTTTTCTCACGTCGAATTGGAAGTACACCCACAAACTTCGGAGCTGTATATGACAATTTAGGAGCTGATGAAGAAGTCATCGACAATCCAGACGGAGTAAAAATGTTGAATGCAGTAAAAATCTCTGGTCGTACCAAAAAAGGATTAGGAATTGGATTCTTCAACGCGATTACCGAAAAGACCGAAGCAACCATTCGCGATAATGTCACAGGAGAAATTCGTATGGAGGTCACAGAACCTTTCGCAAATTATAATATCCTTGTCGTGGACCAAGTTTTCAATCAAAACTCAGCCATCACTTTAACCAACACAAACGTAACAAGAGACGGTAGATTTAGAGATGGAAATGTAACCAGTCTTGATTATCACGTAAGAACAAAGAACAGTAAATACTTTGTAGACGGTTCTTACACCCAAAGTAATGTGATGGAAAACGGCGAAACGAAAACAGGTCATAGCTTTGATACCAGTATTGCCAAAGCCGCTGGAAACTGGCGTTATGAAGTTGGGTATACTTTTGACGATCGCAAGTACGACATCAACGATATGGGAGTAAACTTCCGTAACAACCGACAAAATATTTATGGAAATGCGTCTTACCGAATCTTACAACCCAAAGGGAACTTCAACAATTGGCGAGTGAATACTTGGTGGAACATCAACTACTTACACAGTCCAGGAACCTATACTGGAAATAATGTAGGAATTGGAAGTTGGGTTGAAACTAAGAGCCGATGGAATTTTGGAGGAAATGTCAATGGGAATATTGGGCGACAATTCGATTTCTTCGAACCTCGTCAAGGAACCACCTCTGGAATTTATTTCATTCGCCCTACAAGAATTACCGTGAACAACTGGATGAATTCCGATTTTAGAAAAAAGTTTGCTTTCAATGCCAACTGGTGGAGATCTGGGTATGATCAAAACCCAAGAAGTGCCTTCGGATTCAATCTATCACCAAGATATCGCTTTAGCAATCAGTTATCCTTATCCTACGGATTCAGCTTCTGGAAAAACTACAACGAAGAAGGGTACGCCACTGCCGATGATAATACAGGTGCTCCTATTTTCGGAAGAAGAGATCGTAAGACATTCAACAATACGGTTTCTGCGAAATACAACTTTAGTGTGAATTCATCTTTGAGTTTAACGTTCAGACACAACTGGTCCGATGTAAGATACCAAGATCAATTCTACGATTTAGGGACAGATGGATACTTGGTTCCAAACAACTTTACGGAGAACCAAGACATCAATTTCAATAGCTGGAACTTAGACTTAAATTACTTCTGGCAGTTCGCTCCGGGAAGTCAGTTGATTGCCTTCTATAGAAACAGTATTTTCAGTCAAAACGATCAAACTGGACAAGATTTCTTTACCAACTTAGACCGTCTCTTTGATGAACCCAACCAACATATCTTTTCATTGAGATTGGTGTACTTCATCGATTATAACAAAGCAAAAAATATTTTCTAATTTCCTAAGTGAAGGGTTCACTATAGTGAACCCTTCACTTAGGAAATGGATTAACATAATCCTGTTTCTTATTAACAGGATTTTATGATTTTTAAGGAAAAAGTAAGAGTAAATTTGTGTCGCTTAAAAAAACAAACCACCAACCGTGCACAAATTCTCGACGATTCTTTGTTTCATGCTGCTATTCAGCATTATCACTTATGGCCAAGAAGTAAATCAAAATCGTAAGCAATTAACCACAGTTCGTGTTGAAAAAGCACCAAAAATTGACGGAATTCTAGACGATGAGGCTTGGAAAGATGCGCCCATAGCAAAGGATTTTTTTGTGCTTCGTCCCGACAACGGAAACAAAGCTCCTGGTACTCATCAAACGGAAGTTCGCGTGATATATGACAATCAAGCGATCTACATTTCAGCAGACATGACGGATCCTGATCCAGCAAACATTCCTATGGAATTTACCTATCGGGATAATTTTGGCCAGGCTGATTTCTTTTTGGTAACCATCAATCCAAATGATGATGGTCAGAACCCTTTTCAATTTGTGGTCATGAGTTCAGGTGCCCAAGCGGAAGCAAGAGTCTCTGCAGGAAATGAAGACTTTAGCTGGAATGCGGTTTGGGAAAGCAAAGCTAGAATTACAGACAAAGGATGGGCAGTAGAAATGAAAATTCCTTACCGAGCTTTGAGATTTGCAAATAGACCTGTACAATCTTGGGGATTTAATTTTCATAGAAATTCTATCAAACAGAACGCACAATACACTTGGAACTTTATCGACAATACCAAAGGAATTTGGACCCAGTATGATGGATTGATCAATGGCTTGAAGGACATTGAGCCTCCTACTCGATTGATCTTTTATCCTTACACCTCAGGTTTGGTGGACTCCTTTGATGGTCAAACAGAAAGTGTCTACAACGTTGGGATGGACATTAAATACGGAATCACAGACAACATGACCTTGGATGCCACCTTGATCCCTGATTTTGGTCAGGTAGGGTTTGACAATGTGGAGTTGAATCTAGGTCCATTTGAGCAAGTTTTTTCGGAGCAACGTCAGTTTTTCATTGAAGGAACGGAGCTATTTAATAAAGGTGGATTGTTTTTCTCACGTCGAATTGGAGACACACCTACTGGAATTTCTGATGTTGAAAATCAGCTGAATCCAAACGAAGAAATTGCCGACAATCCTTCCACTGTCAAAATGTTGAATGCCATCAAAGTTTCAGGAAGAACCAAGAAAGGATTAGGAATTGGAGTTTTCAACGCAATTACAGAAACAACAAGAGCAACGGTTATTGACACCATTACTTTAGAACAAAGAGAGATTGTAACAGAGCCTTTTGCCAACTACAACATCATGGTCTTAGACCAAGTATTTAACAACAACTCTTCGGTTACTCTAATTAACACCAATGTGACCAGAGATGGAAGTTTTAGAGACGGAAACGTGACAGGTTTGTTGTACAATGTTTGGGATAAGAAAAGTAGGTATTTCATTGATGGTTCTTATCGAATGAGTAATGTAATGGAGAACGGTGAAGTGAAAACTGGGCATAGCTTCGATACGAGCATTGCAAAAGCTTCAGGGAACTGGCAATACGAAGGCGGTTATTCGTTTGATGATTCCAATTTCGATATCAACGACATGGGAGTGCTGTTTCGTAACAACAGGCAACGAATCTACGGAAACGTATCCTATCGAATTTTACAACCCAAGGGAATTTTCAATAACTGGCGAATCAATTCTTGGTTTAACGTTAATTACTTACATAGCCCCGGGAAATACACTGGAAACAATGTTGGAATCAATTCTTTCTTCAGTACACGAGAGCGATTCAGTTTTGGATTGAGGGTCAACGGAAACATTGGAGAACAATTTGATTTCTTCGAACCTAGAAGAGATATTTCTGAAAATCGATTCTTTACCAGACCA
>CAZTFN010000202.1:0-7617 GCA_964612905.1 uncultured Flavobacterium sp. | reverse complement strand
AATCTTCCTTGAGAATCGTATTGAAAGTTATAGGTAGTTGTAGTGCCTTTTCGAGTGACTTTAGAAACTTTTACTTTTCGTAAATTCTTATCAAAAGTTTGAGAACTTTCTATCTTCACCTCATGCACCAATGCAGTGGAGCCTCTCTTAGTACTTGCATCGTATTGCTTTTTGTTCAACTGGATAGGAACAATATTTCCTTGAATCTTCAATCCATAATCCTCTTCAATTTCATGCAAAGGAAATTCTAAATCTAAGTTGCGTATTTTCTTCGCTACAAACTGTTTTTTTCCATTAATCAATTCATCATACAATTGTTGTCTTACCTTCAAAAGTGAAGCTTTGATATTTTTATCATTAGGAGTTTTTCCTCCAGTTACATCTCCATTAGAGTAGGTGAGTTGTCGAATGTAAAAGTTAGATCTACTTCCATACAATCCCTTAGATCCATCAGATTTAGATAAAGTATAGGCAATAATCCAGTTTCCATATTTGTCAAAGACATACTTAAAGTACGTTGTGTATTCCTTCTGGATTTGTTTCTCAACAAGGTTTGATGCGTTCAATTCAAAAGTGTACTTGTAATTTCCACGATCTTCTTCCACTAGAAAACCATCACTATTATACTTGAAGCTTGTCGTGTAATTCTGATTCACACTTTTGTTAAATGTAACGGATTTAGTGACCCATCCATTTTGTAAATGATAGGTGGTTGTGCCATTCGGAAAGTTGTAAGAAAGTTGGTTATTATTGTACGTATACTTTGTTGTAGATGGGATCTTACCTGTGAACTTATTCTCTTTGACCAATCCATTGGAGTAAAAACTATATTCATTCTTTTCTTCACCTTCATCTAATTTTCCAGCATTTGACGATTTGCTTCTGCTGCTTTTTAGAATTCCATTGCCGTCATAGGTATAATAGAAAAGGAATGCATTGGGTTTTCCGAAAGCATTGCTAAATTCATTGATACTACTTTTCAAAAGATTCCCTTCAAAAGTGAGTGTTTGAATGCTGTAGTCCTTTTTTAAATAGTTGAAGTTTTTGTTTTCAAAACCAAAACCAATATCTGTGAAGGTTGATTTAATGACTTTGGTAGGCTTGATGTTTCCTTTGGTTTTCAAGTTAAAATCTTTCACAAGATGCGTATTCGGAACTTGCATGATTTCTTTTTGTGTCTTTACTTGTTGGGAGAAAGAAATGGAGGTAACAAATACAAAAAGGATAAGAAGACGTTTCATAAAATGATCTTTGGATTGACTATACAAACATTGAAAATCCCAGATGTTTATGGAATACGTCATATGACCTATATTTCCTTTTTGAATTTGAAGTCTATTTAAAATCAAAAAATTACTTTTGCACAACAACACAATTTCATGAGTCAAGAAGTTTCCAAACGATATGCGCAAAGAGGTGTTTCTGCCTCCAAAGAAGATGTACACAATGCTATCAAGAATATTGATAAAGGTTTGTTTCCAAAAGCCTTTTGTAAGATCGTTCCTGATTACCTTACCAATGATGAAGATTATTGTTTGATCATGCATGCGGATGGCGCTGGAACCAAGTCTTCTTTGGCATATATGTATTGGAAAGAAACAGGAGATGTTTCAGTATGGAAAGGAATTGCTCAGGATGCGCTCATTATGAATATTGATGATCTTTTATGTGTGGGAGCAACCAATAATATTATGTTGTCCTCTACCATCGGTCGTAATAAGAATTTGATTCCTGGTGAAGTGATTTCTGCAATCATCAATGGGACGGAAGAACTAATTGAAGACCTAGGCAAATTTGGTGTGACCATTCATTCTACAGGTGGTGAAACTGCCGATGTTGGTGATTTGGTAAGAACCATTATTGTTGACTCCACCGTGACAGCGAGAATGAAACGTTCTGATGTGATTGACAATGCGAATATCCAAGCTGGTGATGTCATTGTTGGATTGGAATCTTTTGGTCAGGCAACTTATGAAGTAGAGTACAACGGTGGAATGGGATCTAATGGATTGACATCCGCAAGACACGATGTGTTTCATAAATATTTAGCCGAAAAATTCCCAGAAAGTTTTGATGCTTCTGTTCCTGAAGATTTGGTCTACTCTGGAAATGTAAAGTTGACAGATCCTTTAGAAAATTCTCCAATTGATGCAGGAAAACTAGTATTATCACCCACTAGAACCTATGCGCCGATTATCAAAGAGATCTTATCCAAATACAATTCAGAAACCGTTCATGGAATGGTGCATTGTTCAGGAGGTGCACAAACGAAGATTCTTCATTTCGTAGATAACTTGCATATCGTTAAAGACAATATGTTTGAGATTCCTCCTTTGTTCAAACTCATTCAAGAACAATCCAAAACCGATTGGAAAGAAATGTATCAGGTATTCAACTGTGGACACAGAATGGAATTGTATGTTTCGCCTGAAATAGCCGAGGATATTATTACCATTTCAAAGTCTTTCAATGTGAATGCTCAAATTATCGGGAAAGTTGAAGCTTCAGATACTAAAAGGTTGACTATCCAAAGTGAGTATGGTACTTTTGAGTATTCATAAGCTTTTCATTCGCATATTTCATTGGTCAAACGAATTGCCTTCAACGTTTTCCACGTTTCATGATTATAATCTTTCGGAGAGAATTTGAATAAGATACTGGTTCTTTTTTTCTTCGAGCAGTAGGTGCTTTCCATCAATACATTGAGTTGAATCCTTTCATGTGTCGCAAATCGATCATAGATTTCTACAGCACCTTTAAAGAATGTTGTTGAGTTTTCTTTGTTGATTTTTTTGATGGAGGCTTGAGTTTTTGTAATCTCATCTTTGGCACCATTTAAACCATTGAAATACTTTACTAAGTTGTCAGACAATGCTTCACTGTCTATTTCTTGTTCCCCTTCTATATCCCAAACATAGGTGTAGGACCAGAAGAAGGGATGCTTTGGGTCTCGCCAACCTTTTGGAGGAAATCTTACTTCAGCAATTCCACTGTATCGAATATCTTGAGCAAAATTAATCGGGAAAGGAAAGACCTCTTTTCCCCAGCTTTCATCCAAATCAATGAGGTTTTTTACTTTTTCTTTCTTGGGATGGATTGGTTTTAGTTGATTCCAAATAGGATGACTTTGTTCTTTGGGTGAAATACGAAATGTAATAATCGATTTTCTTTCATTTTGATAAAGTCGTTGGTCCCCTTGAATATTTACTGTGATTACTTTACCTGTATGAAAACCATCAAAGAAAGTCATATATCCATGAAAATTATTGCCGCCTTTTTTTAAATGAATTTTGGGTTCGGGAAATTCTTTTGCCCAATGGTTGGGTTTCATGAGTCCATCAAAATATCCGAAAAGATTGTCTTGAATTTCCTCCAATGATAGTAGAGATATCCTGTCTATTTTCCAGCCAATAATAAGAGACCAAAAATGGTCACTTTCTGGATTTGACCATTCTGGAGTGAATAGAATTTCTTCAATGCCTTGAAGTTCAACTTTTGGAGCCCAATCAATGGGGAATTGAATAATTTCTTGTTTCCAATTTAGAGTGTTTTCGAAAATAGAGTCATCTGTTTTTGATTGGGAAAATCCCAATAAAAATTGAAAAAAGAGAACGATGAGTATGAGGATTTTTTTCATGTAGATTGAAATTTATGTGTTTAATAATCAATTGTTTAATGGGGCTCCCCAGAATTAAGGAATTAAAAATTTCACTATTTCAGGGGATTGTTTGCTATGTGATAACTTCCTAATTTTAAACTGATAAACTTTAAAATCCCTTTTATTATGTTAAAGAAAATGAAATCATTAGGAAAGGCTTTAAACAAAGCTGAACAACAATCAATTCAAGGAGGTGGTAGATGTCCAGTTCCTCAAACCGCGGCAGAATGTGCAGCTGCAGGTGGATATTGGTTTGGTACTGGATGCCTATATCCTGTAAACTATTGTCTGTAAAGAGTATTTGAGACCACTACTGGCGGTATTCAATAACGCCAATAGTTTTTCTTTTCTTAGTGTCATATTGCTATAGTTTAATAGATACTACCAAACCAATTGCATCGGAAATGGCACCATCTTTTAGTTTACTCGTATAATTGACATTCCAAGCTCTTCTGTCAATTTTGAAACGAGTCTTCATTTCTTTTTCTTCATAGATAAACTCAGCTTGAAAATTGATGGGTTTCGTTACACCTTTTAAAGTAAGATCGGCAAAAATTTTAGCATGGGTCTTATCATGATATTCTACTTTGGTGATGATCAGTTTTGCCTTTGGATAATTTTTCACATCAAAGAAATCAGGATCTTTTAGATGTTCCACTAAACTTTGGTTCGCATCTTTTTCATCGATGTCGGTGTTTGTGATGGAATTCATGTCAATTACAAATTCCCCTCTAGTAATCGCGTCACCTGTCTTGATGAAGTGTCCTTCTTGAAATTGAATGAACCCATCATGACCTCCAAAGTAAAAGGTATATTCTCCAATCCATTTGATCGAACTTTTTTGAATATCAATATTGAGTTTTTCTTGTGAATGGAGAGCTGCAGAAACGCAAAGAGTAAGGAATAGTTTTAGCGCTATTTTTTTCATGGTATGTTTCGTTTTAAAGTTTCCGATAAAACTATTTCTGTGATCTCTGGGAAATGTCAAAAAAGTGTAAAAGATGTGTCAACGACTGTAAAATTTGAGCGAATTATTGGTTATTTGCATTGAAATGAAGAAAAGAAACATCATCACCCTCATCAGTATTTGTCTACTGTGGAACTTTACACTCGCCCAAGATACTTCGGATTCAGTTTCGGGTTACATGAAAATCACTTTGAGAGAGGCAGCCAATCAGCTACTGTTATCCAAAGGAGATTCTACATCCTTGATATTGCCGGTTAAAGAGTTGAGAGATCAGAAATATCAAATTTCTTTTGAAAAAGAAACTGACTTTGAACCCAATCGTATTGTAGATACTTTCAAAGAGAGCTTTCAAAAAGCAAACATTGAACGTGATTATTTGGTGGAGGTCAAGCAGTGTTCAGATGGAGAGGTTGCCTACAGTTACTTGATTAGTTTGGATGCTGAAAAAACCATTGTTCCTTGTGCAGGCAGGCAATTGCCCAAACAATGCTACCATATTGAAGTGACTTTTTTAAATGATGATGTTGCATTTTTTGATAACAAGACATTGATGATCATCATCATTGTGGTTTTTGCTCTCGCGATATTTTATTATGCGGTTCTTCGCAAAAAATCATTGAAAAAAGTCGATCAACACGAAGAGGAATTCAAGATTATTGGAGGCTTTTTATTTTATAAGGATCAGAATATTTTGATCAAACAACATGATGAAATTGTACTATCTAAAAAGGAATGTGAACTACTTGAAATCTTTTCTGAGAATATCAATAGTGTGGTGAAAAGAGAAGAACTCACCAAGAAGGTTTGGGAAGATAAAGGAGTGATTGTCGGAAGAAGTTTAGACACTTACATTTCGAAGTTACGCAAGAAGCTACAATCTGACTCCAGTATTAGAATCACCAATATTCACGGAGTGGGTTATAAATTAGAAGTCACGGAAAGCGAAGATTAATTCCCTAAAGTGATTTTACAAATACAAACTCAATAGCATCTTCACCAGCGGAGATCACTGCCTTGAGTGTACCATCTTCAAGTGAATACTGAATCTTTTTAGGAAATTCATTATCAGGGTTTTCGCAGGTAAAGGAAGTTTCGGTTTGCTCTGTGAATTTAAATAGCGTTGGACTTTCATTCACACCTACCACTTTGTAAAACAATGTGTCGTTGATTTCTTCAATAGATAAGATTTCAACAAAAGTAGTATCTCTACCCTGCATGGTGTAACCAATTCCAGTGAAATCTGGATTCCAAATCTCGTAGGTTTTTTTCTCAGATTTATTGTTCACACGGTTCCAATAGCCTAATAAAAAATCAGGTTTTTTGAATTCTTGCTTGGAACATGAAACAAACCCAATACACAACAGAATTAAAAATAACTTTCTCATAGGGGCAAGTTACTAGGTTTTTTTAAGTATCGAAACAATATGTAAAGTCTATTTCAACGTCAGAGCTGGTAAGCCTAGTTTTCTTCTACGGTCATTCACCGTTTTTGGTTTTGATAGTTGATACAAAGAACCATCCAAATTATATTGAGTTCCATACAGTTGAGGAAGTTTTTTCAACAATTGAATTCGATCATAAAGATATGCCAGATACTGTGCCTCTAGATCCAAATTTTCAACAGCTTTTTGAACCATGGGTAATCCCATTTCCATCAATTCTAAATTGGAATGTTGTAGGATTAAAAAGACAATGGATTCATTTTGATACCCAATAGTTGAGCGTCCAGGATACTCATGTTTATTCAGAATTTTTTCAATATCTACGCTGTTTATAGAGTCGAGTTCGATTTGTTTTTGCCAAGATCCATCTGATTTTAGTTGATCTAAAGTCTTTTTGTTGAGGAGCTTTCTGTAACGTTGATCTTTCTCTCTCATCATACTTAATTGTTTGATAAGATCTACATCGTATGAAGCAATCGTATGTTGACTTATCGAGTCAAATAGCGTCCATTCCTTTTGAAACTTTTTCCACATGTAATCATATTCCTTTCCTTGCAACGGCAATGCCGAATTAAATCTATGTACGGTATAATGAGGAGCATAACGGTAAGAATCTTGAAAGGCAGCAACGAGTTCTTCTGGAGTATTTGTTTGCATTTTGGCATAGAGAAGAAAACGATTGAAGTATTCCATTTTTCTAATTCTTCTACTCTCAGTTCTTTTGATCACACGTTCAGTACGAACTAAATCTTGCACCCAAACTTTCCAGTAGTTCGGAGGATAAATACTTTGTTGCTTGGGATGAGAGATTGGAGTCAGCACAACATCTTTGCTTTGTGCAAAACCCATAGAGCATATAAATACAAACAGAATGAAAAGTCTCATGATTGGTTGGTTAAGTGACAAAGATAGATGGCATTTTTACAGGCAAAGGTTAATCAGTGTTATCGAATGTTAATAAGGATACTCCGACTTTCTGAAATGACTCAAAGATGTTATCATATAAAACCCAAAATATGATGAGATATATAGAACAGTAGTTGGTGAATTTATCAAAAGATATCTTTTTTATAGCGAATAAAAATCACCAGAAAATTGTAAATTCGTCCCCTATACCAAAGGAAAATGCTAGACAAATTACAGATCGTAAAACAACGATATGATGAGGTTTCCGACTTGATCATTCAACCCGATATCATTACAGATCAAAAAAGATACGTTCAACTAAATAAGGAGTACAAAGATTTAGGTGAAGTGGTGAAAAAAGCCAAAGAGTATGAAACGCTGTTGGGGAATATCGCCGAGGCAAAAGAGATCATTGCAGATGGTTCTGATGCTGAAATGGTTGAAATGGCAAAGATGGAAATGGATGAAGCAAATACGCGTATTCCACAATTGGAAGAAGAAATCAAATTCTTATTGATTCCGAAAGATCCTGAAGATGGAAAGAATGCAGTGGTAGAACTTCGTGCAGGAACTGGGGGAGATGAAGCCAGTATTTTTGCAGGCGATTTGTTTAGAATGTATACCAAATATTGCGAAGGAAGAGG
>CAZTFN010000201.1:0-7664 GCA_964612905.1 uncultured Flavobacterium sp. | reverse complement strand
GGAACACCCGATTTAGTTGGGAATATGCGCCGCTATCTTTCATTTACTTGGTCTTTAATGATGTTCAAACCGATGCGTTTGATCCTGTTCAAGTGAACAGACAACTGATCAGTAAAATAACGTTTCTCAAGCAATTCTAGATGCTGGAGATTATTTGAATCGTTGAGACCGCCACTGATGTGGCGGTTTTTTTTGAATCCATTTAGATACATTCTTATTTCAATTCGAAAATTGGTAGATTTGACAAAACAACTGTAACAAATTTTTTCTTCCGACGTCATTCAAATAACTGACCAATCAATGAAGATCAACACCAACCTTAAACATCATATCATTATTGGAATTCTCTTTGCTATCTGGAGTTTTCTATTCGGATTTTTTGTGCGTCCCTTTGAACACGGGACTATGGATTTGATGGTTTGGATTCGAGTAAGTACTGGCTTTAGCGTGGCAGGTTTGATTTCCTATTTCATTGCAAGTGTTTATCAAAACCTTGCTTATTACAGGCTTTCCAAATGGAACAATCTTTTGGAAATTGGTGTATACTTTGTATTCTTTTCGGCATATACGCTGATCACCTATCGCTTTTACAAAGGCAATATCATCCGAGGAAATTATGAATTCTTGAAATTCTTCACCGATATTATTTTGATCATTGCATTGATCTCTACCCCAATTCTATTCTTAGCGAGGAGATACGCCATCAAACTCATTCCACAAACAGAGGAGTTCATCACCTTCAAGGGTGAAAACAAAATGGATTTCTTAAAGATCAAAAAAAAGGAACTGATTTGTATCTCAAACGCTCAGAATTATGTGGAAATCTTCTTTCTGGAAAATGATCATTTAAAAACAAAATTGATTCGAAGTTCACTGAAAAACATTCAATATGAATTCGACTTTCTGATTCAAGTACATCGTTCTCATTTGATCAATCCTGCTCATTTTAAATCGTGGATCGATTCTAACACCATTCAACTCACCCAGGTCCAACTTCCGGTTTCAAAAAGCTATAAAAACCGACTTTTATCCTTATAATCTCATCCCAAAAAAGTGGTGTTTTATACCTAAACCCTCTATTTACACCTAAATAAACCCCTTTAATCCCTTCCTACTTCAAAGATTCTTTGAGCCGTTTTTTAGTCGATAGTTTTGATCTCATCAAACTAAAAAATGAATACAAATATGAAGAAGCTTGCATGGCTCATTTTTATCGGATGCTGTATTTTTTTCAGCTTTCAACCTGTTAAATATTTATTGGCGGACGAACCCATCGGTTTGTTGAGATCAAAACCTTTGGATAGTAACTTTTATCTTTTTTCTTTTTACACCCACATCACCTTAGGAGGAATTGCCTTGCTGATCGGATGGACGCAATTCATTCAAAAGTTTAGAAATCGCTATCCAAAAGTTCATAGAATTATTGGGAAGATTTACGTGGGGTCCATTCTCATCAGTGGACCTGTTGCGTTCTATATTGGCTTTTTTGTTTATGGTGGACTTCCTACACAAATAGGCTTTACGTTTGGTTCTATTGTTTGGATCGCATCCACATTTCTCGCTTACAAAAAAATTCGACAAGGCGATGTTGCCAAACACAAAGAATACATGATGTATAGCTACGCAGGAACTTGTGCGGCCATTACACTTCGCCTAATGCTGCCTCCATTGATGATGATCACCAGCTTTAAAGTTGCCTATGGAATCTCCGTATGGGCAAGTTGGCTTCCTAGTGTGCTATTGGTTTATTTGTTCGTTCATAAAAAACAATTGATGATCCGTATCTATGAGAAATTCTACTTAAAGCAAGTAGCAATCAGTATGATTGTATTAACCGTGATTTCCATCTCATTGTCTTTTACAAAAGCTCATACATGGTTCTATAAACAGGCATCCTTTGAAGGCATTCCTTTTGAGCGAGTGGAATCTTTTGATGATTCTTACTTCAGCGAAAAAAAGATTCAACAGATACTCAACTATCTAAAAGAAGAATCCGAAACGACTGGAATGATCGTTTTGGAAAATGGAAAGATTGTTTTGGAATATGGTGATATTTCCGAGATCAGCTATACAGCTTCTGTTCGTAAGAGCATCCTGAGTATGTTGTACGGAAAATATGTGGACAACGGAACTATTAACCTAAACCAGACCATTGGCGATTTGGGAATTGATGAAGACGATGGTTTGTTACCAATTGAAAAACAAGCCACCATAGACAACATTCTAACAGCTCGCTCTGGAGTCTTTCATACCGCTGCAAATGATGGTGATGACCCCGACAACATCAAAGAAAGAGGTTCCAAGAAACCTGGAGAATACTTTGTCTACAATAACTGGGACTTCAATGTAGCTGGACATATTTTGGAAAAAGCTTCTGGAAATACTGTGGAGCAAGAAATGGAAAATCAGTTAGCGATACCTCTAGGATTTCAAGATTGGAATATTGAAAATCAATGGGATACAGAGAATGAAGAAAAGTCTCGTTACCGAGCTTATCATATGCATTTATCCACAAGAGATATGGCAAAGATTGGTCAGTTGATGTTGCAAGACGGGCAATGGAATGGGAAACAGTTGATCTCCAAAGAATGGATTCGTAAAACCACCACTATGGTGACTCCGTTGGATACAGTGAATTCACGATATTATATTGACCCTTCATCTCCTATGCAACGATCTTATAGTTATATGTGGTGGCCTTTTGGTAGATTTTATGACAATCCCGATTTTGATGGAGCATATACAGCGTCGGGCGCTTACGGACATTTCATCACCGTAATTCCTAAGAGAAATGTGGTGATTGCTCACAAAACGACAAGAGATCTATTGACTGCTGCTGGATTTTCCAACAGGGCACGAACTCCCAAATGGCGCTATTGGTGGATGTTGAGAAACCTCATGCTAAATCGTAAGCCAATTGCCGACTTAGAAGCTACAAAATCCACAGAGGAAATTCTTGAGTTCATTAGAATTGAATCCCAAAAAGACTCTGAATACGCCATCTCCGAGCGATTGATTAATGAATATGGGCTATCACTAGCAGAAAGAGGTAAGCATGAAGAGGCCATCAAATTCTATGAACTAAATCTTGAACTCTATCCAAGACATGGTTATTTCACCCATAGAATTCTGAATTATTATGGAACGAGTTTGGCAGAATTGGGAAGAAAAGAAGAGGCTCTAGAAGCTTTTGAACAATCCTTAGAATTCAATGAGGACAACCCATTGACAAAGGAGATGATTTTAAAATTGAAAACAAAATAGCAATCACAAGAACATGAAAAACATAAAGAAAATACTAAAATGGAGCCTGATATCCATTGCTGCACTCGCGATCATCACATTGGTCTATATGAGTATTCCGCAAGTCATGAATCCATCACCATCCTATCAGACAGAACTAGCTTATGGTGAGCCGATTTCAACGGAAATTCAAAACTTACTCATTCCAACAGAAGAACCGCCAAGAGAAAGAGCGATCGTCATCCTGAAAGATGAAAAAATTGTATTTGAATATGGTCCTACCGATAAGATTATGAATACCGCCTCAATCAGAAAATCTATGATGGGATTGCTATATGGAATTGCGGTTGATAAAGGATTGATCGATATCAATAAGACCCTAGCAGAATTGAATATTGATGAACATTATTCCTTGACACCTACAGAGAAAAGCGCCACGGTAAGGGATCTCTTAATGGCAAAATCTGGCATCTACATTCCTGCACAAGGTGAACATGATGCTCAAATAACAGATCGACCTAAAAGAGGAAGTAGAAAACCAGGAGAATACTTTTTCATGAACAATTTTGATGCGAATGCTCTAGGCACAATTTTCATTCAAGAAACAGGAATGGATATTGGAGAATTCATGGAGGAAAATGTGGCGAAACCTATAGGGCTACAGGACTTTTCAAAAGACAATGTGAAACTAGGGGGTCCATGGTTTTATCCCAAGAAGAAATCCATGCACAAACAATATTACATCTACTTAAGCACGCGAGACTTGGCGAGAATAGGTTCAGTAATGGCAAATGAAGGGCAATGGAATGGGAAACAAATTGTTTCCAAAGAATGGGTTCGAAAAAGTACTACATCATACAGTAATTTGAAGGAAAACCATATCAGTTATGGAGTGTATGACGGCTTTGGATATCAGTGGTGGTTGGCTTCAGATTCCAACTCTTTCTGGTCCGATGGATATGGGGGTCGGTTCTTAATCATGCGCCCTGACGAACACATGGTGCTCACGGAACAGAATTTCACAGGGAACTCATACCTATCAACATTCATGTGGTTGCAAAACAGAAACATGGATTCTGGCTTTGGGAACTTATACAAGGCCAACTCTTTAATCCACGAAGCGTCTCAGAAGAGCAAAGACTTGTTGACGAAGGAATAAAAAAGAACCCCGACGTAAAGTCGGGGTTTTCAATTTATCTTGATCGGATGATGACATCACCGTTGTAGTTTTTGAAGAGAATTTCAGCACCTCCACCATTGATAGAGCCTGTAATCCATTCCTCTAGCTTTACTCGATATGCATTTCCTTTTGCATCACTGTCTTTTGTGACATTCGCCTTTCTCGGTTTGGTTTGAATGTCAAAATCCGTATAGATTTCTCCTCGCTCCGTTTTCATCTTCACATTGGCTTTAAAGTTTTCGGGAAAAGTGATATCTATATCACCATTCAAGCTACTAAAGGCCATGGGTTCATCTGCTGTAACTTTTACAAAGCTTACTTTGATATCTTTGTTTAAAGCATCGGCACTTACAGATCCACTAATGTCTTTTAAAGTAATAGGGCCGTTGGTATTGCTAACATCCATAGAACCGTTTACATTTTCAACATAGATCTCTCCGCGATTCGTGGTTGATAATTTCAAAGAGAAATTCTGTGGTACTTCTATTTCAAAGTCAGTGGTACCAGAAGATGAACTTCTTACTCTTACCTCATTGTCAGATTCTGTGGCGCTAAATTGCAGCAAATTACTCGTAATTCTTTTCATGCCTTCTTTCCCTTTTGGGTTTTTATATTTTCGGCGAGAACTCTCTCTTCGAGTTCCAGTAACTACGATTTCTTTCTTAGACGTACCTACGATTTTGATAGATCCATTAAGGATGTTCATTTTTAACACGCCTGGTTTTGATGGGTTAGACAAGGGTACAGTAATGGTTTCTTGTGCTCCTAAGCTCATGCTAAACACCAACAATATGCTTGCGATGACTAATTTTATATCTTGAATTTTCATGGTCTTACTTTTTAACAATAGCATCTCCGTTTAGTTGATCGAAGTGCAGCTCTACACTGCCGTTTCCGATCTTGAAATGCTTATTTGAATTTACTTTATACTTGGTTCCTTTTCTTCTGTTCTCTTTGGTTGTCTTATAGATCGGTGCTGTTTTGGTCACATCGAAATTGGTATAAAAACCACCATTCATCGTTTTGTAACTGATACTCGCATTGAGATCTTCCTTGAACTTGATGTTGATGTCTCCATTTAAGGATCGATACCAGCTTTCCTTTGTTGGGTTCTTCGCATAGGTGATGTTGATATCCTTGTTCAAGGCATTTACGTCGGTTTGTCCAGCAACATTGTTCATATCAATCGCTCCGTTCACATTGTTTACGATCAACAATTTTCCTTGAACATCATTCACTGTAATATTTCCTCGATTTACCGCTCTTACATCGATGCTCGAATTCTTCGGTACTTTTACTTTGAAGTCCATTCGATACTTGTACATTCTCTTTTTACGATGCTTGTAGTTTCTTCTTCTTCGAGAGCTAAAATTGTATTCGTTATGTTGAAACTCTCCTGTCTCAATATCGAACTTGGAGTATGGTGAATCCATATAAATGTACACGGCATCCTCTTTTTTGGCGGTCTTCACCCCTATTTCATCTTTTCCTTCCTGCAAATCCGATTTTGTATCAGCATACACGGTTTTGGTTACTTCTACCAGAATGGTACTTCCATTGTATCCTTCTACGTCGATGGATCCATAGACATTGTCTACCACAACAATGTTGTCTTCAGAGTTTCTATCGAAGGTCAACTCCTTCTTAATGATTTCTTTACTGTCGTACTTTTTGTCTTTGTAGCGTTGGGCAGAGGCCACGGATACTAATCCGCAAAGCAAGAACACAGCTACTAATTTTACACGTTTCATAATTTTCGTTTTTGATGTTTAGAATGACTTTTTTCGTTTTGTAAAAAGCGACCTAGGACTTGCCATTTACATCAAACTACTTTGATTAATATATCTCTTTGATACTTTGTTCTATTTTTTGTTTCGCGCTCGCATTGATGTTTTCATCTTCCATGAGCTTCTCAAGGGATTTCACTGCTTTTTTCTCCTGCAATGCCGTCATTAGATCTGCCAACTCTATTTGTACAATTGGAGATTTCTGATTAATGATAGAGGCTACCAACCCTTCTCTCACCTCTGAAATATGAATGTAATTTTTTAAGGCTTCTATGGCTGATAATCTCACATTCACATTTTCATCATTATTCAAGGTTGAAAACAAGGCTTTGATGATTTTATCAGTTACCTTATCCAACTTATTTACTTCATTTACCGCTTGCAATCTTTTGTTTGCTGATGGCTGATCTAGTAAGGTTAATACCAATTGCGATCGAACTTCTTGTGTTTCTTGTTTTGCCGCCATCACTTCAGTATCAGTATTTGAGTCTGAAGTAATGAGCTTATTCCCAGCAAAGAACCCAACAACCAAAATCGCCAACGTATAAGCAAGCTGTTTTGGTGCACTTCCAAAGAGCAAACTTTCTACTTTTTGCAACCATGAAGTCTTGGTTTCTTTTTCTTTGGATTCTGCACTCAACATGGTATAGAATTTTACATCCATAGACGATGTGGGTTCTGGAATCTCTTCATCTGCTCCCTGCCAAAGAAACTGAGCAGCATCAAATTCACTTTGATATTCAGGATGATTTTCTAAAAACTGCTCAAATCGTTTGATTTCCTCTTCAATCAGGTTTCCTGACAAATAATCCACTAATTGTTCTTGAAATTCTTCGTAATTCATAATCATCTGTTTTCTATAGTTCGAAAAATAGTTTTCAATTCATTCAATGCCCTGTGTACTTTGATACGAGCATTCCCTTCTGTACATCCTACTATTTCTCCAATCTCTTTATATTTTAACTCTTTAAACTTGCTGAGAACAATCAACTCCTTTTTCTCAGGCGACAATAGCTCTAAAGCCTTTCTTAATGTGACAATATTCTCCTTCTTTACAATCGTTCCTTGAATATCATCTGTAGCACTCAATCCGTATCCTACCTCATCAATGTCCTTGTGCTGATTTGTTTTGCTTTTTCTGAAGCTATCATAACTTGCATTTCTCGCAATTTGAAACAACCAAACTGCAAACTTACTTTCATCAGTATAGGTATGTTTGTATTTCAATATTTTGATAAAAACATTTTGTACAAGATCTTCACTCAAACTAGCATCTTTATTTATTTGATAGAAGAATCCAAACAATCGTTTTTTATAGCGTTCATACAACAATCCAAGCTTTTGAACTTCGCCTGCTTTGACTTGCAGCATGAGTGAATTATCAGATAATGGATTCAAACTATTTCTTGTTGGTTGGTTACTTTCGAACAGATATACAGCTCGATTTTAAAAAC
>CAZTFN010000200.1:0-7683 GCA_964612905.1 uncultured Flavobacterium sp. | reverse complement strand
AAAACAGGTACAGCTTTTTGTTGAGCCGTTAATGTGTATGTACTAACAAACGCTACAATGAATATATAAATGATTCTTTTCATGGGATACTATTTTAAAACAGTGAATTCGATATTAGAATCGGTAAACACAGTATGAGTTTGAGTTTTAAAGTCTTTTTCGTCGGCTTTGAAGATATTGTCCACATAGGTTTGTGGGTTCAAATCGATCAAAGGGAACCAAGTACTTTGCACTTGTATTTGAAGTTTATGCCCTTTCTTAAAGGTATGATAGACATCTTGAAGTTGGATGTTTACATCTGTTTTTCGATTTGGTACAAAAGGTTTTGGATTGGCAAAGCTTTCTCTAAATCGACCTCTTAAAACCTCACTTCTTACCATCAAATGATAGTTGCTCATTTTCAAGTGTTTTTGCATTTGGTCATTGTTTTCCTCGGCATCGGCAGGATGAACATCCACAACTTTTACAATCCAATCTGCAGCGGTTCCAGTTGTAGCAACTTTCAGCTTTGCTAAGATATCTCCGGCCAAGGTTAAATCTTCTGTCAAGACATCTGTTTCGAAAACCACAACATCTGTTCTTCTCGCAGCAAATCGCTGATCATCGGTCATATATTTTCTTGGAGTGAATACGGTTTTGATATCCTCAGAATAAGGAACAGGTCTCTTTACATCGCTGATAAACTTGATGCCTTTCGTAGATTTTTTCTTCGAAGTTAATTCTTGATTGTCTGACAAGTAGAAAGTTTCCTTTACGGCATTATTTGGTGGCCAATTATCCATTTCAGACCATTCTTTTTTACCAGTGTCATATACATAAGCTTCAGGCAATCCTGAATTTTTAGAACCATCACCTTTTAAGAAATGATTGAAGAATTTAGTCTCAATATCCGTTTGGTACTTTAAAGAGATAGAATCCCCGAAGTAGTAGTTTCCAACCGCATTTCTAGCTCTGTCTCTAGACCATCCGCCGTGATCCCATGGCCCGAATACCATGGTGTTGTAGTTGTCTTTTCCATGCTTTTCAATTCCTTTATATGTTTCCAACGGACCGTATAAGTCTTCGGCATCAAACCAACCACCAACAATCATTGTTGCTACCGTAGAAGGAACTTTGTCCATATGTTGAATGATTCCCTTGCTTTGCCAAACCGAATCATAATTTGGGTGCTCTACAATCTCCTTCCAGAAGAAATCATCAATTCGATTGGGATCTTTTGGAGAGGCATCATCTAGTTTTTCATATTGGAAATAGCTATTCAAATTTTTCAATGGACCTTTGTCTAAAAAGAATTGATACTGATCTCTGCTATCCATTTTTGGGAAAGAATACCATGCGGTATCACTTGGTGTGTCCTTGTAGGTTCCAAATAATGAAATCGCTCTGAAATAACTCAGTAAGAATGCACCGTTATGGTGAAAGTCATCAAAATAGAAATCACCAATACAGGCTTGTGGTGATGCAGCTTTCAATGCAGGATGCGCATCAATGGTAGAAGTAGTTGCGTAATGACCTGGATACGAAATTCCCCAAGTTCCTACACGACCGTTATTGTTCTCTACATTGTTAATCAACCATTCGATTGTATCGTATGTGTCTGACGATTCATCCGTTTGTGTAGAATCCTTTTTATTTGGAATATAGGCTCTCATATTATCATAAACACCTTCACTCATCCATCGTCCGCGTACATCTTGGTATACAATGATATTTCCTTCTTTCATTAAGTGTTTGTTCGGACCAATTCGAGATCTCATTTTTCCCTCTCCATAAGGTCGTGAACTGTAAGGAGTTCTTTGCATTAAGATTGGGTATTCTTGACTCTTGTCTTTTGGCGAATAAATTGTAGTGTGCAATTTCACACCATCTCGCATGGGAATGTCTACTTCCATCTTGGTGTAATTGTCTTCTACAAAAGTGTCTTTGGGTTGGTCTGCGATTTTATCACTAGTTGTTTCACAGCTCGTAAAAAGGAAGAAGCTTACGAGCAGCATAGTGAACAAGTTTTTCATGTAAGGAGAATTTTAAATATCAAATGCTAAAAATACGCATTGTTCATTGAACCCGAGAAACATATAGTCTACTTTAACATATTCCTAATTTTTATTATTTAAAATTCTGTATTTGTTGAAAATTTTGCCTCAAAATGAGAATAGTATAAAATTTGACAAGTATCTTTGTGGTAACAAATTAAATTAAAACGACTTAAATCATGAAGAAAGCATTTTTTTTCTTTGTTGTCTTAGCCTTCTTTTCATTCACCGTTTCAGCTCAAGAAAGTGTAAAAGTAGGAGATACTTTTGTGATCAATGAAGTGTCTAGCGACAACTACAAGTACATTAAATTTCCTAAGTCAAGTACTGTCATCAAACAAGGAGGGGTAGCCGACTACAAGCTAATTGTTGGTAAAAAAGTGGAAGTAACATCTGTGAAGGAAAAGAAAGATGGAACGACCATCGCTACGATTAAGCTGGCTTCTGGAAAGCAATTCTTTAAGAGTCATCGATACGTGACTGTGGATATTGCAAAAGCTATTGAAAATAAGGAGCTACAATAAATAGCAACGAACGAATTTTAGAAAGACCGTCTTTACGATGGTCTTTTTTTGTCCAATATGTAAGATTTTGGATACTTTTGAAACAAATATACTCTCATGAAAAAAGTTTTAATTCTATTGATGATCTCATTGATGGTTGCCTGTCAATCTAAAGAAACAAAAGAGGAACCAGTTGTTGCGAGAAAAGTGTTTCCAGAGATCAAACCCAATCGATATAATGTTGGCTTTCTCATTATGGAAGGGACCTTTAATACGGAGCTCACAGCGCCTTACGATATCTTTCAACATACTATTTTCAGAGAGGGAATCAAACCGATGAATGTATTCACTGTCGCCGATACTGATGATCCTATTACAACTTTTGAAGGAATGAGAATTCTCCCTGACTTCAATTACTTGAAAGACAGTTTACCGAAAATCGACATCTTAGTAGTGCCTAGTGCAGAACATCATTTAGATTCGGATTTGGAGAATCAAACCATGATCAATTTTGTCAAGAAAGTAGCCGAAGATGCACAGTTTATTACTTCACACTGTGATGGCGCATTTGTTTTGGCCAAGGCAGGATTGCTTGAAGGAAAAGTATCTACAACCTTCCCTAGTGATATTGATAAGATGCGAGAAATGTTTCCTGAATTAGACATTCGCAAAGATGTTTTGTTTGTGCATGACGGAAATACCATCACTTCTGCAGGCGGGGCTAAATCGTTTGAAGCGGCTTTGTATTTATGTGAATTCTTATATGGAGCAGAGATTGCCAGAAGTCTTTCAGGTGGATTGGTGATTGATTGGAAATTGGAAGAGGTGCCACATTTAATCATTGAAGACTAGTGTAGTATCATCAAGCTATGAAAGGAGATTTTTGTTTTCGATGTGGTACTGCCTTTAAAGAAGATGATTGGTATTGGGTGCAAAGTGAACAATTTGAAGACTATTTGTCAATTGACTGCCCAAATTGTGGTCATGGATATAGTAAGGGCAGCAAGAGACCTTTATTAGAATTTGTCACTAGAAAAGGAATTTTTGCTTTACCCATGTACAACATTGCAAGGTGTGGTTATGAAAGAGCAAGTGAGCAAATTCCTCATTTGTCCAATGCCATAGCAAAAGGCCATGATATTCGATATTTAAGAGTATTCATTAAAGAAATTGAGGATGAATTAATAAACCCTTCTTTTACCATTTCTGAAATTTTACCTTGGGAATTGACAGAAGAGCAAGGAAGAACCTACATGAGCAAAGTTCTTGTTGAGATTCGAAGAATTTTGAGCGAAGAATCAAATTAAAATAAGATGAATTTAGAGAAATGAGTTCTTCTAGATCGCTTTTTAAGGCACTTTTGGAGAAGGTAGTGTTTTTCCGTATCTTAGGAAGTCTAAAATTGTAGGTCTATGAGAATCAATAACTTATTTCTTTCTTCAATACTTGTTATTCTCTTTTTAAGTACGGGGTCCATTCAAGGTCAAGAACTAAAAACTATCAAAGGTAAGATTACCTATAAAGATCAACCTTTACCGAATGTCCATGTCGTGAATTCCGACAGTAAAATGTCTGTAAAATCAGACACAAAAGGACAATATCAAATTCAGGCAAGAGTGGGAGAAGAATTGTCTTTTTCTTTCGTTGGACTGAAGAACATTAAAGTGATTATTGAAGACGTGACGACCACGTTAAATATGAAAATGGCCGACAAAGTCAATGAATTGGAAACGGTTGTCGTCAAAGCCAATAAGAAACCTGGGAGATCTCAACGAACAGCTGCTAAAAAAATCAAAAGAATTAAAACTGCTGTTGGAGAAATCAACCTGAAGGCATATGGAGCAAGGGTGTATTATGCGAATGGTGAAGATTTGAATCAGGCAGCTTTTGACCCCGCAATTGCCATTGCGAGTAAGTTTGCAGATGTACAAGCTAATGGGTCAGGTGGATTGTTTGTCATGAAGAATTATGCACGTCCAGACAAGGCAGTTTGGGATATAGATGGAGCTCTTTTTGATGATGCTCCCAATTGGCTGACAGTCTTAGATATTAGAGAGGTGTATATTTTATTGAGTGCTGGTGCTAAGTATGGCAAGTATGCGGCTGTTATTGTAATTACCAAGAGCAATCCTCAGTACATTGAGGAAAAGAAGGAGGAAGTTTCTGAACAATATAGGAATCAAAACTTTTATGATGAAACTTCGGTCACCACAGAGTTGGATTTCTCTAAGAGTGATATCCCAATGAATCAAGGTGCGGAAAAAGAGATTTTTGGTAAGATAACACACCTCGAGTCTCCCGTTCCAGATGTGATGGTTTCAGTGGCAGGAAAGAAAGAACTGCGAGTTTTTACCGATCAACAAGGGAAGTATCAATTGAAAGTACGTGTTGGAGATATCATTCAGTTTTCCCATGTGAGTTTTGAAACAATGTCAATTTACGTTGAAGATATCACCGAAGAACTCAATGTGTCACTAGAACAAAAGGTCACAGAGCTGGAAGAGGTGGCGGTGAAGACCAATAACCAACCCAAAGTCCTTGTTGAAAAAAGAAAAAAAATAGAAGAAGAATATTATACTTCTCGCGGAAATGAAAATGCAAAGGCTTCTGGTTTCTCTCAGAATTACATCGATGGATCTGGAATGACCAATGTTTATGTAAATATTCAAGAAGCATTGATTGGTAAAATTCCTGGATATACGTACGAGCAGGTTAGTGGTAGAGCGTATTTGAGAGGGAAGAATATGTCCATCAATCAAACTTATCCCGTTGCTTGGGAAGTAGATGGTGTTTTTACCACGGAGGCTCCTATTGTAGATATGAATCAAATCAAATCCGTTAGAGCGATTAGAGCCATGGGGGCTTCCAATAAATACGGTTCGCAAGCGCCGGGTGGAGTCATTATCATTACAACGATTAACGGCAATTTTATGCCAAAGAAATCAAAGAAAGAAACCTTTAAAGAGGAATACGCCAATTCTAATTTTTATCAAGACGATGCTTCGGTGTCCACATTAGAAATCAAAGAACAAAATAAGTTCTCAGATGCCATGGAGTTGTATGGGAATAAAGAGAAGGCTTTTGATTATTACAATAAGGTTCTCAAGAATAAAATTACAAACTATGGAGATCATATTAGTGTAGCGTTAAAGTTTATCGAGTTCTATAACGATCAAACCATGGCGCTAAAGATTTTGAACGAACAAGCACTAAAGAATAGCCGCAACCCTGAAATATTAAAGACTCTTGCTTACTATTATGAATGGTTGGGTAATAAGCGATCTGCAATTACCACTTACGAAAGAATCTATGAGATTCGACCACAACATGCGCAGTCGTTCCGAGATTTGGCAAATGCTTACGTAAACTATGATTTGTATGACAAAGCATGGAAATTGTATTACAGTTATTATTTGAAAGGGAGAGTCATCAGTTCAGAAGGAATTGGAGAATTGATTTACAGTGAGATGGAATGGTTGTATTATCTGAGGAAAAATCAAACAAAAATTAAGCAAAACTTCACCCCACTTAACAAGACTGTGGAGGAATTCCAAAAGGATGTTCGAATGGTTTTTGAATGGAATACTTCAGAAGCAGAATTTGATTTGGAATTCGTGAGTCCAGATAGACGCGCCTATGTTTTTGATCATAGTCTATCTGCTAATAATTCTTTGATCATTGACGAGAAGCAAGTAGGATATTCAAGTAAATTGTTTTTCATTGAAGAGTTGGGAGATGGTAAATGGTTGGTGAATCTAACTTACAAGGGTAATAAAAAAGCGTTGCCGTCTTTCATGAAGGTGACCACCTATTACAACTGGGGAAAACCCAACGAAAAAAAGAAGGTTGATGTTTACAAGCTAGAAATTCAAAATCAAAAAGCTTCTTTATTGAATTTTGATAGTGAATATCGAGTTTTTCAACTTGCTAAAAAGTAGTGGGAGAAACATAAATGAGAACCTCTCAATACTTAATTAAAACTATAGATACACCTCGAATCTCTTCGAGGTGTATTCCTTTATACTGCTCTGATTCAGTGACTTCTTTAACATAGTTTTTAAAAAAAGGAATGGTTTTTGTTGTAAATTAGAGAATCTTAAAATGGACCTCTATGAAAAACAAAAAACTACTATTTACTTCACTTCTAACCATACTATTTTTATCAACTTTTGGAGTTCTTGAAGGCCAAGAACTAAAAACAATTGAAGGTACCGTAACCTATAAAGATCAACCGCTGCTGAATGCGCATGTAGTGAATCTGAGTAACAAGGTTTCTATCAAAACGAATGCTAAAGGGACTTATCAAATTCAAGCCAAGGTAGGAGAGGAGTTATCTTTTTCATATGTAGGTTTGAAAACTATTAAAGTTATCGTTGAGGATGTGACCACCACATTGAACATCAAAATGGCTGACAAAGTAAATGAATTGGAAACAGTGGTCGTAAAGTCTAATAAGAAGCCAGGAAAGTCTCAAGAAGTCTTTTCTAAAAAGTTAGCAAAAATACCCACAGCTTTTGGAGAACTTGATTTGCGCAAGAATGGTTTCAAAACGGATTATGTAAGTGGAAAAGACTTGAATTTAGCTGCAGCAACATTTAATGTGGCACCAGCTATTGCAAATAAAATAGTAAATGCTTTTACCCCTGATGAACGATCTGGAATTTTGCGTGTAGGTCGAGGTGGTATTGGAGGTGATCCAGTTCTTTGGGACATTGATGGAGCCGTCATGGATAGAGCCCCAGCTTGGTTACAGGCCAGTGATATCGTGGATGTATATCTCTTAAAAAATGCTCCAGCTAGATACGGAAGCAAATCTGTAGTGATTGTCATTACAGAGAATAACCCAGCCGTATATGCTCAGAAGAAAAAGGCAAAGACAGAGAAGTATCAAAATCAAAACTTCTATGATGCTACAACAGTAGCAACTCAGTTTGATGCTTCTCAAAATGATTTTCAAATTAATGAAGGCGCTGAAAAAGAAATCTTTGGAACTCTAACCTATATGGAGAAACCAGTGGCTGATGTGTTAGTTTCAGTTGCAGGTAAAAAAGACATGAAAGTGTACACCGACAAAGAAGGAACATATCGTTTGAAAGTTCGAGTGGGTGATATCGTTCAATATACACATGCTAGTTACGAAACGGTAT
>CAZTFN010000199.1:0-7716 GCA_964612905.1 uncultured Flavobacterium sp. | reverse complement strand
AAAACCATTCAAGAGTTTGATACCGAAGATATTTGTAAGGAGTTAGATATTACTCCGTCCAACCTTTGGGTTATTATCCATAGAGCGAGAACGCAATTGAGAAAGTGTTTAGAGGAGAATTGGTTTAATAATTGATCGAAATGTTTAAAAAATTTGATATTACCTGCGACGAAGCAACCACCATCTGTGATAAAAATCAGTATGGCGAAGCAACTTTCATGGAGAAATTTAAGCTGCAGTTGCACTTTTTAAAGTGTAAGATATGTTCTCAATACACCAAGCAGAACACACTACTTACAAAGATTTACAAGAAGAAGGCAAAAGCAGATCAACAGCATACTGCAACGCTTTGCATGAGCAATGAAGAAAAAGAGAAACTGAGGAAAGAACTTGAAAGCTTCTCTGCTTAATCAGTAAAACAGACAAAATAATTGAAACGAAATTTAGTAACTTAGATTTCGTTTTTTTATTTCCCAAATATGAACTTCCTTCCTGAGAAAATAGACAATTATGTTGTGGAACATTCACAACAAGAACCACAAGTGTTAAAGGAGTTGAGTAAGGAGACTTGGCAAAAGGTGTTGAATCCAAGAATGTTAAGTGGTGCTTTTCAAGGACGTGTTTTGTCTATGATCTCCAAGTTGATTCGACCTAAAAATGTCTTGGAGATTGGAACTTATACGGGATATTCGGCCATTTGTATTGCTGAAGGTTTAGCCGACGAAGGAACAATTGATACTTTGGATATCAATGAAGAACTAGAGGATCTTCAAAACAAGTACTTTGAAAAGTCGGGTTATAGAGGACAAATCAATCAACATTTTGGAAATGCCCTAGAAATCATTCCTGGTCTTGATAAAAAGTTCGACTTAGTTTTTATTGATGCTGATAAATCCAACTACCCCAATTATTTTAAGTTGATTATTGACAAAATGAATTCAGGAGGAATCATTCTTTCTGACAACGTTTTATGGAGTGGAAAAGTGGTAGAACCTTTGAACCCAAAAGATTCTGATACCAAGGCTTTACTGGAATACAATCGTATGTTAAGTACAGATGAAAGAATTGAAACCGTTTTGCTTCCTATAAGAGATGGTTTGACGATTAGTCGAGTTAAATAACCAAAAACAATTTAAAGTTTGAAACTCGTGATCCGAAACCTCGGTGTAGGATCACATACTTCTTTTGATAGGCCCCGTCATATCATCGATGTTGTCTTTCACCTGGTCAATTTCTTTCTGAATATCTCCAGCTAAATCCGTATCGATTCCTTGTTTTTTGGCGCTTTCGTTGATTTCTTTTTTGATATCGTTGGTGGCATCCTTGATTTGTCGCATTCCTTTTCCGAGTCCACGAGCAATCTCTGGAATCTTGTTCGCTCCAAACAACATCACTACAATCACCAAGATTACCATGATCTCTTGGCCACTAATAAATAAGAAAGTTCCTGTCATGATGGTACAAAGATAGTTATTTCTTGGTCAACATTCGCTTGATCTCATTGAGTTTCATTAAGGCTTCAATGGGAGTTAATGTATCAATATTGGTGGAGAGAATTTCTTCTCGTATTTCTTCAAGCAAAGGGTCATCCAATTGAAAGAAGCTCAACTGTAAGTCTTCATGCTGTACTTCTTTTAAAGTGTCTTTGACATCGTCGTTGGCGTGATTCTTTTCTAATTGCGCTAAGATTTTTCCTGCTCTGTGAATTACTTGATTAGGCATTCCTGCCAACTTCGCCACATGAATTCCAAAACTATGGTTGCTTCCTCCTACTACTAATTTACGTAAGAAGATAATCGTGTCTTTCAATTCTTTTACGGAAACATTAAAGTTTTTAATACGCTCAAAAGTGGTGGTCATTTCGTTCAACTCATGGTAATGAGTGGCGAACAACGTCTTCGCCTTTGATGGATGCTCATGCAAATATTCTGCAATGGCCCAAGCGATGGAGATTCCATCATAAGTAGAGGTTCCACGACCAATCTCATCCAGAAGCACCAAACTACGATCTGAGATATTGTTTAGAATGGAAGCCGTTTCATTCATTTCCACCATGAAAGTAGATTCGCCCATAGAAATATTATCACTCGCTCCTACTCGAGTAAAAATCTTGTCTACCATTCCGATTCTTGCATTTTGAGCAGGCACATAAGATCCCATTTGAGCCAACAGAACAATTAACGCTGTTTGTCGAAGAATCGCAGACTTACCAGACATATTAGGTCCGGTGATCATCATGATTTGTTGCTGATTTCTGTTCAAGACAATATCATTGGCAATATACTCCTCACCAATAGGAAGTTGCTTTTCAATCACTGGATGTCGACCATTTTTGATCTCAATATCCGTGCTATCGTCTACAATCGGTCGAACATAGTTGTTAGAAATAGCTAGTTTCGCAAAGGACAACAGCACATCTACTCTTGCTACATTCTGCGCATTTTGCTGTATTGGGTTTACAAAGTCAATAACAAATTGAACCAGCTCTGCAAATAGGCGCTGTTCCAATTCTTGAATCTTTTCTTCTGCACCCAGAATTTTCGTCTCGTATTCTTTCAGCTCTTCGGTAATGTATCGTTCTGCATTGACCAAGGTTTGCTTTCGAATCCATTCTTCAGGAACCTTGTCTCGATGCGTATTCCGAACTTCGATATAGTAGCCAAAGACATTGTTAAACGCGATTTTCAAACTAGGAATGCCTGTTAGCTCCGTTTCTCTGGCCAACATAGAGTCCAAATATTCCTTTCCAGAGTTAGAAATCGCTCTCAGTTCATCCAATTCTTCAGAGACATTATCGGCAATAGCTTTTCCTTTTGCAATGTTTACGGGAGCATTATCAAATAAAGTGAAATCAATCTTTTCAATGACTGAAGTACAATCAGTAAATTGTTTCCCAATGGCATTGACAGAGTTATTTTTTGAGTTGAGACAAGCCTCTTTGATGGGGAGAATTGCTTTGAGTGAGTTCTTTAGTAAAACCATTTCTCTAGGAGAAACTTTTCCTGTAGCTACCTTGGATACCAAACGCTCCAAATCACTGATCTGTTGAATTTGATATTCACAAACCTCCCGAAAGTCGTCTTGTTCAATGATGTACTTTACCAAATCATGACGAAGTTTTATTTCCTCAATATTTTTTAAGGGCAGTGCCAACCAACGCTTGAGCAAGCGACCTCCCATAGGTGATATCGTTTTGTCGATAATATCCAAGAGCGTCACAGCATTATAAGCAGTAGAATGATACAATTCTAAGTTCCGAACAGTGAATCGATCCATCCAAACATAGTTGTCCTCTGCGATTCTGCTAATATTTTGAATGTGTTGAAGCTTGTTGTGCTGCGTTTCTGACAAATAGTACAAGACAGCACCTGAAGCAATGATTCCTTCTTTTAGTTCCTCAACCCCAAACCCTTTTAAGGAACCTACTTTGAAATGGTTGTGTAATGACTCTTTTCCGAAGTCTTCTTGGAACACCCAATCGTCCAAATAAAAAGTATAAAAACGATCTTCAAAAAGTTCGTTGAACCGTAGCTTGTTGTTCTTTTCTACCAAAACTTCGGAAGGACTGAAATTCTGGAGTAATTTATCTACATATTCTTCATTTCCTTGAGCCACTAAAAATTCACCTGTGGAGACATCCAAAAAAGAGACACCCAACAGTTTCTTTCCAAAATGAACTGCAGCTAAGAAATTATTCGACTTGGATTGTAATACTTCATCGTTCAAAGAAACTCCAGGAGTTACCAATTCCGTGACCCCTCGCTTTACAATCTTTTTCGTCAGTTTAGGGTTTTCCAACTGGTCACAAATAGCCACTCGCAACCCAGCTTTGACAAGCTTTGGTAAATAAGTGTTTAACGAGTGATGCGGGAAACCAGCTAGAGCAGTTTCACTTTCACTACCTGCTCCACGTTTGGTCAAGATAATGCCCAGAACTTCTGCCGCTTTTTTCGCGTCTTCTCCGAAGGTTTCGTAAAAATCCCCTACACGAAATAATAAGATAGCATCAGGGTATTTTGCCTTGATGGAATTGTACTGTTTCATTAAGGGAGTTTCCCTTTTGCCTTTAGTTTTAGCCAAGTTTTTGGAAAATTTCGGTTAGTTTTACTTCGTCTAACAATGAGCGATTAAAGATAGAACTTTTTATGAGAAAACTACGGAATAATGAACTAGGAAGAATCACGGTAGATGAGTTTAAGAAAGCAACAAAAACCCCCGTGATTGTTGTGTTGGACAACATTCGTAGTTTGAATAATGTAGGATCTGTCTTTCGAACCAGTGATGCGTTTTTAATCGAAAAGATCTATCTATGTGGAATCACGGCTACGCCTCCCAATAAGGAAATCCATAAAACAGCTTTGGGAGCTACGGAGTCTGTAGATTGGGAATATAGAGAAGACATTTTACCACTCTTAAAAGAACTAAAAGGTCAGGATGTTGTGATCGCTTCCATTGAGCAAGCAGAACAAAGTACCATGCTCAACGACTTTCAACCTGATCCAAAAAAGAAGCTCGCGGTGGTCTTTGGAAATGAGGTGAAAGGCGTTCAACAAGAGGTGGTTTCGGCTTCAGATATTTGTTTAGAAATACCACAATTAGGAACAAAACATTCGTTGAATATCTCGGTAAGTTGCGGGGTTGTTTTGTGGGACCTCTTCCAGAAAATGCGTTGATTTTTTTGATTTTACCAATCAATCTCCTAAATTAGAAGAGCAAAGCTTATCTAAATCGGCTTTGCGCTAACGATTTATAAACCCTAAAATACAGTATTATGAGAAGCAAACTATTTTACAAAGAAGCATTACAAATGAATTTCCGCAATGGCGGAGGAGGTTCTGGGTCTGGAGGATCTGGAGGAGGAGAAGGTGGAAACGGAAAGTAAAAAGTTAACCTTACAAAAATTGATAGCACCTTATTAATAAGGTGCTTTTCTTATATGAAACTACTCCCCCTTTTTTTACTAATTTCTTTCTTGTCTTTTGGTCAAGTCTCTCAAAAGGTTTATGACGACATAGATTCCGTAAGCTTTTACCTTGAAAGCAACAATAGATCCCTGAAAAAAAAGTATTTAAAAAGAGCGATGCTCTTGTCAAAAAAGCTAAACAATGACTCTTTACTAAAAAAGGCAAGTATACAATACGGACTTGAATGCTATTTTAAAAAAGATACGTTTGGGATACTACAAGCATGTAAGAACCTAGAGTTTCTTCATTTAAGAAACGAGGATTCATTAAGTCTAGCCAAAATATACCACTTCAAAGCTTTAAAGCACCGTATACAAAATAGATTAGATAGCTCTTATTACTACTACAATAAATCTAAAAATGTCTCAATATTATTAAAAGACAGTTTGGAAGTAGGAAGAAGGCTATTGAGCATGGGCTACATGCAAAATGACGAAAAGGATTATTTAGGGGGAGAATCAACAATTGTTGAAGCCTTAGAATTTCTGGAACCTTTGAATGAAATTGTTTATCGAGGAGATTGTTATAATATCCTCGGAAATATTCTTGTTAATAAGAAGGAATATAAACAAGGAAGAGAATTTTATAATAGAGCACAAAAAGTCTTTGACAAAAGTGATTCAGAAACATTTAAAGAGCGATGGAACCTTCACATATTGAATAATTTAGGAAACAGTTATTTGGTTCAGTCTAATTATAAACAAGCCTTAATTTTTTTAAATCAAGGACTATCAAAGTCTGGTGTTTCAGATAATTACAGAGACATTTATAAACTGTTACTTGGAAATGCTGCTGCCTGTAAATATAATTTAGGGAAAAAAGCAGAAGCTTGGAAGGACTTGAATAAGCTGATGGAAATGAGAAAAGCAGAAGATGGACCTTTCAGACAAAGTATTGTACATAACAATTTTGCCTACTATTTATTGAAAGAAGGTAAGGAAAAAGAAGCTCTGAAATTTACTAAAGAAAGTTACGAGCTCGCTAAACAAGGAAATAACAATCAAATTTTACTGACATCTCTTGAAAGACTTATAAGTTTGACGCCAATGCTTGAATCAAAAAAGTATTTTAGCGAGTATAAAGAATTAAGAGATTATCTTGAAAAGAGAGAAGCAGGGTTAAAAGATCAATTTGCCCTTGTCCGATATGAAACAGAGGAAAAGGAAAAAGAAAACGAAGCACTGCGAATAGAAAGAGATAGACGAAAACTACAAAACCAAATATTTGGACTACTTGTAATAGCCGCTTTTTTGGCGTTAATCCTGAGCTATAATTTTTTCAGAGCTCGTCGTAAAAAGTTAATGTACGAAGCTCAACTTCAAAAGGCCACTGCCAGAGAAGAAGAACGTCAGCAAATTGCCAAGTCATTGCATGATGAGGTGGCAGGAGATTTGAGAATGTTGCACCAGAAACTTGCCAAAACAGAACTGCAAGGAGAGGCAAAAAGCGTGGAAAAAATCAAAGATAATGTACGGAATCTCTCACATCAGCTAAGCAGTGTGAGCTTCGATGAGGTTTCTTTTAAGGATCAAATCATCAACTTAATTACCGATAATTTCGACTTGGATTTTAGAATCAAAGCAGAAGGAATTGACACTGTGGCTTGGGAAGAAGTCAACAACACCATCAAAAGAACGTTGTACTTATCCATTCGTGAGAGCATGCAAAACACGCTTAAATACGCAGAAGCAAATAAATTTTTTATCCAGTTTTCTAGCGAAAAGAAAGAAATCCTATTACTTTTGAAGGACAACGGAAAAGGGTTTGAGAAAGGAAAAGGTAAAAAAGGAATCGGACTTAAAAACCTCAAAGAGCGAGTAGAAGAGATTCAAGGCACTTTCGAAATCAACTCTTCCGAACAAGGGACTCAAACAACCATCACCATTCCAATCAATGGAAGATAACTTAAGAATTCTTGTTGTTGATGATCATCAACTCATGGCCGAAGGAATCGTAGGCGCTTTGTCGCAGATTTCTGAAGGTTATGATATTGTGTCATTTAATTCTTGTGACGAAGCTTTTGAACACTTGTCTGAGGCCGTTGACAGCAATCCATTCGATATTCTATTTACAGACCTTAGCTTTGAAAATACCGATGAAGATACCCTCATTGATGGAGGTGAATCGCTCATCCGTAAAGTTCGAGCAGAGGGAATACCTTTAAAAATTGGTGTCATCACTGGCCATACAGAAACCAATCGCGTTTTCAATGTGATTACCAACTTGAATCCAGATGCTTACATTCTGAAGAATCAATGTACAAAAGATGAGTTGACCTTTGCGATTCAACAAATGAAAAGGAGTATTCCATTTTACTCGCACGAAATCCATCAAAAGATCATGAAACGAAATGTAGTTCAAATTCAAATGGATGACGTTGCAATTCAGATTCTAAAACAACTTCCTAAACAATCTAAGATCATCAACCTGGAAGGAATGATCAAAAAGGCTGATGGTAAATTCATGAAGATTCGTGCCATTGAAAACAAATTAGCCAACTTACGCATTGATTTGAATGCAAAAAATAACACCGACTTGGTGTTAAAAGCCAAAGAATTGGGAATTATCGACTAATTTTTCCCAAAAGTGCGGAAAACCACATTTTAAACTGCAGAAAACCGCAAGGTCACGTCAAAATCTGTTCCTATGTTTGTTACTCTGAATGTTTTTAAAATAATTCAAACAGGGAATATTGCTGGTTACTCTAGGGGACGGTAATCAGAAAAGGAAAAAAGGAAAACACCCTTCGATG
>CAZTFN010000198.1:0-7747 GCA_964612905.1 uncultured Flavobacterium sp. | reverse complement strand
TTGTCATCGAAACCAAGTTGCAACGCATTGTAGCCGTCAACCTCCTCGGTTCTGACTTGGGTTACAACGCATGGACCTGCTTCGATTACTGTACAAGGAATGTTCTTCCCGTTCTCATCGAATAAGCTGGTCATTCCGATTTTTCTTCCTATTAACCCAGACATATTTAATTAATTATTAATTGTTTTACTTTTCTAATCTATCCTTCAAATTTCTTTCAAAAAAAAGAGGGCAAAATACGCCCTTTTTAATGAATGTATTTTTACCGTTTTTCCCTCGCGAAACCCTCAGGACATGTATTTGATCAATTTTCAATGATCTCAAAAAATGGAGATACCCCCAATTTTTGGACTGCAAAAGTATAAAATCTTTTCAGTTAAAAGAAGAATTTTTGAGAAATATTTTTATAGTCAATTTGTTTTTAAAGCTTTAGCCTTGTTTTTTAGTGTTTCGTGGCCTTCAATAGCTAAAACTGTATTTTATCCAATACTGCCAAATACGTCTCTCCTATTGGAATGCGATTTCCTTGGATGACCACCCAGTTTTTCCCTTTGCTAGAAACCTGATCGATTCTGATAATATAGGATCGATGGACTCTCAAATACTCTAAGGCATCTGGAGTAGAGCCAATAAAATCACCTATTTTACAGCGAATAGTATATGTTCTTTTCTTCGCGACTACGTCAAGGTATTTGCCCTGTGAGTTAACATATAATATATCACGCGTTGGGATTTTAAAGTCTTCACCATTGGCCCGAAACTTATAGAACTGTTCATCACCTTTGAGTCGCTTAATCAACAACCTTATCAATTCCCTAAAAACATCTCTATTATAAGTTAGGACTCGAACCCTAAAGAATACATATACCAGCGCCACAAACAACACAAAACACATAACACGAAACCACCAACTTCTCCAAAAAGGCGGGAGCACTCTAAATTTGTAGGAAGTAATCAAATTACTCGAGTTACCACAAACACAAGCCTTAGCTTCAAACGTGTAATTACCAGGTGATAATGACGGAAAACTAATGATTCTATTCGCTGTCTTTACCCATGTTGAATCCACTCCTTTTAGTCGGTAGTAATAATTGATTTTATCTGTATATCGATTGGAAATTGCCTCAACCGTAAAATCAATAGAATTTTGAGCATAATCCAGTACTATATTTTCCTCATTTACTTCAACATCATTCACAGCAACACTTTTCAGGCTTAAAGAAAGGACGCTTGCATTCTCTTCTTGGTTCATAATGTCCTTTTTGAAAAAACATAATCCACGCTTGGTTGCTACCCAAACGGTATCATTGATAACTTCCACATCATTGATATCATTACTTAACAAGCCGTCTGATTTGGTGATGGTGTTGACAGAAAATGTACGGTCTGATTTAAAATTGATTCTATTCAGTCCTGTATTCGTGCAGGCCCAAACGGTAGAATCGTTTTCTATATACACTTCGCTCACGATCGAATTCGTAAGACCATGTTTAGTTGAAACGTTGTAAATACTATCTCCATAAACGATGACACCATGTTCTTGTGATGCCATATATACATTATTGGTATTGTTATTAATATCAATATCATACAATCTAGTTTTTACAAGTTCTGACACATGATGGGATTGAATTCTGTCGTTTTTTTTCACATAAAGACCATCAGGAGTAGCAATTAATACTGTGTTATTGTACATACATACATCTTCTGTACGAATTCCCACTTCATTATTTACAATACTATCATTCATAATGGATTTGTACCCATTTGAAGCTACACTAATCAAAGGACTCAATATATCCTCGGACAATTTTCTAGCACCTAGTATTGAGATGGGGTTTTGTTTCGTAGTGAAACTTTTCAAATGAAAATCACTGGAGCCATAAACCTTGGATTGATCTGGATTAAATTCAACATACGCAGGGCTGTCATTCAGACCTTTATAAAGTATTTCAGTCCGAAGATTACTGATACGAGAAATGTCTCCATTGTAATGACCTGCATATAGATTGGACTCGTGATCTTTCACCAAGGAAGTAATTTGCTCTTCACTGAAAATTTTTATTGCAGGGTTTTTAATTTGGAAAATACCGTCATCTATGGTTGTAAACCAATAACTCCCTTCTGCGTCTCTCAAAAAACTGCTAACAGATCTATTGGGCAGAAACGTTTCAATCACTTCACCTGAAACAGCTCTAATCTCTGCACCATTACTATAATAACCCACCCAAAACGACCGATCATCAATTCGTTTTATGCCAATTGGATTTTGCTCATTTTCATAATAAATAACCGAACCCTTAGTAGAAAAGACACCCAATTTATGATCTATAAATGCATATTGATCTTGATTCAAAAACTCAACATCAACTCTTGATGTGATTCGGTTTTTTACGGGGATCATAACCATGTTTTTATTTGATTCATAATCAAAGTACAAGGAAGAGAATACTTCCTTCTCGGATAACACACCTAAATTTAACTGACGTACTTTTTGATCAGGATTCCTATTCAGTATAGAGTCCTTAGGATAATGCATAGAAGCTTCACCATCACTCGAAATCTCCACAAATCCCCGAAATCCATAGCCTCCGACAATCAATGTTTCACTCTCATCCATGGTTAAACTCTTCAAGACGGCATTTGAAGGCAAGTGCTTTTTCAACTCACCGTGAAATTGATAAATTTTAAACCCATCGAAAACAGCATCAAAATAGAAGAGTGTGTTGCTATGGTAATCCAGGCAAAATACTCGTCCATCCTTTTGAGGATAAAAGTCTAAAATTGTATTCCCTGGCAAACCGTCTTTGGTGGTAAAGTTTTCAAATTCATACCCATTGTAGCGAGAAAGACCCTTATCCGTAGCGAACCATATATAACCAAGGTCATCTTGATAAACATCAAACACTTCAGAACTTGGCAATCCATCATCAACCCCAAAATGTTCATAAATATGTTTTTGGGCATACAAAACCTGAATGCTTAATAGCATCAGTATTACATAGAGAACTGATTTCAAAAGAGGACGTTTTCACAAATGTAAGTGTATTCAAAATAAAAGAAAAATACACCAATAATGGTTTGTCACTATTTCAAACCGTTTCGTCACAAACCCTTATTCACAAAGGGTCAAGAAGCACAGTTGAACTGTATTCACCTTCGTAAAACGAAGTTTTCCTTTTTATCACTTTTTACTGTAGTGTTCATCACAAATCACTTTTTATTCATGTTTCTTTTAACGGTTGAAAATAAATTGCTCGTGATAATTAGCCTAACATGAATATCAAACAATAACAATGAAAAAAACACTACTTATTTTACTGACTATGTTGACAACCACCATCGGGTTCGCTCAAATCTTTACAGTTCAGGACAGCAACGGTAATACGCTTCGGTTTACAGTTACCTCTTCTAATACGGTTTCTTTAACAACCGGAAGCACCATCGTCAATACAAATGTAGACATCCCCTCGACAGTTACAGACGGTGGTGTTACTTATGATGTCACTGGAATTGCAAATTTTGCGCTCGGTGGAGGAAGTCAACAGCTTACCAGTGTTAACTTACCAAACACTTTAATTAGTATTGGTCAACAAGCTCTAAGTTCAAATAACTTTACTGGAATTGTACTCCCAAATAGTTTGACTACTATCGGAGATTATGCATTTCAATCTAATCAGTTGCAAGGGCTTACCATCCCAAGTAATGTTACTACAATAGGTAATGGTGCTTTCAGGGGAAATCCGTTGGTTAGTATAACTTCTTTAGCCACAACTCCACCTACAATTACCACGGAAGCAGGAAACGAGGATTCCTTTGCCATGGGAGGAGATAGAAGTGGTATAGGTTTAACAATACCTGCCGGTACAACAGGCGTTTATGTTTCGGATACTGGAGCCTTGTGGACTGGCTTTAATACAGTCACCGAAAATTTAAACGTAGGTGATACCTATGTATATGATTTTATTACCTATGAGATCACTTCTGTTGCCAACAGTAATGTTAAGGCAATAGATTATGACATGGCAGGAGGAACTAATGTAACGATTCCCACAACCATCCCAAACGGACAGATCACATACGTAGTTACAGAAATTGGCCAGAGTGCTTTTTCTCAAAAAAATCTTATTGATGTTTCTATTGGGAGTAGCATTAGTTCTATTGGTCCATTTGCATTTTTTGACAATAACATCACTGCTGTGACCATCCCTGACGGTATTACTTCCATTGAGCTAGGTGTGTTTAGAGACAATAGTCTCACAAGTATTATTATTCCTGATGGTGTTACTAGCATCGCCAGTGATGCGTTTAGAGACAATGCTATTACTTCAGTGACCCTACCTAATACATTGACAAGTGTTGGTATTCAGGCTTTTCAATTCAATGTGATTACAAGCTTAAACTTACCGAATAGCGTAACTTCCTTAGGACCAAGTGCTTTTGCGAACAATCAAATCGCAAACCTTACTCTACCTGACGGATTAACCTTTTTAGCGGTATCAGCCTTCGCCTCGAATCAATTGACCTCTGTCACAATTCCAAGTGTGGTTACTAGCATAGAAAACAATGCTTTTGGATCCAATCTTTTGACCGACGTAACAATTCCTCAAAATGTAACCTTCATTGGCAACAATGCCTTTAGCAATAATCCGCTAACAGATGTTACATCATTAGCTACTGTGCCGCCAAGCATAACAACAGGAACTAATGACACTTTTAATACGGATAGAAGCAGTATACACTTACATATTCTGCCAGGCACAATGGCTGCATATGTAACTGATTCTGGCGCTTTATGGACAGGGTTTAATCCTGTTACAGAGGATGCCACATTGAGTACTTCAGATCTAGAACTCAACGGTGCTGTTACACTTAAAAACACTCCTGAAGGTTTCATTATAGAAACACCAACGAGTCTTAACTTACTCAACTACCGTGTTTTTAATATGACTGGGCAAGAAGTTGCTAGTGGAAGTGAGAGCAACGTTTACACGTCCTCTTTAGCAAATGGAGTCTATATTTTGAGACTTCAGTTTAACGAAGGAATACTTACCAAGAAGTTTGCAAAATAGATAACACTATCTGCTTTCTCCACAATAAAAAGGATCAAAAATGAAAAAAGCATTTCTACTTGCTTTAGTTTTTGCATATGCTTCTGCACAAAGCTATTCACAGGTAATCACAGAAAATCCTGTAACGGATAATGTGACTTCAATTTCGACGTTCAGCTCATCTACTATTACTTTTGATGATCAAGGGTTTACAGATGGTCAATCTATTGGAAATCCGTATTCGATTGCGAACAATGGAGAAACCTTTATGTTTACAATCACAACCAACAATCCCGCTCAAACGACATCACATCGTTATCAAACGCAGGACACAAATTGTAATGATACAGGTTTAAGCCATATTACTGCAGGCACCTTTTCTACATCGACATGGACTATTGAAACAACCAGCGGGAATGAAATTAATCTAGGAACCGTAAAGTTCAACAATATCTTTTCGTGTTTTAGCTTCAATTACAGCTTAACTCTAGAGGGTTTTAAAGACAATGTTTCCACAGGAACACAAGCTTTTACCGTTACAGGTGTAAATTCGATTTTCACCTCTAATTCAAACTTTGATGATGTCGATAAAATCGTGATTACAGCTTCGGATCTAGCAAATTTAGGAATAGATGATATCAATTGGGAAAGTGTAGCTCCAACAACAACTACTCCAACAGTGAACACCACAGCAGCCAGTTCAATTGCCAACACCTCGGCAACATTAGCTGGTGAAGTAACTGACGATGGTGGAGCCACTGTAACAGATAGAGGTGTTGTATATTCTCAAACATCAGAAAACGCTGACCCAACCATAGGTGGGACCGGTGTAGTTAGTGATAGTAATGGAACAGGAACGGGAGTCTTCTCTGAATCTATCGGAGGTTTAGCCGCAGGCACGCAATATTCATTTAAAGCGTACGCGACAAACTCGGAAGGTACAAGTTATGGCACCGTTTCAACTTTTACCACAACAGGTAAAGGTTGGACCGGAGCAACCGATACAGATTGGGCAACTTCAAGTAATTGGAGCCCGAATTCTGTTCCTATTTCAACAGATGATGTTGTCATACCTAATGTAACCAATCAACCCATCATTAGTGGTAGTACAGGAGCTGTTGCAAATGACATTACTATTGATGGCAGTGCATCCTTAACCATTGAAAGCGGTGGTTCACTTATTGTGAGTGGTTCGGCATCTGGAGAGATTACTTATAATAGGTCGATTGATTTTGTATCGGGAAATCTGAATGGGTGGTATTTAATGACTTCTCCCGTAGCAGGAGAAACTTTTGATGATGCTTATGTTACCGCCAATGACATTGCTATTAGTGGCTCCAATCGAGGTATTGCCTCATACAATACTGCTGGAGATTCTTGGGATTATTTGCAAGGTGGAGGAAACGGAACCTTTAATTCAGGGCAAGGTTATTCAATTAAAAGAGGATCTTCAACTGGTAATGTTTCCTTCACTGGCACCCTCAACACGAATAACTCAGGAGTAGATATAGTACTATCCACTAACGGAAATAGATTTAACCTTTTAGGAAATCCCTACACTTCCTATCTGAGTAGTAATACTTTTCTCAATAACGAAGCTGCCATCTCCGATACTAAAACACTTTGGGTCTGGAATCAAACAGTTGGAACTCATGGAGAATATGAAGTGAAAACGATTCCCGATGCATTCGTAGTAGCGCCTGCTCAAGGATTTTTTGTTCAGGCAAATACGGGTGGTGGCACCTTCAATTTTGACGAATCCAATCAAAGTCACAGCAACAGTGATACTTTTCTAACAGAGTCTTATCACAAATACAAACTCGTCATAAGCGACGGAGCAATTCACAACCATGCGAAGGTCTTTTATCTGGATGATGCCAGCGAAGGTTTTGATGTAGGATACGATGGACTAGTATTTGGAGGCTCGTCAAGCTCCTTTGCTGTCTATACACATCTCGTTGATGATAGTGATGGGAGAGCTTTTCAAACCCAATCTTTGCCAGATTCTGATTATGAAAACATGGTGATCCCTGTTGGGTTGACCGCACAAGCAGGTACCGAGATTACGTTCACAATTGACGAATTGAACCTACCTACAGATCTTAAGGTGTTTTTAGAAGATAAAGAGACAAACGCATTTGCTCGTTTAGATGAAATTGGCAGTAATTACACCTTCACACTAACGGAAAACGCAAACGGTATTGGGAGATTCTATTTGCACACCTCTACCAATTCATTAACTGTTGAAGACACTTCTGGGTTAGATGATATCAGCATATACACACTTGACAATACGACCTTAAGAATTACAAGTTTACCATCCCAAAAAGTGCACTTGAGACTCTTTTCTATACAGGGTAAAGAGCTACTTCGAACGTCATTTGAAAGCGATGGGACAAAGAACATTCTTTTACCCAAAATGGCAAGAGGTATTTACATTGTTCATTTACGAACTACTCAAGGAGCAAAAATCAAAAAGATCATCCTAAAATAATTTTTACGAGAGGTAAAAACAAGCAATCATGAAAAAACAAAAACGTAACAATCTTGATCCTATTTCTCGCAAAGAAGCTCTACAAAAAATTGGGCATTACGGGAAGTATACAGCTTTAACGGCATTGGGCATGTATATGATTCTTGCACCAAAAAAAGCACAAGCATCATGCACTAAATATTTCTTTAAATGAATAAAAACG
>CAZTFN010000197.1:0-7768 GCA_964612905.1 uncultured Flavobacterium sp. | reverse complement strand
TAATAGCCTTCAGTCAAATCATTCATATGCAATGCCGTAGTATGATACGTTGGCAATGTAATTAAATGATGGAAAATTCCAGCTTCCTTCGCGGCATCTGCCTGAAAGGTTTTGATCTTTTGATCTGCTCGATAGCTCAACTCAGTGTCGTCATAACCAACATCCATCAAGTCATTTCTATCATATTCGGTCATATTGATTCCTTCCGATTGCATTTCTTCAAAAGCTTGCTTACGGAAGTTTAAGGTCCAGTTGAATGAAGGCGAATTGTTGTACACCAACTTTGCATTTGGTACAACTTCTCGTACTCTGTTCACCATATGAGCGATTTGTTTCAAATCGGGTGTTGGTGTTTCAATCCAAAGTAAATCTGCTCCATTCTGAAGACTCGTGATGCAATCAAGCACTACCCTATCGATGTTTGAACCTTGTTTAAACTTGTACAAACCGTTTGACAATCTTACAGGCTTTACCAATTTTCCATTTCTCTTTAACAGGACATCATAATCATTAACCTCCTCCACAGAAACTTCTTTCGTCTCGATAAAGTCTAGATATTGCGAAGCTAAATCTCCGGGTTCTTTGCTTACGGGTAATTTCTGAGTCAGTCCAGCTCCTTCTGAATCCGTTCTCGCCACAATAACCCCTTCTTCAATCCCCAACTCTAAAAATGCATATCGAACTGCGTTTAACTTCGCGATGAAGTCTTCATGCGGCACAGTTACTTTTCCATCTTGATGTCCACATTGCTTCGCATCAGACACTTGATTTTCAATCTGAATGGCGCATGCTCCTGCCTTGATCATTTCTTTGGCCAATAAATAGGTTGCTTCTTCATTCCCAAAACCAGCATCAATATCAGCAATGATCGGAACAATATGTGTTTGGAAATTATCAATCTGATCCTGCACATCCTCTCCATTTTCCAGCCTACGAAACAGATCATTCAGTTCAATAGCATCTGCTTGACGTAAGAATTCATAAATCTCAGCGATTAACTTCGGTACGGCTGTTTTTTCGTGCATGGATTGATCTGGTAATGGACCAAACTCTGATCTCAGAGCTGCAACCATCCAACCAGAAAGATATAAGTATCGCTTGTTGGTTGTCTGATGGTGTTTTTTCACGGCGATCATATTCTGCTGCGCTACAAATCCATGCCAGCAACCTAACGACTGTGTATATTGAGAAGGATCGGCATCATACTCTGCCATGTCTTTTCTCATAATGGCTGCGGTATATTTGGCAATGTCTAACCCCGTTTTAAATCGGTTTTGAGTCATCATTCTTGCAGAATTCTCTGGAGAAATATGTTGCCATGAATTGCCGAACTTCTTTTTCAAGTTGATTACGGTTTCCAATGCAGAACTGTAATTGTTAATCTGTAGATTTTTCATAATTTTGATTTGATTTATATGATCATTTAGAATCCCGCATAGAATGTTGCCGCATTCGCGGGATTTGTTTTTTACAAATATTTATAAGCTGGTAATGTTAAAAACTCTTCAAAATTTTCACTCAAAATCAAAGAATTAAAGAGCTTAATAGCTTCTTTATATTTTCCTTGGACGATTTTTTCGGGTCCACAGAAGAGAATTAATTTTTCAACTTCATCATCAAAGATTTCACTGTACAATTCTTTTGTAAAGATTCTTCCATCTTCTAGTTTTGCTTGTTTATCGATCCAATGCCACAACTGAGTTCTTGAGATCTCGGCAGTCGCTGCATCTTCCATCAAATGATATAATGCAGCCGCCCCTACTCCGCGAAGCCAAGATTCAACATAAAGTATTCCTACATTGATGTTTTTTCTGATTCCATCTTCTGTGATGGTTCCTTGTGGAAGCTCTAGAAGATCTTTTTGTGTAACGGACAGGTTTGGAATTGTATCAATCTGATTGGCTTTTGGCATGTGCTCATTGAAGACATCCAAAGCTACTTGTACCAATGCTGGATGTGCTACCCAAGTCCCATCATGACCATTTTTCACCTCTCGTTCCTTGTCGATTCTTACTTTCTCTAATGCTTTTTGATTGGCAGTTTCATTGTTCTTAATTGGAATTTGCGCTGCCATTCCACCCATCGCATGAATCCCTCTTTGATGACAGGTTTGAATCACCAATTTGGAATAAGCCTCCATAAATGGTGAAGACATAGTCACCTGATCTCGATTAGGAACTAGGAAATTTTTATGGCTTTTTAGTTTTTTGATGTAAGAGAAGATGTAATCCCAGCGCCCACAATTCAATCCTACAATATGTTCTTTGAGCGCGTAAATAAATTCATGCAGCTGAAAACTTGCAGTAATGGTCTCTACTAACAAGGTTGTTTTGTAGGTTCCAATTGGCACCTCTAAATACTCCTGAGCAAATTCGAATACATCATTCCACCATTCAGCTTCTTTATAGTGTTCTAGTTTAGGAAGATAAAAGTAAGGTGCTGTATTTTGATCCAACAATACTTTGGTATTGTGAAAAACATACAACCCAAAATCAACTAAAGAACCTGACAATTCTTTTCCTTCGCATTGCAAATGCTTTTCGTTCAAATGCAGTCCACGAGGGCGAACCAATAATACCGCGGTCTTATTATTCAAACTATATTCTTTACCTCTCGCAATGTCACAAAAATCAATTTTTCGTCTGTTCGCATCTAACAAGTTTTGCTGTCCCTGCATCACATTCTCCCAAGTAGGTGCAGTACTATCTTCAAAATCGGCCATGAATGTTTTGGCTCCCGAGTTTAGTGCATTGATCACCATCTTACGATCTACTGGACCTGTAATTTCAACACGCCGATCCAATAAATCCCAAGGAGTTTCCGCTGCCTGCCATTGAGATTCTCGAATCTCTTTGGTCTCCTCCAAAAAGTTTGGCAACACTCCTTGATCAAACAATTGTTGTTGCTCTTCTCTATCTTGTAGTAACTGAAGTCTTCGTTCATTGAATCGCTCATGCAGACTGGACAAAAAGTCCAAAGCTTCCGTAGTTAATATGTTGGGGTAACGATCTCTAACATCTTTTGAAAATGTAATCTGAGTATTTGAAACAGTTGTAATCATTGCATGTACTTTTTTATTCTGACACAATGTTACAATATTTTTTCTAATTAGCGAACGTTCGCTAATTATTTTTTTTCGCTAAACACTAACATTCCGCAAATAATTCTATATTTGCTCATATGGATCAGGAGTATATCAAACTTGTATTTGGCTTAAAGCTAAAGCAGATTCGAACCGAAAAGGAGCTGTCTCTGTTTGGTTTATCGAAACTATCAGGACTTTCAAAATCTTATTTAAATGAGATTGAAAAAGGGAAGAAATATCCCAAACCCGATAAGATTGCAGTACTCGCTTCTAGTCTTGAAGTATCTTATGATGATCTGGTTTCTCTTAAATTGGATAAGAACTTATTACCGATTGCCAAGATTTTCGAATCCAATATTCTGAAAGAGATTCCATTTGAACTCTTTGGAATTCAGGAAAGTACACTCATTGATATCATTGCCAATGCTCCTGCCAAAGTCAATGCTTTTATTACGACAATTATTGAGATCGCAAAGAACTACAATTTCGGGAAGGATAACTTTTACCTTGCTTCCGTTCGTTCTTTTCAAGAAGCAAACCACAATTTCTTCATGGACCTCGAAAAGCAAGTGATTTCTTTTGCGAAGAACTATCAAATCGATCGTTTTCATAAAATCTCTTCGAAAGATTTGGAAGAAATATTGATTGAAGAATATGGCTACACCATTCAGAATGAAGAATTGGTCTATCCAGAATTGAACGATCTTCGTTCCATCTTTGTACCAAGCTCTCAAACCTTGTTGATTTCACATCTGGCTGATGAATCTCATAGAGCATTCATTTACGCAAAGGAATTGGCCAATAACTATCTCAACATTAATAAAAGACTGTATACCTTTCCATGGATTCAATTCAAGAACTTTGAAGAGGTATTGAATAATTTCTATGCCTCCTATTTTGCTGGTGCTTTATTGATCCCAAGAGAGACGCTGGTAAAAGACTTAGAAAACATCTTTAAAAAGGACAATATTAAAGCTGAGCACTTTCAAGTATTGGTTAGAAAATATCATACATCTCCTGAAACTTTTTTCCAGAGATTAACCAATATTTTACCAAAAGATTTTGGCTTTACTGATCTTTTCTTTTTGCGTTTTTCTCACGAGAAAGATTCTCGTGAATATCATTTATCAAAAGAACTTCACCTTTCAAATTCTCATGCTCCAAGATCGAATCAATCCGATGAACACTATTGTAGAAGATGGATGTCTCTAAAAGTATTTGAAGACCTTGAAGCGGGAAAACATGAAAACTTCGGAATTCAAATTTCCAACTATCCCGAAGAGCAAGAATCCTATTTGGTGCTGTCCTCTGCAACGGAAGATCCTTTCAAACAAAATCAATTGAGAAGTATCAGTATTGGACTCCCTATCAATACTAAGTTGAAAAGAAAAATTAAGTTTCTCAACAGCGATATTATTCAACATGAAGCTGTTGGTGTTACTTGTGAACGTTGTAACATTTCGGATTGCTCCTTGAGGCAAAGTCCTCCAATCCATCTTCAAAGTGAACAAAAGAATCAGAACACGAAAGTCATAGTAGAAAAACTAACTGAGAAATATAAGAACGGTTAGTCCTACAAAGCGTTGTCAATAATATCTTGCACTACTTCTGGATTCAATAAGGTAGAGACATCACCTAAATTTGAAGTCTCATTGGCCGCTACTTTTCGCAAAATTCTTCGCATGATCTTCCCAGATCGTGTTTTTGGCAATCCTTTTACAAACTGAATCTTATCTGGTTTGGCAATCGGTCCAATGGTATTGGAAACCACCTCGCGAATCTCTTTGGTCAATTCATCTGTCACCTCCACCCCATCATAGGTAATTACATATGCATACAAAGCATTTCCTTTGATATCATGAGGAAAACCAACCACAGCACTCTCAACCACATCTTTATGTTCATTGATTGCATTTTCAATCGGTGCAGTTCCTAAATTATGACCCGAAACAATCACGACATCATCCACTCTTCCAGTAATGCGATAGTTCCCATTTTCGTCACGCAATGCTCCATCACCTGGAAAGTAATGGTTTTCATAGGCTGAAAAGTATACATTCTTATATCGTTCATGATCACCATAAATGGTTCTCGCTAAAGAAGGCCAAGGGTGCTTGATTGCCAAAATTCCTTCTGCAGCTTTTTCGGTGATTTCATTTCCGTCATTGTCCAATAAAACAGGGTGAATACCAGGCAACGGAAGCGTAGCAAATGTAGGTTTGTCTTCTGTGACTCCAGCAAGCGAAGAAATCATCATTCCTCCCGTTTCTGTTTGCCACCAAGTATCTACAATAGGACATTTATTTTTTCCGACGTGATCGTCATACCAATGCCAAGCTTCTTCGTTGATAGGTTCCCCTACCGTTCCTAAGACTTTTAAATCGGATAGATCATACTTCTCAACCAATTCAGTCGGATGCTTTGCCAAAGCTCGAATTGCCGTTGGAGCAGTATAAAACTGATTCACTTTGTGTTTTTCACAGACCTCCCAAAATCGCCCAAAGTCTGGATAACTGGGTACACCTTCAAACATGACTGTTGTTGCTCCTGAGGACAACGGACCATAAACGATATAACTATGACCTGTGATCCAACCGATATCTGCTGTACACCAATAAATATCCCCTTCATTATATTGGAAAACATTCTGGAAAGAATAGGTAGTATACACCATATATCCTCCACAAGTGTGCACCATTCCCTTAGGTTTTCCTGTGGAACCAGATGTATATAAGATGAACAACATATCTTCAGAATCCATGATCTCCGCCGGACAATGATCATCCACTTGTTCTAACTCTTCGTGCCACCAAACATCTAAATTCGAATTCCAAGAAATGTCTTGCTTTGTACGTTGATATACAATGACCTTTTGAATACTCGGACATGTTTTCAATGCTTCGTCAGCAATATCCTTTAAGGGCGTTGTTTTATTTCCACGGAATCCACCGTCCGCAGTTAATAATACTTTACATTCAGCATCATTGATTCGTGCTGCTAATGCCGTTGATGAAAATCCTGCAAAAACCACAGAATGTACTGCTCCAATTCTTGCACAAGCTAATACAGCCACTGCTAATTCAGAAACCATGGGCATATAAATACATATTCGATCTCCCTTCTCCACGCCATTATTCTTCAACACATTGGCAAATGCACACACTTGGCTATGCAATTCTTTGTAGGAAATATGTTTTGCTTGATCTTTTGGGTCATTGGGTTCCCAAATAATAGCAGTTTGATCTCCACGAGTTTCCAAATGTCGATCCAAACAATTTTCTGTAATGTTTAGCCTTCCTCCTAAAAACCATTTCGTTTCTGGTTGGGTCCAATCATATTCTAACACTTGATCCCACTTTCGATTCCAGACAAACTGTTCAGCAATGCCCCCCCAAAAATCCGAAGGGTTCTCTATGCTTTTTCTATAGGCTTCATGATATTCTTCTAATGAATTAATCTTCAATGTCATTCTTAATGATTTTTAGCTTCTCCCGCTCCACTAGGAATACGGATATGATCAACGATTTCTTGTACTTCTTCGGGAGGATCTTGTGTAAATTTTGACACTCCTACTGAGATGATAAAATTAACAATCATCGCAACAGTACCAAAGCCTTCTGGTGAAATTCCAAACCACCAATCTTCTTTAGTTCCTCCACCAAACCAACCAAATTTAAACTTGGTCATATAAAACAACATCAATAAGATGCCAACGAGCATTCCAGCAACAGCTCCTTCTCTATTCATTTTCTTGCTAAAAATGCCCAAAACGATAGCAGGAAAAAACGAGGCTGCAGCCAATCCAAAGGCCAACGCCACCGTGGCTGCCACAAAATCCGGAGGATTGATTCCAAAATAGCCTGCAATACAAACAGCCACTACAGCCGACAAACGAGCAGCTACCAGCTCTCCTTTTTCCGAAATAGAAGGTTTGATAATCTTCTTAATCAAATCATGAGAAACAGATGAAGAAATTACTAACAAAAGCCCTGCAGCTGTTGACAGCGCAGCAGCCAAACCACCTGCAGCTACTAAAGCAATCACCCAATTGGGCAATTTGGCGATCTCTGGATTTGCCAACACCATAATGTCCTTATCAACCGTCAATTCATTTTTGGAAGTATCTGCTACATACTGAATCTTTCCATCTCCATTTTTGTCCTCGAATTGTATAAGGCCGGTAGATTCCCATTTCTTAAACCAGTCGGGAACGGTTGCATACTCCTGATTGCTCACGGTTTCAATAAGGTTGGTTCTTGAAAATACTGCTACTGCCGGAGCGGTTGTATATAAAATGGCGATAAACAACAATGCCCAACCAGCCGATTTTCTCGCGTCTGCTACTTTCTTCACCGTAAAGAATCGCACAATCACATGTGGTAATCCAGCTGTTCCAATCATTAAAGCAGCGGTAATGAAAAAAATATCTAAAGTCGACTTACTTCCTGAAGTATATTCTGCAAATCCCAAGTCTCTGTGCAGTCCATCCAATTTATCCAACAAATAAACGCCATCGGAGCCCGCTCCTCCAAATCCTAATTGTGGAATAGGGTTGTTGGTCATTTGAATGGAAATAAAAATGGCTGGAACCATAAAGGCAAAGATCAACACACAATACTGAGCTACTTGGGTGTAGGTAATTCCTTTCATTCCACCCAAGACTGCATAGAACAATACAATGAA
>CAZTFN010000196.1:0-7794 GCA_964612905.1 uncultured Flavobacterium sp. | reverse complement strand
CCCAATATTATCAAAAAGAACAAGGGATTTAATGACTATTTTAGAAAAAATCTTTTAGATCAATATTTATATTATGCGGATTTTTTTGAAAGTGTAGGTATAGAAATTTCTGCCAAGCGAAACTATTCTCAATATATTCTAGACTCATTAGTTCTCATATTCAAGAACAAAGAAGAGCTTCGTAACAATTTGTCAACGCCAAGAATTTTTTCAAGTAATTTTTTTAAAGAGAAAGATTCTAAATTTCTTGACGAACAGCATCGTTTAAAAAATGATATTCTTACAATACTCGGTGTAGAGAAATTTCCAAGTGAATCATCCAAAGAGGAGCAATGGTTACTCGTAGTTCATTGTATCAATCCTAAATATATACTGATTTGTGAAAATATTGATTTTCTCAAATACCCTTTTGAGTTTAGAAAGAATCATATAGAGTTGTGGTATCTGGGTGGAAATAACACAAGGAAGCTCAATGAAACACCTAAAAGTAAAATGTCATCTCCGCTATTTTATGTTTGTGATTGGGATTTTCATGGCTTAGGCATTTTTACAAGAGTCAAACAAATAATTGAATCTAAAGGAGAGAAAATTACATTACTCCTTCCTGAAAAACCTATTCTGAAACCTATTAATTCAGGAAATCATGATAGTAAATGGAATCAAAAACCATTATCCGGGTTAGATGAAACTGCTTTTGATCTTAAAGCAAAAGTGTTAATAGAAAAATTAATATCAGAAAATAAGTGGATTGAAGAGCAAACTATAGATCCAATTCCGCTCATTAAGACAGTATAGGAGCAATTTTATAATGATGAGAAAAAATATTCATCGCATAGAAAGTTAGTATTATATAAATAGTGTGGTGTGACAAAATTAGAAAAGTATATTAAAAGAAAAGGAGGTGTTTTATCAGGTGATTTAGCACGCTACATAGAGAAAAAAGATGGCATATCAAACGATGCAGCCCGGAAACGTATTCAAAGATTAGGTAGTCCTATTCATAAAATTACAGGTCTGTTTTCGGATAAAAAATCCTTTGTTTATCACGCAGATAATTATCAAAATTCAAAATACTTTGATGATTTGATTGATGCCTTTAAATCTGATGGTAAAAGATGTTATGCCATAATTAATGCCATAAAATACCATCACGGATTAATTCCAGTCGAGGAATTACCAAACTATTCAATGAGTCCAGTTAAATTATTATCTGGACATATGAAATTCTCTTCACTAATAGAAAAACTAAAAAAGCATAATGTAATAAGAGAAACTAGGGAAGGAGAATATGGCTTAAATATTTTTATTTCTGAACAAGCTGCGCCAAATTTTCGTCACATAAAAGGTGTTGATATATCAAAAAAAATAGTACTTCAGCATTTTGAAATTTGGAGTAAGAATATAGGACTCACTTCATTTAAAAAAGGAAAAAACAACTATGTCGTAGGAGGTTTTCAATTTGCATTTACTGCACCTACCTATATTGATGGTATGATAGGCTACGCTAATAAACAGAAGAAACCTGGATTTTTAGTTGCCGATATTTTAATAGGCAACGATACTAACGAAGATGCCATTAGTTTTTTTATTAAAAAGTTAGCGGCAATTAAGGCATCCAATCCAACACTAAAGTTGTTACCTGTTCTTTTAGTTGATGGGATAGACACAAAAGCTTTAAATAAGTTAAAAAGTAACGGTGTCTTGATAGCATCCATTAAGGAGTTGTTTGGTAAAGATTATAGTGATTTAATAAAAAATCTAATAAATACGGTAACAAATGCAGGTGCAATATTAAAAGCCGAACCTGAAAAATACCTCTCACTAATGAGTAAACTCACAAAACTCATAGATGGGAAAACAAATAATTTGAGAGGTGATTTATTTGAACTTGCTGTTGGTTTTTATTTCAGTAAATATTCTCAATCTATCAACATTGGAAAGAGAGTGCCAGTTATAGACAGTATTAGAAGTAGAGAACTAGATGTTCTAGCAATTACTGAGAATGAAGTGTGTGTAGTAGAATGTAAAGGTTATAATTATCCCGTAGACATTGACTATATTGAAGAGTATTTATCTGAGAAAGTTAAAGAAATTAGAGGTTGGGTATCCACTAGATACCCAGAGAGGAAACAACGTTTTGAAATTTGGAGTACTGGAGGTTATACAAGTGAAGCACTGAAACTGCTTAAAGAAACAAAATCTAAAGTTAGAAAGTTTGACTTTGATTATCTTGATAAGAAAGATATCATAGAAAGGGCTAATCGATTAAACTCTAGTAAGTTTAAAGAGATTCTGAGAGATTATTATATAAAGGAAGTTGTATAGCGGACCAAAAGAAAGTTTAAGTATCTGATGATGGAAGTTGATATTGAAAAGAAATCAAAAGAAATACAAAGAATTATTTCGAGATATACAAAAACAAGTTTTGTATGTTTCTTTGCAGATTTCATAAGACATCATCCAGAACGAAGTAACACGGGTTTTTCCAGTGAGTTTAAATCTAAGTTGAAGGATTCTTTATATCTTATAATGCTCAGACTTTCCTCCAAGGAGGAGGGAACAGAAGAACTCTTTTACTCTCAAGAAAATGATCAGGTACTAGGACAAGTAGCCAAAACCTTATTAGAAATAATAAACTTTTATTTAGGTAACAAAAACTTGGAAAGTCTGGTGGAGATTGAAGATGATAGACGGAAAACTCTAGTTCATGAGTTAGTTTTTAAAGACTATTTTCAAAATGGGGTTATAAATTATATTGAACAAGAATATAATAAGGTAATAAGGCTATTCAAACCATATAAGAATATTATAAAAGAAAGACTTGGGATTCAATTAGATACTTTATTGGATATATGTTATTACTCTGAGAAACTGTATAGAGAAAAATCTACTAAGTCTAAATCTTTCATTTTAAACAATGATCTGAAAAGTTTAATGACAAAATTGGCTCAAGGACAAATAGAGAACGAAAGTTTCCAAGAAGAATTAAGCAAGCTTCCAGAGGAAACTAACGAGGCATTTTTAAACTTTTTTGATAAACCTCATGATTGTTTACTCTTCTTTAAAGAAGACTATTACTCTGTGTTTAATAAAAGTGATGTTGATATTTTTTGTGAACTGTTTTCAATTAATATTAATGATTCCTTTGATATCACTTTCTACTCACAAAGGAATCCTTTAGAAGATAGCCCCATCATTAAAATCAATGAAAACGAATACCTAAATGTCTATCAAAAGCAATTACCCACGGCTTTGTATAGATTACTTTATAAAACACTGACTCAAACAAATAAAGAGAGGGAACAGTTAAACAGAAGAAAAGGTAAGGTAGTTCTGGAGAATCAGACCTTAGAGGTTTTCAAGGCCTTTTTTAAAAGAGTAAAAAATTTAAAAACTTTTACTAATTATTATATTGATGATTTTATTGAAGAAAAAGATATTTTGATTATTGCAGATAGAAAAGCATATATCATAGAATGTAAGTCCTCAAGAAATAGAGAACCAAAAAGAGATATTAAAATGGCTTATCAAAGAGTTAAGTCAGATTTTCGTGAATGTATTCAAAAAGGATATGATCAATGTTATCATGTGGAGCAAAAAATGCTAAATGATGAAAAAATTATTGTAAGAACTAAGAATGGAATACATGAGATTATCACATCGAGTATTGATGATATTTTTACCATAGTCATAACTTCAGAGAGATTTGCTTCCATCCAATCGGATTTGGGTTTATTGTTGAAAAGACATGATATAGAGGATTTATACCCTTGGTCGGTATGTATTGACGACCTAGAAATTTTTTTAAAGACTCTTAATATTAAGTTTAATAATCCAGTAAGAAGGTTTTCAGAATTTTTAGAATACAGGGAATTGTTAAATGAAAGGCTAATTACACGTGATGAATTGGATGTATGCGCTATGTACCTTAAAAATGATAGAAACTTTAAAGAAAATTGTGAAGCCGAATTCGTAATTCTCACAGATCCAACATTACAAAGTTATTTTGACCAGTTATATTTTGAAAAGAAATTGAGATTTAAATTACTCGATTTATAAATTTAAAGTCATTTATATTAAGAGAGATAACTCGATATATATATCCATAATCTCTATTCATCGAATAGAAGAGGTTCAATTTTCAATAGAAAATAGTAGAAACTTGTCTCTTTCCTAACTGAAGTCGTGTAGAAACCCTATCAACTATAGTTCAAATCACAAATTACAGAGAGAGAAACTTCTAAAGCCGTACTGATTTTACACAAAGTATTGGTGTTAGCGTTTGTTCAATCAAAACCCTCGCTAAAGAATTCTTCGAGACTCATGTCAAAAGCTTTTGCAACTTTCAATAGGCTTGTATACTGCATATCAATTCCAATTTCATATCTACCATATTGAGCTCTGTGAATTCCGTTTTCAAAGGCAAAGGTTTCATAACTACTATAACCTTTTTGAATTCTTAACGATTTTATTCTATTTGCTAACTTGTTTATTTCTGTTGATTTATCCATACAGTAAAGAAATCAAGTCAGCTATTAATTTATAACTACTAATTAGTAGTTATTTGAAAATATTTTACTAGATTTGAACGGATCGTTTATGAGAAGAAAGTTTTTGATGGAATCAATTAAAGTTAGTCCAGCTCAAAAAGAGTTATTGGAATTATTAGCACACAAGGAAGTTCATGGTTATCTCGAATCTTTGAAAATGGTTCACTATTTAGGAACCTATCATGTTAAATCAGATGCGGCAGAACTTTGGGCTTCTGGTTCTGTACAAAACTTGATTGAGTGTATCCAGAAAATTGCTAATGAAGATTTTATAGCTCAGTATAACTAACCCTTTTATAAAATGACAATCAGTACACTCAAAGGAAAATGGATAAATATTAGAAATCTTGAAAGATATAATAACCTAGAGATCGTGGTCTTTGAAAGTGAAGGGTTAGGTTACTATGAATTAGAAGAGAGTGAAGAAAGTTTCATTCTGAAACAAAAAAATATAAAGTTTCATTTTGAGGAATACTCTAAAATTCATTTTGATTGCGTTGATACTAATCTTATTCGAATATATCGAATGGGAAAGCAAATCAAAAATGTCAGGAATGATTTCATGTTGGGAGATAACAACTTTTACGAAATAGATTATGCACATCTTATTCCAACTAAAATAAAAGTATCAAATAAAATCCTTCAATATCTGAAATACAAATTTGAATGGAATGAGAATCAGAATGTTTTAGTGTTTAATAAAGAAATAGATACAAAAACCATTCAAAGAATAGATAAACAACTGACTGCTTCAGGTAAAAAAGTGATCCTTGAGAGAATTGATGATACATTATTGGTTTCTCTTTTTGTAGGTAAAAAAAGAAAATGGATACTGCTAATTAAAGAACTTTATGATGATAACGTGATTCTTTATGGACTTTCCGAAAGGCCTCTTCAAATCGATATTCAAAGCATCCCTAAAAGAAATTAAACCACATGAAAATAAAATAACTACTCCTATCTTAGAGTAGAAAAAATTACTATCAAAAATAAGGAATCTTTCGATTTCTTATCTAGTGGAAGCTTAACTGCGAAATATATAAAACAGTCTCAAATTCATCTAGTTTAAATCATATTTAGTTTCTACTTAGCTCTTTTTTAACAACCTTTGCACCTACGTCTACGATCAGCACTGTGTTGATACTTTCTTCGATCTTCAAGAAGGCTATTATATCAACAAAGAGTATGGATATCTCAGAAATAAATATCACAATCATATGTAAGCCTTAAAATATAATTAAATACGCCCTCATTAATTCAAAAGAGTAAAATTCTTTAATAATAGAGGTATATTAAGCAACTATTCACTTAGTTAGTATAGTTAAGTTAGCTCTAAAATATACGGGGTTTGACTCTTTAATTTTGAAAAGTTTACTCTCCCCGATCATCACAAATTCATCATTATCTGATTTACATTAAGTCATTGTAACTGAATCTGACAGTACTAAAATATTTTAAACGCTACTTTCTGATTAACACAAAACTTAAACTTTTGTTAATTAATAAAGCTAGAATTAATTTTTATTAATACATTTGTGGTTGAAATGAAATTGACGTTTCTAAAAATATCAGCCTCACTAATGACATTGGTAATTCTCTTATCAACTATGTCATTTACCGTAAGCATGCATTATTGTGAAGGCGAATTAATTGACACAGCTATTTTCCAAAAGGCGCATAGTTGCGGTATGGATATGGAAGATGAAAGTACTATGAAAAAGAACGGATGCTGTGATGATAAAGAAATTCATATTGAAGGCCAAGATGAACTAATATTACCTGTTGCTGATTTAAATACAGATCAGGAATATTTGGTTATTTCTTTTTTACAATCTTATATCAATTTATTTCAGGCTGTAGAATATAGAAATAATACTTTTTCTGATTGCCCTCCTCCCACTTTTATCGTAAGGCAGATATTCAAGCTAGACGAGACTTACTTAATTTGATTTTTAAATAGTTAAATCACCTAAAGATTTTCTTTAGGTAATTTGTTGTATCTGGTATTTACCTAAATACCAATTGTTTAACTATTTAATTATCAATACCATGCTAAATAAAAGCATCAAATTTTTAATAGAAAATAAATTAGTTGCGGTTCTGTTACTAGCCTTATTCGTGGCTTGGGGTGTTGTAAATGCACCTTTCGAATGGAATACCGGTTCCTTACCACGTAATCCTGTAGCCGTGGATGCCATCCCCGATATTGGAGAAAACCAACAAATCGTATTTACCAAATGGGATGGGCGATCGCCACAAGATATTGAAGACCAAATAACCTATCCTCTTACTACTTCACTCCTCGGTATTCCTGGAGTGAAAACCATACGTAGTTCGTCAATGTTCGGTTTTTCCAGCATTTATATCATTTTTGAAGAAGACATAGAATTCTATTGGAGTCGAAGCCGTATTCTGGAAAAATTAAATTCGTTACCCGCAGGATTATTGCCCGATGGAGTAAATCCTGCACTAGGTCCGGATGCTACAGGTCTTGGGCAGATTTACTGGTACACATTAGAAGGTCGTGATGAAAATGGAAATGTAACAGGCGGTTGGGACCTGCAAGAATTAAGAAGTATTCAGGATTTTTACGTGAAATATGCATTGTCCTCAGCAAGTGGTGTTTCAGAAGTAGCCTCTATAGGTGGTTACGTTTTGGAATACCAAGTAGATGTTAACCCTGAATTGATGAAACAGTATAAAATTGGCTTAAATCAAGTTATTAAAGCTGTAAAGCAAAGCAACCAAGACGTCGGTGCGCAAACATTAGAAATAAACCAAGCTGAATATCTAATCCGGGGTTTAGGATATGTTAAGTCTATTTCAGACCTAGAAAATGCAGTAGTTACTTCAGAAGATTTTACCTCTATACGCTTAAAGGATATCGCCAACGTCTCTCACGGCCCTGCAACAAGAAGAGGGCTTTTAGATAAAGAAGGTGCTGAGGTTGTAGGTGGTGTTGTAGTAGCACGTTACGGCGCCAACCCTATGGCTGTTATTAATAATGTTAAGGAGAAAATAAATGAACTAAGTTCAGGTTTACCTTCCAAAACTCTAAGCGACGGAAGAACATCACAATTGACCATTGTTCCTTTTTATGATAGAACCGAACTCATTCAAGAGACTCTGGGTACACTTGACGAAGCACTTACATTGGAGATTTTGATTACAATTTTTGTTATCATAATAATGGTATTCAACCTCAGGGCTTCTGTATTGATTTCAGGACTATTACCTGTGGCGG
>CAZTFN010000195.1:0-7795 GCA_964612905.1 uncultured Flavobacterium sp. | reverse complement strand
TTCCAGCCCCTGGTGCTCCTGCATTCCAACCTGCATTGGATGTATAATTGATAATTGTTGGGTGTGCTCCTTTTTTCAAATAAGGAATGGCAGCTCTAGATACAAAAAATGTAGAATCTAGGTTTAATGCCATCACTTTTCGATAAAACTCTGTAGTCATCTCTTCAAAACGAGATCTACCGCCAAGTCCACCTGCGTTGTTTACCACAACATCAATTTTACCATATTTTTCTCCGATTGCCTTCACACTATCATTGACTGCATCTTCATTGGTGACATCAAATCCATAGTATTCTGCTTGGATTCCTTCTACAGAAAGTTCTTTCGCTTTTGCAGATCCAGTTTCGTGGTCGATGCCATTTAGAAGTACAGTAAATCCGTCTTGTCCAAGTCTTTTGGCTACTTGATAACCAATTCCACTTGTGGCTCCTGTAACTAAGGCTACTCTTCCGTTTGAATTATTCATATTTGAGGTTTTGTTACGTTAGTTAATTATTATTTTCAATAGGTTTTATTTCTTTGATTAACACCAAAATAGAGATGACTGACAAGGGTGCCAACACCGCCAAAATGATGAATGCTGGGGTGTAAGAGTCCACGGTAATAATCGGAATTAACCAGTTCATGATGATGACCGATACAGCTCCAATGCTACCTCCCAATCCCGCTAAAGTTCCTGCCGATTTACCTCCCAGTAAGTCGCTAGGGATGGTTTGAATATTGCTAATGGAAAATTGAAATCCAAACAATACGATAAACACAAACGAGACAAACTTTTCTGGTGTATCCGCGAAGAATATGGCGCATATGATCGCTATGAAAATGATCACAGCTCCTACTGTTATTACTTTTTTTCTAGAGGAATCGATGCTGTTGGATTTCATCAATTTTTTTGCATACCAACCTCCTACAATACTTCCAATGGCTGCTCCCACGTACGGGAACCAAGCGTAGTATCCTATTTCTTTAACATTGAATCCAAATTGTTTGAACAAATAAATGGGCATCCAAAAAACGAAGAGCCACCAGATAGGTTCGATGAAGAATCGCGCAGCAATCACACCCCAAGATTCTTTCATAGAGAGTATCTTGACAACGCTTAAACTTTTGCTTTTGTCTAAATCTTCACGACCTTCTAATCGACCTGAGATGATGTGTTCTTTCTCCTCATCTGTGATCCAAGGATGTTTTTTGGGCAAGCTCTTGTTCATAATCATCCATGGAATGATCCAAAGGAATCCTAAGACTCCAATGATGATAAAAGTGACCTTCCATCCATAAGCTCCAAAAAGTTCGGCAATGGTTGGCGCAGCTACAATAGAACCAATGGCTGCACCTGCATTGAAGATCCCTTGTGCCACTGCTCTTTCGTTGATAGGAAACCATTCTGCATTGTTCTTCACGGCTCCAGGCCAATTCCCAGCTTCTGCAACCCCTAGCAACCCTCTAAAGATTCCAAGTGAAGCAGCTCCACGTGCAAAAAAGTGAAGCGCTGATGCAAGCGACCAAAGAAAGATGGAAATGACAAATCCAATTTTGGTGCCTACCTTGTCGTATACCTTTCCAGAAATAAACTTTCCGGCTGCATAGAAAATGGTGAAGATATTAATCACCCAAGCGTAGTCTTGTTCTGTGAGACCCAAATCCGTTTTCATGGCTGGCCACATAATTCCAAGCGCTGCTCTGTCGATGTAATTGATAATGGTTGCCAAGCATACCAGCCCGATAATCCACCATCTTAATCCTTTAATTTTCATATAGTTCTCTTCTATTTACGCACCTTTTTTAAGGGTGTTGTATTCCTATAGATCGTTTTGATCTATGAAATAAATTCATTAGTAAGTACGCTATTATTTTCTCTGTGTAGTCTTTACTTTACCAATTTATGCTTGTAATTCCCTCTTTAAAAAATACGCACACACAACTCAAAAACGTGCATTTCTAATCAGCGAGCTTTAAACGTTATAACAATATTGATACAGAATTTTAAAATGAATTTTCATCATTTCTTTTGCCAATTTCGGATTTTGATCCACAATGGCATTGTAAATGTCTGTATGCTCTTGAATTCCTTTTAGCGCCTGATCTTCATCACAAACATGATATTTTTCAAAATTTGTAATGATCTCTGGCGTAATACTCAACATGAAGGTGTTCATGGTACTGTTTCCACTTGCCTTTGCAATGGCCAAGTGAAATAGTAAATCTTCTTGAACAGCGTCTTCGCCCATCCGTACTTTCTCAGCAAAAGCATCCAAGGCTTGTTTGATCCTAATCAAATCGTCTTCTGTTCTTCGTAAAGCTGCAAGTCTTGCAGTTTTCAATTCTAACAGAATTCGAGTTTCAACCAAGGATTTAAAATCAGGTTCCTGTAGACTTAAGATATCATCGATCATTCCATTCATGGCAATGACACCAATGTTGGCGACAAAGGTTCCACTTTGGGGAATCGATTTCAAAAGTCCATAATACTCCAGTTTCTGAATCGCTTCACGGATGTTCCCTCTGGTCACACCAAACTTTTCAGATAGCATTCTTTCTGAAGGGAGTTTATCTCCTGGTTCAAGATTTTTGTGATTAATTAACTCTCTTATTTGAGAAATAATTGAATCTTGAATGCTCTCGTTTTCTGATTTTATAACAACGTCTAACTTCATATTGTTTTTCGTTCTTAGCTAAATTGGTTAACCAAATTTAGCTTTTTATTCTTTAAAATACCAATTCGTCTATTTTCAACTTAGTGGGATACTTCTAATGAGTAATACTCAACCTTTGCTTTCGCCCAATTATCATGGGTTCCTAAATAATTTCCAGCTTTAAAATAATTTTCAAAAATGCCCCACTTCTGAACATGAATATCATCATATACTTTCGACACCCCATTCATGATAACTTCCATTTTGCCCTCTGATGCCTTTACCTCTAGGGTAAATTTATCAAAGCCTACATACTCTGGAAACGAATAACCATCGTCATCTGTCCAAGCTGATGTATGCAACATTTCGGTATCTGTGGCACTGGTATTGATTAATTGTTTTGTTTTCACTCGAACTCGTCCGCGATACCAGTATATCTTTAGCATAGGAGGCGCATTATTGTCGTCCTCTCCAATAAGATCACGTTGTTCGTCTGTGAGTCTACCATGAATCTGCATAATCATGGTTTTATGGTAATTACCATCTGAATCCTTGGTAATTTCACCCATAGCTAATTCACCAATCATTCTACCTCCTTGGGCAAAAGTCCAGTTTGTTTTATTACTACCTGGAACCATTTGTTCTCTCAATTCTGTCCTCGAATAGGTTGAATTTGTTGTTGTTGCTCCTGGATAGGTATAGAAAACCAGCGCTCCCTTGATTGAATCGTTGTACATAAAAGGCTTCAAAGTCTCATTCGTAGCATAATTCAATATCTCAGGCGGTTCTACCTCAGTTGGTTTCCCTATTGGCAAAGTCACTTTCCAATGACTTAAATCTATATTCGGCAACACAAAGTTTGAGTTACTATTTATTTCATTGCTCACAACAATATTATCATCAATAAAGTACTGCTTGGTTTCACTCTGACACACAGATGTCACAGTAAAACATGCAATAAAAATCAAACTCAAATATGATGTTCTAAGCATAGACAATGTTTAGTTAACTGCTTCGATTATTACTGAATCAACTCTTATCTCTTCATCTCCACTATTGTAACCGAAGTCTCCACCTCCACCTCCTGTGGCTGGACCTCCAATTCCTCTAATAAACATAGCTACACTTTCGTTATTCCCTGCATTAAATGAGAACGTATACGTAATATAACTATCATCACTTGGATTGCTAATCACCTCCGTCATTAAATTATTTGCCGCGTCTTCTACCTGCGCTACAGATGTATATCCATAACCATCTTGAGGAAAGTCTACCGTATCTGTATAATACGTTGGTGTATATCCACTTACATAGCCTGAGCCAGCTAACACTCGTAATTCTAGCTCACTTGGGAATGATCCATTTAATGGATCTTTGAAAGACACCACTACTTTTACTGTATAGTCTGCATTTGGCGTTATTGCAAACTCTTGGTATACATGATCTGGTTCATTGTTATCAAATTTTACAACGTTGTCTGAACCTCCATTACCAGAACTTGATTCTCCTTGATCTCCTACACTTTTATTTATCCATCCCGAGCATGCACAATCAGATCCCGATGATTTTGGCAGCTTGTCAAACTCAAAGTTGATTAATACTGGATCTGCGACCAGAGGTGCTGGTGGCTCAACTACTTCAATTACTTCTGTAAAAGTGCTTTCAACACCCAACTTGTCACTTGCAGTCAAGGTAACTGTATAAGTCCCTTCTCCAGGATAAGTATTGGTTGGTTCAAATTCGGTTGATGTATTACCATCTCCAAAATCCCATGAGTAATCTGTTGCACTATTTGATTGATTGGAGAATGTATATGTTTTCCACTCATCACCTGTTCCAGCACCTTGTGTAGCAGAGAAATTTGCTTCAGGTGGGGTCAAATCAGCGATGGAACCTTCTTCTGGTAATATGATATCTTCACAAGAGAAGAATATCATCGTTAACAGCATGATAACCGTTAAGGTTCTAGTCTTATTAATAATTCTAATAGATTTCATCTGTTTATTTTTAATTTAATTAATATCCAGGATTTTGAGTCAACAATCCATTACTCAAGTTAATCTCTCTTTGGGGAATTGGTAGTAATAAATCAGTTGACGAAAAACTGTGTCCGTTATCGTTAGAAAAAGTAGTTAGTAGATCTTGGGCAACCCCTAATCTTATCAAATCAAACAATCTGTGATTCTCAAAGGCTAATTCTACTCTTCTTTCATCTAATAAATCTTGTAAAGTGACCTCCGTAACTGGAGTCGTTAAACCTGCTCTATCTCGAATCAACTGGAACGATGCTAATGCATTTGAACTTGTTGTTGATTGTGCTCCTGCCATAATTGCCTCAACATGCATTAAAACTACATCAGCATACCTTAAAACGATCCAATCATTCCCAGCACTTGTCGGGTCTATTGAAGTTGGAGCAATACCTAAGTTATCATCACCATCTGGGATGTATTTTACTACTTGATATTGTGATGGCTGGGTAATATCTTGTCTATAAGAATACATTGTTCTGTTACCTCCTAAAGCATCTAGTGCCAATCTCGCTTCTTCTGTTACGTAATTCACACCACTTGTTCTTCCAACGGCATTTAACCACTCTGCAGAAAAGTTTTGGCTTTCATCTGAATCTCCTAGGTATCCAATGGCGAAAATAATTTCATCATTTCCTTCATTAAAGAAGATGTCTTTGAAATCTGTTTCAAGAATGAAACCTCTAGTTGGATTCATTACTGATTCTAATAATGACTGTGCTTCACCATACCTCCCTAACGTTAAATAAACTTTCGCTAATAAGGTCTCAGCGGCCGCTTTTGATGCTCTGAATTTTGTTCCATCTTCCAATCCACTCACCGCAGTGACCAAATCACTTTCAATGAGTTGATAAATTTCAGAGGTTGAAACTCTTGTGTAGGCAGTTTCTGTATCACTTGGAACAATAACTCTATCAATTAAGGGAATGTCCCCAAATAAGCGTACAAGATTAAAATAAGCATAAGCTCTTATAAATTTTGCTTCTGCCTCAAACTGAGTCGCAGAACTTCCTGCTGCTTCCAAGTTTTCCAAAACAATATTAGCTCTGTAAATTACATTATAAAAGCTAGCATAGTAATCCTGAACAATCCCATTGTTTGCCGTGATTGTATAGTTCTCGAATTGCGCTGCTTCACCTTCTTGAGCTTTTGTTCGAGTATTATCACTTCTCATTTCCGTAAGGTAGAATTCATACATAACACCATGATTATCTGTCGTGCTTGTTGAATTTACTCCTTGAATACCATCATACATATTGATAACCGCCGCCTCCACTTGCTCTGGAGTTGTAAAATAGTTTGCACTAGATAGTACTGAAGTTGGTACTGGTTCTAAAAAATCATTACTACATGAAGAAAGAAACGATATTGATAATACCAATATGAATATGTTTACAAATGTTTTCATTGTTATTATTTTTTAAAATTCAATATTTAGCCCTAATGAAATTGTACTGAAAACTGGTGATCCAGCTCTTTGATACCCATAAGTTCCTGGAACCGTAGTATTAATCGACTCTGGATTGAATCCAGTGTAATCACTTGCTGTCAGGTAAATTAAATTTTGACCTGTCGCATATACTCTAGCGTTTGTCAATCCGACTTTCGCTAATGCATCTCTATCGAAATTATACCCAATATTTAAATTACGTAAGGCGATATAGGAAGCATCTTGAATAATGTCATTAGTAAAAATCTTCTCTCTAATAAACTCTTGATCTGGAGTGGTTGCTGTATTAAAGTCTTGTGAACTGTTAAAGTGATTGAAGATATACTGATCTCCCATATTTCTTACTTCAGCACCGTGACTTCCTTGAAACATAAAACTCACATCTATATTTCCAATTCTAAATTCGTTTGCTAAACTCCAAACAAAATCAGGATATGGACTACCTAAAATTGTTTTATCATCATCATCGATTAATCCATCACCATTTAGATCTCGAACGTATACATCTTGAGCTTCTCCGCCAATCGGGTGAAATGGATTGTTAATAAATTCTAATGGAATATCTCTATCCACGACCCAACCATAAAATGAAGAGATTGGGTTTCCTACGAGGTTAATCCATTCTGCAGCTCTTTTGGAATCAACATTCTGAATTTGACCATTGGAATCTGCAAAATCAACCAATGTATTCTTGTTGTGTGAAGCTATAAAAGTAGAGGTCCATCTAAAGTCTCCTTTAGTCATATTTCTTGTCCTCAATTCAACTTCCACTCCTTCATTTTTAACCTCTCCAATATTTAATAAAGAACTTGCTTGACCTGTTGTATAAGAAATTGGATTATCAATAATTAAGTCTTCACTTGTTTTGGTATAATAATCAACAGAACCCGTAATCTTATTATTGAACAATCCAAAATCAACTCCTGGATTAAATTCTCTTGATTTTTCCCATCTTAAATCTGGGTTTGCCACATTGATTGGATTGATTCCGATACCAAGCGAGTTTCCGCTAAATACTGCTGAGCTTGGACTTAACAATGCCAAAAACGGATAACTTTCAACTTGAAAATCTCTTGGGAATGTTCTCAAATCTTTATTACCAGTGATTCCGTAACTTACTCTTAGTTTTAGTGTATTTATCACATCAGAATCACTTAAAAAATCCTCTTTGTGTAAACTCCAACCTGCAGAAGCCGCAGGGAAAAACCCATATTTATTATTAGGGCCGAATACCGAAGAACCATCTGTTCTAAGACTTAGTGAAGCTAAATATTTCCCGTCTTCGAATGAATAATTAAATCGCCCAAAATACGACATTAATCGCTCTTCATAGTCCTGAGAAAATGATGTAATTGTTGTTGGGTCAGCAGCAGTTAAGGTCTGAAGCAAATCAGAGGTAAAACCTCCTCCACTGGAACCGTTTAATTCTGTTGTCCATCTTTCAGCTGCCATACCAACCACAGCATTGATCTCGTGCTTTCCAAGCACCTTGCTGTAGGTAAAATAGTTCTCTGTTACGAAGTGATATCTATTGATATTGGTCAAGTCTAACTGCGTATTAGCAGCACCATTTCTATGGGCTTCAACACCTTGCCATCTTCTGTTTTTTGTATGTTGAAAATCTCCAGCTAAAGATGATCTGAAGGTTAGACCATCTGCAATTTTATATTTCATATATA
>CAZTFN010000194.1:0-7856 GCA_964612905.1 uncultured Flavobacterium sp. | reverse complement strand
CACCCAAACGAGAATATAACTCGGCTAAGTTAAATTCTTTGTTGGATACGCCACCTGAGTTAATTAAGTCCTCAGCTTTTTGCAGATAATCAATAGACTCATTAAAGTCTCTTGTTAATTGATGGTCGCTCAATTCAAAGTACAAATTGACCCTCAATTGATTGTTCTTTGCATTCTCTAGTTTTACTTTCAAATTGGTATAGATAGTATCAACATCCTGACCTAAGAAATACAGGCTGTTAAAAAAAAGAAGTATGAATACAAAGGCCTTTTTCATATAGGTAAATCTAATAAAAGTATGGTTTCGATAGATTCTTATTAACATTTAATTGAAAAAAGCCGATATAAAATACCGGCCTTTTGCTTCCATGCAACTCCCCTAAAAGTTACATTTCAACTAACTAATCAACTTATTATAATTAACTTCAATTATAGGGTAAAATGATCTGGCGGTGGTGGTACAGCTCCACGAGCACTGGTAGCTTGTGCTGATTTAGGGTTGAGCATCATATAGGTTCCTAAGGCAGTTAATGCCGCATACTTGCCATAATACCCGATTCTTTTGATTGCCTCTTCACGACTTATTTTTTCGTTTGACAAACTGACTTCTTCTCTGTTCCACATTCTTATGATGTTTCAAAATTTTATCTTCAATAATTTCTAAGACGAATTGCGATTTGTTCATGGCAACAAAACTATATGGGCTACTTGTGAATACTTTGAAGAATGGCGTGACAATAGGTGTCAAAAACTAAAATCTCAAGATTAAAAAGTGACAATACAAGGAAGCAATTTGGCATTTAAGCGAAAAAAGCCACGCTAATAGCGTGGCTTTGGTACCCTTAAAAATAACCTGTTAAAGTCAATATTTGGAATTCGGGGGAATAACAGGATACCTTAGAAACATTTTACGTTTAATACAATGAAACACAAAATATCAACTGTTCTAGTTTTACAATCAACTTAATATTAAAAAAACACCCTCTATGTTATGTACAATATTTATGGCTTGTAAAACAGTACTAAATTAGTCTATCGATTATGGATGTGATGTATCACTAAGGTGGCAAAAGGTGGTAAATTCGTTAAATTCAAAATGAAAGCCACGCTTTTGGCGTGGCCTTCTGCCCTTTAGTAACCTGATACAAGGTCAACTTAATAAAAACTTCTTCTGGGGGAAGGGGACTTAATCGGGTTTTTTGAGATTCAGTTGTTTGTTCAATTACTTTTGAAACTTGTCATGAATTAGAGACATCCATGATTATTTCGATTAGACGTTACGAAATTAGGAAAGACCTCAGTAACAGGGGTCAATTGAAAGGTGGCAAAAGGTGGCAAATAGCAAAACTATAGTGATTGAATGTGAGCTTCTAATTCGGTATTCTTTGAGATTTCCATTTTTTTTCTCAATCGATAGCGAATCGATTTAACGGATTCGACTGTGGTATTTCTCATCGAAGCAACCTCCTTCATGGATAGATTGATACGTAATAATGCACAGACCTCACGTTCAGCTTTGGTCAAGTTTGGATAGGTATTCATAAGTTTCGAATCAAATTCTAAATTGACCTTTTCAATTTTATCCTGCAATGCTGTTAGTTTGTCTTCTGTACCTATTTGCTGCTGTACAGCTAACATCAAACTTCTAATATATACTTGCGATTCTTTTGATGCATGATGTTTATAATCTTCTTTTAGTCTCTCATAAAAATCTTTCAAGTAGTCCAATCGCATTTTATTATCTGCAACCAACCATTTCAATTCAGCTTCAGATGTTTTGATCTTTTCATTGAGAAGTTCTTTTTCCAAACGTTGTTTGTCTAGTTTGGTAGCCACATACTTCATCTTGCCTTTGTAGTTTCGAATCCAGAGGTAGGCAATGATGAACCCTAAAAGAAGAATCGCTGTGACAATGCAGAGATAGTAAATGATTCTATCTTGCTCTGCTTTTGCCAAAAGTTCCAATTCTTTTTTCTCTAGATCAAATTCTCTTTTGAGTGTGAATTCATTCAATTTCTTCTCACTTTCTAGATCATAAATAGAGTCGAGAATGGCATTTGATAGCTTTTCATATCTCAAGGCTTTTTGATAATCTCCCATTGCCTCTCCCAATGTACTTTTCAATTCAGCAGCCTTCGCTACTCTAAATTGATAACCCAACTCTTTTGACATTCTGAATGAAGAATCAATGTATTTCTCAGAGATATCGTATTCCTTTAATCTATAGTAGTCTTTAGCTATGTTATAATACCCAATGGCCGTATTCATATTATTCTGAGCTTCCTTGTTGTACTCTAAATTCTTCAACAACAGGGGAAGCGATTGATTATATTTTTTTTGGGTACTGAAAAGAACGGCCATGTTATTTGTAATGCTCACCCTACGATTTGGAAAGTTTCCTCCTGCAATCCAATCCAGAGCTTTTTGGTAGCTCCACATAGCAGAATCTGGTTTCGACAATCTTCTATAAGCTATGCCCATCATATTATAGGATTGACTAATCAAAAAGGTGTCCTTTTTCTTACGAGTCAGGATGGCTGCTTTTTTATAGTATTGTATAGATTGCTCATTCTTGTTTCGATATCTTCCATTAATCCCTAAGTTGATCAATGACCTAGCAATTCCTGAAGTATCCAAAGACTTTTCGAAGTAAGACTTTGCTATTAAACCGTGTTCTGTGGATAGAGAATAGTTCCCTTTCTTTCTGTACAGGATGGTTAGGTATTCATTGTATAAACCACTAAAGTGTACATCAGTGGTTTCAATCAATTCCCCAGCTTTTTGCAGACATCTTTCCGATTCAAGTAAATCGGTATTTAAAAAATATTCTGCCATGGCAAGTTTGGCAGCAATTTTATCCGTTCGACTTGAGGCGTTGTTAAGTTCCGTTCTAAGTCTTAAAGCAATAGAATCTAACTCCTGATCATGGGAGATCAGGCCTAAAAAAAGGCAGAGGGTAATTGCTATTGACTTCATACGATAAATAAAACTAATAAAAAAACCACGCTACTGCGTGGTTTCTCCTATATCTACGAGGTAGTACGTACTATCCTCCAAAGTCGTCAAACCTGATATTCTCATCTGGAATTCCGAAGTCCTCTCCCATTTTCTGAACTGCTTTGTTCATTAATGGTGGTCCACAAAAATACAATTCAATATCTTCTGGTGCATCATGGTGATTCAAGTAGTTATCAATCACACAATTGTGGATGAATCCTACGAAACCATCACCTTCACCTTCAATTCCTTCTTTCACTTTCCAGTTATCTTCTTCTAAAGGCTCAGATAAGGCCATGTAGAATTTGAAGTTTGGAAAATCTCTTTCTAAAGCTCTAAAGTGCTCGATGTAGAACAATTCTCTCTTCGAACGTCCACCGTACCAATACGTCACTTTACGACCTGTCTTTAATGTTTTGAATAAGTGGTACAAGTGAGAACGCATTGGCGCCATTCCAGCTCCCCCTCCTACGTATAACATTTCCGCTTCAGACTCATTGATGAAGAATTCACCATAAGGTCCTGAGATGGTTACTTTATCTCCTTTCTTCTGGTTGAAGATGTATGAAGAAGCGACTCCTGGATTTACATCCATCCATCCGTTCTTAGCACGATCCCATGGCGGAGTAGCAATACGAACATTCAACATGATTTCTCTTCCTTCAGCTGGATAAGAAGCCATAGAGTATGCTCTCTCTACAATTTCAGTATTCTTCATCACTAAAGGCCACAGTCCAAACTTATCCCATTCTGCTTGGAACTTATCTGGAGTCTCATGCTCTTCTGGGTGAGCAGTAATATCCATATCTGAATACTTGATCTCACATGGAGGAATCTCAATCTGAATATACCCTCCTGCTTTGTAGTTCATGTCTTCTGGAATCTCTACCACGAATTCTTTAATGAAAGAGGCTACGTTGTAGTTTCTTACAACAGTTGCTTCCCATTTCTTAATTCCGAAGATTTCTTCAGGAATAGAAATATCCATGTCTTGCTTTACCTTCACCTGACATGCCAAACGAATTCCGTGTTTTAATTCTTTACGCGTAAAGTGTGGAGTTTCTGTAGGCAACGCCTCTCCTCCTCCTGAATTCACGTGACACTCACATTGTACACAAGAACCTCCACCACCACAAGCTGATGGTAAAAAGATCTTCTCGTTTCCTAAAGTGGTAAGTAAAGTGCTTCCTGAAGCGACTTCTATTTTCTTTTCTCCATTAATGGTAATGGTCACTGGACCTGATGGAGATAATTTTTGTTTTACAAATAATAGTAACGCTACCAAAAGCAAAGTAATCAGCAAAAAAGCTGCTACGGTTGCAATGATAGTTCCTGTTGTGCTTGCTGCTAATGTGATCATATTACTATTCTATTTCTTTAGTGTTTTCTGCAATCTCTTTATCCTTCTTATCTGCATCTTCTTCTGCTACATCGATGGTGTTTACTTTATCGATAGAAACTTCAGTTTGCTCTTTCTTCTCTTCTTCACCTCCAGTCAACATTCCTCCGAAGCTCATGAATCCAATGGCCATCAAACCAGTTACAATAAAGGTAATTCCTAATCCTCTTAATGCTGGTGGTACTGCTGAATAACGAATCTTCTCACGAATCGCCGCAATGGCTAAAATCGCCAAGAACCATCCGATTCCCGATCCAATTCCATAGTTCAATGCCAATCCTAGGGTAGCAATCTCACGCGATTGCATGAATAATGAACCTCCTAAGATCGCACAGTTTACTGCGATCAATGGCAAGAAAATTCCTAATGAGTTATACAATGCAGGTGAAAACTTTTCTACGATAATTTCTACCAATTGTACCATGGTTGCAATGGTTGCAATGAACATGATAAACGATAAGAAACTCAAATCGTATTCTGCATATTCAGGACCTAACCAAGCTAAGGCTCCTTCTTTCAAAATATACTGATCTAACAACCAGTTTAAAGGTACAGTCACTGCCAATACGAAGATAACTGCAGCTCCTAGACCAACTGCTGTGGATACCTTTTTAGATACCGCTAGGTAAGAACACATTCCTAAGAATGTAGCAAATACCATGTTGTCTATAAAAATCGACTTAAAAAATAATTCTACGTGTTCCATATTTCTTAGTTTTCAGTCTCGGTCTTCAGTAGCAGGTCAGCTTTGGTAAGTCATAAACTGCGACTGAGACTGTTTACTGATTTTAATGTTCTTCAATTAATGCTTTGTTTCTTGAACGTTGAACCCAAATAATGATTCCAACTACAATCAATGCCATAGGTGATAACAACATGAATCCATTGTTTTCATATCCATAAGCATACAATCCTGTTTTTTCAACTGAATCTCCTAATACTTTGAATCCTAACAAAGTTCCTGATCCTAACAATTCTCTAAAGAATCCAACAATAATCAAGATCACTGCGTATCCAAGTGCATTTCCAATTCCATCTAAGAAAGATCTCCAAGGACCGTTTCCTAAGGCAAAGGCTTCAAAACGTCCCATGATAATACAGTTGGTGATAATCAGACCTACAAACACCGAAAGTGTTTTACTCAATTCATAGGCAAAGGCTTTCAACACCAAGTCTACAATGATTACTAAGGTTGCTACTACGATCAACTGTACGATAATTCTAATCTTCGATGGAATGATATTTCTCATCAATGAGATCACCACATTTCCTAATCCCAATACGAACAATACAGAAATAGACATTACGATAGACGCTTTTAACTCAGCCGTAATTGCCAATGCAGAACAGATTCCTAATACCTGAATGGTAATCGGGTTGTTATCTGCTAATGGGTCCGTGATTAATTTTGTGTCTTTTTTTGATAATAGTCCCATACTAGTTCGTTTTTAAGTTTTTGAAATAAGGCACATATAATTTCAAATCAGCTTTGATCATCATAGATACTCCATCACCTGTAATTGTAGCTCCGGCAATGGCATCTACTTCAAAGTCTGTTTTCTCTTCATTCTTAGGATCATTGTTCCCTTTGGCAACTCTGATTCCTTTAAAGTTTCCTTGAGCATCTAATAAGTGCTCGCCAGCAAAGTCATCCATAAAGAAACGTTCTTTGATGTTAGCTCCTAAACCTGGAGTTTCTCCTTTGTGGTCGAAATAAGCACCTTGTACCACCATGTTTTCATCCATAGCAACATAGCCCCAAATAGCATCCCATAATCCTTTTCCTCGGATCGGAGCTACATAGAAAGTCTTTCCATCTTTCTCTCCCACAAACAAAGGAAGTCTTCTTACGCCACCTTTCTTTGCTTTGTCTTTTTCTTTCTTTACATCAATTAAATAGGCTTGATCGTCTTCAGTAACTTCACCTCCCTCGATCACCAATTGTTTTTTGATGAATTCATTGAACTTCTCACCAGCAACATCTGTAGAAACAAAAGTTGCAGAAGAGCCTTCATTTTCATTCACACCCATTGCATATAGGATGTTTTGCTGCTTTTCAATACGCTTATTTTCGTCGATATTCGGCTTTAATGAGGATGCAAGAAATGCCAACAAGGCTCCTACAACCAATACCATACCTACTGCAAAAAATACGGTATACGCGTTACCATCTGTTTTTTTACTCATGATTATGCAGTTTTAGCTTTTAAACGTTTTAATCTTTTCTTCACATTTCCTTGAACCACATAATGGTCAATGGTTGGAGCAAATACATTCATTAACAAGATTGCTAAGAATACTCCTTCTGGATATGCTGGGTTGAATACACGAATCATAATCGAAATAAATCCGATTAAGAATCCATAGATCCATTTTCCTTTATTTGTTTGAGATGCCGTTACAGGATCAGTTGCCATGTACACAGCTCCAAATGCCAATCCTCCAATCATTAAATGCTCCCACCATGGTGCATTCATCAATCCGTAAAATTTACTCGATTCAGTAATGATATCCGCAGCCACAACTTGGTTGAAGATGAGTCCCATTACCGCAGCTCCTATAAAGGTTGACAAAATAATTCTCCAACTTCCAATTTTGGTAAAAATCAAGAAAGCCGCTCCTAATAAAATTAGAAATGTAGAAGTTTCTCCTACCGATCCTGGAATGAATCCGAAGAATTGATCCCAATGACTGTAAACTGGCTCTAAATTTTGAGCATAGCTTCCTAACATGGTTTCTCCAGAGATTGCATCTGGGACACCATTTTTTCCAAGCATCTCCATTCTTGGATCTGCTCCGTGTACCCAAACTTTGTCCCCACTCATCCATGTTGGATAGGCAAAGAATAAGAATGCTCTAATGGTTAAGGCTGGGTTTAAGATGTTCATCCCAGTTCCTCCAAATACTTCTTTTCCAATCACAACTCCAAATGCTACAGCTACTGCCAACATCCATAATGGGGTATCTACTGGAACAATTAACGGAACTAACATTCCCGTTACCAAGTATCCTTCTTCTACTTCGTGTCCTTTGATTACTGCAAATACGAATTCGATCGCTAGACCTACTCCATAAGAAACAATGACCAATGGTAAAACTTTGATAATACCAATCCAAAGGTTGTCCCAAGTAAAAAAGTTTGCTAAAGGATCCAATCGTAAAGAACCGTCAATGGCTGCATAATGTTGATATCCAGCATTGAACATTCCAAAAATCAAACATGGAACCAAGGCCATGATTACGGTGTTCATGGTGCGCTTCAAATCATCCGCTGCTTTGATATGCGTTCCACCGTGTGTTACTTCATTCGGTAAGTATAAAAAGGTATGGATTGCATTGAACGCAGGAGCCATTTTGGTTCCTTTATACTTTTCTTTTAAGTTATGTAAATTCGCTTTTAAGCCCATTCTTTCAAAATTTTAGCCTAATTCTCGTTTCATTAAATCCAATCCCTCTCTTA
>CAZTFN010000193.1:0-7952 GCA_964612905.1 uncultured Flavobacterium sp. | reverse complement strand
AAATGGAACACCCATGGACCAAGAATAATTACTGAGATTGATTCTTACTGCTAACGGAGAATATTCTTGAGCTAAGGAAAACGATTCAACAGGATCAGTAACCAATATAAAATATTGATGATTATCGTTCCTTCTCACCCCCGAAAAACTCCCCGAATAGTAGTAATATCCAATTCCCCCATCCTGTAAATCTATCTCTTCATTAATGCTTCCTCCATCATAATTTACATAGTCACCACCACCATCTCCATTAATGTGGATTTTAAAAAGTCCGCCAGTATCCACATTTGCTTGAAACGTCATATTTTGTCCATCAACTTCGTTGTTTTGATAATTATAAACTAACCCATTCACAGGTGTTAATTCATTTGCTACATAGCTATATAAAAAATTCGGATTGTCATTCTTTCTCCTGAAGTTACTTCCTAAATATGAAGTTACTTCTCCATCATCAAAATGAGCTTCAACTCTAAAGAAATTTGGCCCTTCTAACAACTCAATATCCAATGACTCAACATTCAAATTACTGATAAGTTCTGTCATATTATACTTTGTTGTTCCCTTATAAACTGTATAATAGGTTGCTTCTGGTATAGTTTCCCAAGTTAGAGTATAAACGGTTAAACTATTCTCATAAAACCCATTTAAGTTACTCGTAATAACTGGTTCTTGTTTTGGAACAAAACTAGGCTGCGAATCACCATTTCCTAAACTGACTACTTCTTCAGAATAGGAATCGTCTAGGGTGAAATTAAAAATTAACTCTCCATTTTGAAGGGTGACATTCACTTCAACTTTATAATGAGTACCTTCTCCAGCATTAGGAATCACGTGACTTACGGCTCTTACGTCACTAGTTCCATCTGTTCTAATGAATGTAAATGTACCCTCTAGTGTAATATCATACCCTGAAGAAAAATACCCTGATCTTGCTTCAACTTCATCAAAGAGTAAACTTTGATTATTCTCAGAAGTCGTAGCCCTCAATTGATAAGTGTCAAACTGATTGACCATCTCTTCTGAAAATTCAACACTTAGCTGGGTATTCTTTGGAGAAATGAGCACATCTCCAATATTCGTTGTCTCTTCATACTCAATAGAAAAAACTGCAGACTGCCCTAAAAAATATGGAAAATCAAAAGATGGACTGCTTACGGGAAAACGATCATTAAATGTTTTCAGCAGGTAATTTCCTGCTGGAAGTTCCACCTTTTCCAATTGAAGTACTTCCGAATAATTTTCCCAAGATTGATATATATTCAAACTAGGGTATTCAAGAATTTCAATGACAAATTGGTTGATATCACTATCCCGTGTCGCACGAGGTCTTAGTTCGGAATCTCGAGAGAAATTTCCTTCTTCAACATTTAACAATAAATTGGGTGTGGATAAAAATCCCGTTTGATTAGACTCGAAGTTTTCACCTGAGTTATTCTCACTACAAGAATAGGACAACACTAGCACGGCTAGTAAAAAAAAGTAGTAATAAATTTTTCTCATCTTGAAAATTTTTTGGTTTTTAATTTTTCAAAGATGAATTGGAATAGTTCCTTTTCCTAAGCTTCTTCCCATGTGCTGCTCTTCAAGGGGTATGTGGATCGACTTATGGGTTATGTATATAATTTACCAAATAGTATTTGTAATTTTTGCTGAAGGCCATTCTTATAACCCGATCCAGCTCGAAATGCTAGCATTCTTGCACTTTTCTTTTTTGGGTATTTATAACGAGTTTCAGGGAGGAAATTTAGAATCTCTTCTGGATATTCCATAAGTAACTGAGACCTACCGTCTTTTCCTCGAAAAAACTCAAGTGAAAAGTTAACAATATAGCTCTCACCAATTCTAATGAAGTTTACTGGTAAAATAGTGTTCAAATCACCTAGAGAAGACCGATAATAATATACATCACCATGAATATCTAACAACCAAACATAATTCTTATACTTTTCTTTCTTAACACCTGATTTGACTGCCCATATTTTTTGAGTAGAGAAAAATAATATATCATTAAACGCGAGTGGGACTTCAACGATCTCTTCAGTCAAGTCTTTGACCTTACTTATTCTGTCTTTAAGAACAAACAACCCTGAAGTTGCATGTTTTACTTCTTTCCTTTGAGCTTTTCTAGGCTTAATATCCAGTGGAAGAGATGCTTTCTTATTAGTTTCATTGGTAAGGTTTTGTTCTTTACCAGTAAACTTAGTTATCCAAGTAATTGCAGTTTCAATAGTTCTCACCAAATCATCAAGGTCTAAAAATGGTTTTGTTTTCTTAACAAATCGAACGGGTGTTGTTTCTTTTGCAATCAAATAAGTCTCTACATCGGTATAACTGGATATATATATAAATGGAATATCATATTCTTCATAAATGATTTTGGCTAAGTCAATACCTGTTTTTTCTCCCATCAATTGTATGTCGAGTAAAACAATATCTGGCTTTCTCCTCTTTATTCTTTGAATTGCTTCGTCATAGCTTTTGGTATATTCATCTACAATAAAATTTTTCTCTTTTAGATAGTTACTCAATGTATCATAGTGAAGAAACTCATCTTCAACAATTAGAACCTTAATATTGGAACTACTCATTTTTAGGAATATTTATCGTTAACACAGTCCCCTCGTCACCTTTCACAGACATCGTACTTTCAATTTGAGATACTAGACCTTCAATAATATACAAGCCTCTCGATCTATTCTTTTCTAATTCTTTTTCTGAAAAACCTACACCATTATCACTTAATACCAACTCTAAATGTGTCTCGAACTCAACCAGACTAATCTTGATTTCACCTGATTCGTCTAGAGAGGCATGTTTAAATGTGTTTGTCATGAATTCATTTAATATTAAAGCCAAACAGTGCCATTTTTTTCTTGGAACATTTAATTGAGGTGCTATATCAATATGCAGTTTTACATTTTTTTCTTGAAAAAAAATTGAATGTATTGCTTGGGCAAACTTTGCAAAATAGCTCTCAAAAGAAATTCCCGATGTCTTCTCTTGAAATAATGATTCAAGGTAGGAGAACGATTTTATTCTGTTGGTTTGTTCCTTAAGCTCCAGACGTATTTGACTTTCATTCATAAGATTTACATCTCTATTTCGAAAAAACCCTTGTAAGACACTGTAGTTATTTTTTGTTCTATGCTTTGCTTCGTTTTGCAACTTTTGAATGTCTTTTTTCTGAGAGATGATAGTGGCATTCTTTATTTTGAGTTTTCGATTTATAAAAATATAAATGAGCAAACTCACGAAAATAAAAACCGTTAAAACCGATAGAAAGATATTTTGCTCCCTACGTTTTTGAACAATCTGCTTTTGTTCTAAATTCTCTTGTTTAAGCAGTAGGTTTTCTTTTTCCTTTTTTTCTGTTTGGTATTTGACTTCTGCTGCCGCCAAGGACTGTCTTTTTTCCAATTGAAAATTTTCTTCGATCAATTTCTTATACAAATCGTTGTAAAAGGCAGCCTTTTTCAAATTACCTATTCGATAATAATAGAGTGAGTAGGTATCATAAATATTCTGTAAAATATACTTTTCGTCTTTTTTCGTCGGAATTTTTAATGCTCTTTCCAAAAAATATGGTACTGAATCTAACTTTCCTAAATTCAAATTTGATATAGCCATTCCATTCAAACTAAAAACCCTATAGTTAATATTGAAATCCTCATTAGATGACTTAAGACTTAAAGAGAAATATTTTTGTGCTTTTTCGAAATCTAATAGTGCTATATACCCTTCTGCTATCTGATAATAGACCTGCGTATATCTATCCTTTAGCTTATAAGCTTTTACAACTTTTAAAGATTTATTAAAGTAGTAGAGTGCTGAATCTTTTTTTTTCAACTCAGATAAACTAATTCCTATATCCGCATAGCTCTGAGCAATTCCATTCGGGTTATTAAGTTTTATCTCCTCTATCAATGATTTTCGATGATATTTAAGACTGCTATTATAGTCTCTCATTTTTGAGTGAATATTAGCAATATTAGTATAGATAACAACCAAAGCCGCAGTATCTTCACTTTCCTCAAAAGAAGTTTGTAAAGTCAAATATTCATTAAGTGCTTTTTCAAATAAACTCGTTTCAGAATAAACAGTTGCTCTATTCATCCTTATGACTCGGTTGAGTCTACCTGCTAATTTTGGATTATCTCTATAATCAATAGAATTAAATGCCTTTTCATAGTAAAAAAGTGCCGAATCGTACTTCTGAATGTTTTTGAAAAGTATTCCGATATTCATAAAACTGCTTGCAGCTTTGTTTCTTTTATTCAATTTTTCAGATAAATTGACAGCTAACTTGTAGTTGATTATTGAATTATCGAAATCATTTTTTCTCTTATAAATGAGTCCAAGTGTATTGTAAAGTCCTATCTCTTGCTCCTCAAAATTCTTATTGGACAACTCAATTCCTTTTCTTGCATATGATTCAGCCTGATCATAATTACTATTCCTGAGCTGCCATGCAAGTTCATCCAATATTGCTATTTTCTGCTCAATACTAGATGCGTTAGCCAAACTATCCTTTAATAAAGTGATGCTCTCCTGATTTTGACTAAAACTGACAAATGCTATGAATCCAAAACACAATAATAAAATCCTACGCATGGTTTTAATAATTAAATCTATAATGTACAACATGCTCTATTATTAGGTCTGCAGATTTCTGCATTTAAAATGACGGATTTCTGCATTCATTAGCATATCAAGACTATTTATCATGCCATAGATTATCAAAAAGTTACGCGCTTGTGTACAGACCAATTAATGGTTAAATTTGTAAGACTCAAAAAAATCAAGATTAACCATTTAAAAACACAATATGGCTTTTGAATTACCAAAATTGGACTATGCATACGATGCACTAGAACCAAACATTGATGCAAAAACGATGGAGATCCATCACTCGAAACATCACCAAGGATATACAAACAAATTAAATGCAGCTATCGAAGGAACGGATTTAGATAAATTGTCTATCGAAGATATCTTAACACACTTAGACATGGATCACCATGTGGATTGGGCTTTGAGAAACAATGGTGGTGGATATTACAATCACTGTTTGTTCTTTGAGATTTTAAACCCAGAAGATAGAGGATATTTAACAGGTCCTTTGCGTGATGCGATCGAACTTGCTTTTGGAGATGTAGATAATTTCAAAGACGAGTTCGCGAAAGCAGCAGCAACTCAATTCGGTTCTGGATGGGCGTGGTTATGTGCTTTCCCTGATGGACACGTAGCCATTTGTGCAACTCCTAATCAAGACAATCCATTAATGCCAGGTGTAGGTGTTGGAGGAACTCCAATCTTAGGTATTGATGTTTGGGAGCACGCTTACTATTTAAACTATCAAAACAGACGTCCAGATTATATTGAGGCTTTCTTGAAGTCGGTGAACTGGAACATTGTTGAAAAGAAATACGAAGCCATTGCTGTACATGCAGATGAGATCAATGCTCATAAAGAAGACGCTGACAAAGAATAAAGCATAGCAATTACGATATAAAAAAAGCACCCAAATTTGGGTGCTTTTTTTAATTTTTATACACAATCAGTTTCTTCGAGAACCAACCTTCGGCAGTTTTCACACGAACAATGTATAAGGCTGATTTCAATCCACTGGTAGAAATTGAAAATTGTGAGTCCAACGAATTTTCAGGCGCGAAATCCAATACTTCCTGTCCAAGCAAATTGTAAACTTTTACCTCCTTCAAAATTCCGTCGTTTCTTCTTTGAATGGTGATTTGATCCAAATCCTGAGCATAGAATACCTGATATCCAGATAGAAGATTCAAATCTTCTGTACTCAATGCAACAGCTTCTTGATCGATGAAGGAAATAAAAAATCGGTCTGAATAGTTTCCAGCATCTATTGTTAACGTTAAAGTACCTTCTGAAAGATTGTAATGACTTCCATCCAAAGCATCTTCTAGATATACTGTTGCTGACATATTCTCAATAGCATCCAGAGAAAACCGAACATCTCTCGTTACATCTAGAAACAATTCCAAAGGAAGACGCATGGTTTCATCTAGATAATCAATTCCAGTAATCACAAAAGGTTCTGTTCTATCGTCTACCCTCAAAGCCAAATCGGATGGTTGGCGATCAAACATCTCGGCATCAAAACCTTCTTCAAAATTATTGGTCAAACCTCTAAATGCAATGGCTAATTGTCTGTTGTATTGACGATCATCTGGCAAGTCAATTTCAAATCCAATTCGAATGACTTGAAGATTACTTGTTTCATTGGTTCTACCTAAGAAATCTGCTCCTGTCTGAAAAGATCTTTGTGAATTTTGAAAGGTAATGGTAGCAACTCCCGAAGTATTCCTTTCTACAAAGAAACCTTGTCCCACAGGAATATATTGACCTGGTGTAGCTCCTCCTCCAAAAGGTGTCCCTACACCACTCACCCGAGTTGCATATCCCCCCGCATAAGTACCTTGATTGTGCGTTGTATCATTTGTCCCATCATAAAAATACAATGTCCCATTAATAGTAGAGCTATTGTCCGCAATAAATTGATCTGCATCCAACGCCGATGGATATGGATTCCCAATTAAAGAAAAATTAGGGTCTTCTATAGATGAGGTGTACGTTCCATCATTAATAATTCCTTTGAAGGTGAAATTCTGTGTTCCGCCTCCTGTACTTTTCATATTCCAACCCTGTGGTGGAAAAAGATTCACTCCTGTAGGACTTATGGGTGTGGTAAAGACTTGAGCATTGGTTAATATCCCCAACCATCGACCGCTAATGGTGATGGGTGATGTCTTTGCTCCATCCAATTCAGTGACGGCCGTAAAATTAATATCTGGAGGATTGGAAGTTGCAGAGGTCGGTGTGGTTCCATCCTTTATAATTCCACTAATGGTAAATTGACTTCCATCTTCGGTAACGGGTGAGGACCAAAATCCTGATTGGTAAACCGTAGTTGCACTTCCTTCCTGATCAATATACAAATCCCCTGTTCCTGTTACTTGACTCGTTCCAGAGTGTGTTTGCAGCAGTTGGGAGGTTCCCACCATTCGGATTTCTCCATCATTCTGGATTCCGTTTGTCACTTGCAGACGAATTCCAGTATTTGCAACTAAGTTTCCACCTGATTCTACTTCTACTTCTCGGACATCCGCATTTTCAGTGAGCGGAATGGTTCCGTCCGCAGCACTTGTTACCAATAACTTATAGCAACTGTCGGTTGTGTTGGGTACATTCGATGCTCCAGAACCATTGTAAAATTGTGTTCCATCAACTACAATTTGATCTTGGTATTGGATGGTAAAATAATCTCCATCACTAAATGAAACCCCTGTTGCTCGATAAATATCGCCAGAGGTATTGGTCATTGTATAAGTACTTGTAGGGCTTAATAGATCGCTATCATTATCTACAATCAGCATAAAATCAGCGCAAGATTGTTTGCCAGTAATATCAATTCCAGTAAAATCGACTTCAACAGTTACGGTTCCTACATCGTTTTGTTTGCTCACTCTCCAATCTGAAGAAATTCGCTCTTGATAATTGGATGTATTGGTGGAGAAGGTATAATCTGAGGTGTTGTTTCTTCCCCAAAAGAGGTAATCATCATCATCCAAGGAAGAAGGATTGTACATTCTAATGATTCCATTTCCTTGTGAATCGAAATGAAAGGATCCATCACTCGCTTGACCAATTCCTGCTACATTGAAATCGAAGTCTCCATTCGCAGTATTGTCCATGGTGTAAAAATCATTGGAAATACTGATGTCGTATTTTGCCGATAAATAATTGGACACAATAATATGCTGGGCATCATTCAGATAGACGTCATAGAGAATTACTTCGGGATAATCCCCTGTATGCGCTTGGCTATCTACATAACCTCCATCCACAGAATCTTGTTCACCAGCTAGTGCTAAACTTCCACCTTGAGTGAAGGAACTACCTGATTGGAATGTTGAGGT
>CAZTFN010000192.1:0-7959 GCA_964612905.1 uncultured Flavobacterium sp. | reverse complement strand
AGTAGAAGAGTAAACACTTCAAAGAAAAAGAAGGTGGCAGTTGTAGAGCCAAAGACATTGAAGTTACCGTCGGTAGGACAGAATCAACATGTTAGAAAATTAGAGCGCAAGGAAATCAATTTGAACCGTCATACATTGCAGTATATCCGGAAGTATGCCCCTTTGGCTGTGATGGAAATGCATGAATATAAAATTCCCGCAAGTATTACATTGGCTCAAGGAATCTTAGAGTCAGGAAATGGAAGAAGTCATTTGGCCTCAAAATCCAACAACCATTTTGGAATTAAGTGCCACAAAGGATGGAAAGGTGAACGAGTATATCATGATGATGACGAGAAAGGAGAGTGCTTTAGAAAGTACAAATATGTACAAACCTCTTACAAGGACCATTCTAAGTTTTTAACGGGAAGAAAGCGATATGCAGGTCTTTTTAAATTGCGGAAAACAGATTATAAAGGTTGGGCAAAAGGCTTAAAAAAAGCTGGATATGCCACTGATAGAAAGTACCCAAAGAAGTTGATTAAGATCATACAAGACTATAGATTGTATGAGTTTGATAAGTTCACCAAAAGAGATTTAAAAAAGGGGAAACGCGTAGATAAAAAGAAGAAGAAAGAAGAAGAACCAGTCGTGACCAAACCCAAATATACACTTCCCAATTATTACACGGTGAAGAAAGGAGATACCCTGTATTCAATTGCAAAAAAGTTTGATACCACAGTTGAAAAGCTGAAAGAGTTGAATGGACTTAAGAGCAATACACTTTCTATTGGGCAGAAACTTCTAACCCAATAAAAAACCCGCAGAGATCATGATGAATCTCCACGGATTTACCTAACCAAACGACCAACATTTCATCTTAGTAGTATGCTGATTTTATATCGGCACTACCAAGAGTAGTTCTTTTTCTTTGCTTGTTTTTTGATGGCTTTGATCATCACATTTTCTAGTTCATTCTTTTTGGTCGATTCGTTTTGTTTTTGAGCAATAAAAGCTCTTCTTTTTTTGTTCAACTCATTAATTTTGGAAGTAATCTCAGCACGAAGTTTTTTCTGCCCTTCTACATAAGCCTTTAGTTCGGTGTCTGTTTTCTCACGTAATTTTGGAGGTAATTTCTTTCTCTCAATTTTTGAATAATCAATGTTTTCTTTTTTGGACTTATCCACCAAATCCCACACCGAGTTGTCATAAAATCTAGAAGACTTACTCACGGTTCTTTTCACGCTTACTGGAGCCGACATGTTTTGAGCATTATCATCTTGTTTTCTTTGTTTTTCAGCTCTTGAAAACCCTTGAGAACCAAAATAGATATAGGTCTTGTTCAATTTTTTATTGAGAATCATAATCTCATTGTCATAAGGAGTTATAATATGAACGATCTTTTTATTCTGATTGATGGTCATATAATCTCCGCCACCTAGATCAGCTCCATCTTTCCATTTTCCAGAGATTCCCGTATTGTAATCTCCACAATAAATGGTGTTAATGATCACGTCTTTCTTTTTGGCATCTGAGATTGCCTCCTGATAATTGATTTTTCCTTGAGTGAAAGCTTCGTTTCCTGCAATAAAGATCAACCGTAAATCGTCTTTGTTGGCTCCCCATTTCAATTGGTTCAGCGAAGAGGTGATTACCTGACCACAGTATTCCTGTCCGCCATTGGTTGTCAAAGAAAAAAGCTTCTCCGAAATTTCGTCCAAATCATTGCTAAAGGACAAAACTTGTCGGATATAGCCATCAGAAGATTCCAAACGATCGTTTCCATATTCGTATAATGCAATTTCCAAATCTGGCTTTTGGATTCCATATTTTGCATAGGACAATTCATTGACAATTTCCCAAAGTTGCGTTTTTGCTTGATTGATCAAACCGTCCATACTATTACTTGTGTCTAATAACAACGCCACTTTAATAGTTTGTTTCTTCTTCTTTTTGTCGTCTGTTGGATTGGTAGCATAACTGATTGTAGTGGTCAATACGAAAAGAAATGCGATAACTTTTAACATTCTAGATTTCATGATTTTAATTTTTGATGATTGATGAATAGTTTGGCTTTTGATCAATTCTTATCCAATATTAGTGCCATCGTTACCCAAAAAAAATCCAGAATGAGGGAAGAGTCCTTCTCAGTGAGTTAAAAGATTCAATTGGTGAGTAAACAAAGAAATCGATGAGGGAAAATGGTCTTTTTGCAAGGGAATCGATTTTTTTGGACAATTATTTGTGTGTATGTTTACAAACACTATCGTAAAAATGGAAAAGATATTTAGAACCATATTACCTCTTTTTCTATTGATCTCTTGGCTGAGTTTCTCTCAGCAAAATCAATACATCACAAGTAAGAATGTGTGGTTTGATTTGGAAGTTCGAGTTGTAGATCAAGAAACCAAACAACCCATCAAAAATGCGGTTGTATCTGTGAATGGACGTCAATTTCGATATGATATCATTAAGGATTATTACTTGGTAAAAGCTCAAGTAGGGCAGCAACTTACCGTGAGTCACCCTGGTTTTGAATCTGTTTACCATATCATAGAATCTAGCGAAGAGATTAAAATTGAAGTAGAGGATTTTGATAGCTACAGAAATCGAAGAACGAAGAATAAAAAAACTTCTAGATCCGATGTAAATAGCATTATCTACAAATTTTCAAATGATGTTGATACCTATGCTCAAAATCTTGATTCAGCGCTGTTTTACAAAGAGAAGAACATTGAAAAAAGTCTTTCCTTCATAGAAGAGATTTTAAAGAAAAGTCAAACTCCTGGAAGAAATGCTGCAACTTACCGTTTGTTGGGTGATGTGTACAATCAATGGAATCAATATGATTTAGCCATTACCAATTACAAGAGTTCATTACAATATAGAGAAGATGAGAGTATCAAACTTATGCTGGCTCAGGCTGCCATCAAGATTCAGAAGTACGAGGAAGCAGAGAAATATTTGAAGGATATTAGGACCAAAAGACTCGGACTTTTTGAAAAGATTTTGGTCTATGAAAGTCTGGGAGATGTTTATCTAGAAACAGAAGAGTTTGCAAAATCGACGAGCAACTATAAGAAAGCATTAAAAATTGCGGAAGACAATAAAGTGACCTCAAAAGTAACTGATTTGAATTCGAAATTAGGTGATGTTTTGGTTGCTCAGGGAAAGATAGAAAAAGCGAATCAACAGTTTCAAAATACATTGGAATTGGCAGAGAAAGAGAGTCCCATTCGATCCATTACTGAAAAAGAGAAAGTTGCCAACTTTTACAATTCTACGCAGCAACTAGATAAAGAGATTCAACTCCGTAAAGAGACCTTAGAAGAAACTAAGTCTGTTCCGATTAGTATTGAAAATACGAATTACAATTTTTCTGATTTCGCTATAAAGCCTACTAAAAAGTTTTCGGAAGGAACACTAACATTTGATATCAATGGAGATAATGATGGGAAGTCATTAGCAGACTCGCTTACTTCTGACCTAAAATTTAACCTGACGGTGCCTCAAGAAGCTCAATCCAATTTAGGATACAATTCCATCAATTCGCAATCTATCAATTATAAGATTGGTAGAGCTTTGGTTCAAAAGGAAGACTATGAGAAGGCCATTCCTTTTTTGAAAAAAAGTATTGAAGATGCCGATGAAAGTGATGATCTCATCATCAAAAAGGATGCAACAAAAAAGTTGTCTGAAGTCTATGATAATGTGGGAGATTATGATAAAGCTTTTGTGACGTATCGTGCTTATGTGAATTTGGTAGATACCTTATACGTCCGCAAACAGCAGGAGATTGAGCAAGCCAAGCGATTTGCGCAAATCATTGCGGACAATAGAAACCGAATCACGAGTCTAGAAAAAGACAAAGAACTAAACGAAAGTAAGGTGAATCTGGCTGTAAAAGATCAAGAATTGAGCGATGCAAGAAATAAGAGTCAGCAATACATTATTTATTCTCTGTTGTTGGGAATCGCAGCAATGTTTGTCTTTGCTTATTTATTATTCCGAAGCAATAAACAACAAAAACTGGCGAATAATTTATTGGCTTTAAAGTCAATGCGTTCTCAAATGAATCCACATTTTATTTTCAATGCATTGAATTCAGTGAACAGCTTTATCGTAGTGAATGATGAGCGAAATGCTAATCGATACCTTTCAGAATTTTCAGTATTGATGCGCTCTGTTTTAGAGAATTCAGACGAAGATTTCATTCCGTTTTCAAAAGAAGTGGAACTCATTGAGCTATATGTAAAACTAGAACACAACCGATTCAAGGAAAAATTCGACTATGAAATTATAGTAGACAAAGCCATCGATTTGGATGAATATTCTATTCCACCAATGCTTCTTCAGCCCTATATCGAAAATGCTATTTGGCATGGCTTACGATATCTGGAAGAAAAAGGAAAGCTGGAAGTTTTAATTGAATCCAGAGGGAAAGAGAAACTGGCGGTCATCGTTCAAGATAATGGAGTGGGAAGAAAGCGATCACAAGAATTAAAAACGAAAAACCAGTTAAAGCAGAAATCAAAAGGAATGAGCACCATTAAAAAAAGAATTTCTATCCTGAACGATATGTATCAAGATCGAATTTCAGTATCGGTATCGGACCTTTTTGAAGATGGAACTGGAACCAAAGTAGAATTGTTATTAAAAAGAAACTAACCAATTATGAAAATTACCGCAATCATTGTTGAAGATGAAGCTGTCAGTAGAGAGATCTTACGCAATTATTTAGGAAAGTATTGTCCAAATGTAAATCTCCTAGGTGAAGCTAGTAACATCAACGAAGCGTACGAATTGATTCAACAGCATGAAATTGATTTGGTATTTCTAGATGTAGAAATGCCATTTGGAAATGCCTTTGACCTATTGGAAAAAGTAGAAGATCGCAGATTTGAAACCGTCTTTGTGACTGCCTATGATCACTATGCGATTGAAGCCTTGAATAGCCATGCATCGTACTATTTGTTAAAGCCAATCTCGATAGATGAATTGATCAAAGCCGTAAACCATGTTGTGGAAATCAAGGAACGTGAAAACGATCTACAGAACAAAATCCTCTCTCCGAAAGTCGCGGCAACCTCAGGAAAGATTACGATCCCTGTACAAGACGGATTTGAAGTCTTAGATGTCAATGATATTGTCTTTTGCAAGGCCGATGACAACTATACAGAGATTCATTTAGCAGATTCCAAAAAACTCGTGAGCAAGACGTTGAAGTATTTTGAAATAGCACTTTCAGAGTATTCATTTGCAAGAATCCATAAGTCTTATCTCGTCAATATCAATGCAATTACCAAATACAGAAAAGGAAAGGGTGGAAGCGTTGTGGTTTCCAATGGAAAAGAAATTTTGGTGTCTTCTTCAAAAAAAGGAACTTTGTTGTCTTACTTTAAATAAAGACACATGAAAATCATCAAACCCGTCAACGGGAAACACCCACAAATTCCAGAAGATTGTTTTATTGCAGAGAATGCTACCATTGTTGGAGAAGTGTCTATGGGCAATGAATGTAGTATCTGGTTCAATGCTGTGCTTCGAGGCGATGTTCACTACATCAAAATGGGAAATAAGGTAAATGTTCAAGACGGAGCAGTGATTCATGCCACCTATCAAAAATCACCTACCAATATTGGAAACAATGTCTCTATTGGTCACAATGCCATTGTCCATGGTTGTACCATTCATGACAATGTTTTGGTAGGAATGGGAAGTATCATCATGGATGATTGTGTGGTAGAAAGTAATTCTATTATTGCCGCTGGTGCAGTAGTGACCAAAAACACCAAAGTAGAAGCTGGAAGTATTTATGCTGGAGTTCCTGCTAAGAAAGTGAAAGATATTTCAAAAGAATTGATCTCTGGTGAGATTGATCGAATTGCGAATAACTATGTAAAATATTCTAGCTGGTTTAAAGACTAGCGTCCTTATTTAAAAAACAAAAGCTCGGCCAACCAAAACCGAGCTTTATTATATGAATCCTTTTTGGGGATTCGTAATCAACTCAACTAATTATCGTCTTCCTGACGTTCTCGTTTTTCTTTTCTTTCTTTCAATCTTTTCATCTTCCCTCTCTTTTTCATCTTATGTTTGGCTCCTCGTTTTCTAGCCTTGGCGATTTTTTGGAACTTCTCATACTGATCTTTATTTAAGATGGATTTCATCTCTTTCTGATAAGCAATTTCCTTATCCAGTCGCTCGTTTTGATTTTTGAATCGCTCATCTGCCGTTGGCATTTTCTTTTCTTCTCTCAACTTTTTCATTCGTTCAAACTGAGCTCTGCGATCACTAACTTTAGCCGCAACCAAAGGTTGGATTTTTCGTTGTTGAGCATCCGATAACTCTAAGGCCAATGTCATTTTCTTAACCTCGAGTATGGTTTGTTGCTCTACTGTCATTTGCTCCTTTTGCATTCGTTTTCCTCGTTTTTGAGCTTGAGTCGTTAGTGTGAATGCAAATACTAAGATCAAAATGCTCGCTATTTTCTTCATAATTTAAATTGTTCTTATTTCTAATTATTTGCTTTTTTGACCAGTCACGAAAGAAAAGGTTTAAATTTGTGGTCCTATTTAACAGTTGATTAACAATCGAACCATGAAAAGAATACTCGTTTTATTTCTACTGATTTCAAGTGTAGCCTTTGCGCAGCGTAAAGCACAAGTTGATCTTTCTAATCCAAAGTCTACCGTATATACTCATATTTACTTCTTACAGGATGACTCGTATGAGCCTAAAAAATCGGCCGCTGTTATTTATGGAAAAGATGAAAAAGAAGCTGTTGATATAGCGATCAAAATTAAGAGAGTTTTAGATGGGAAAGGATTGGTCATCGACTTTACCAAAATACCAACCGATTCAACCTACACCGATACGATTGGATATTCAAAAGTCAATCGATTTGTATTGTTTCCGGAACAAATGCCGTTGATTTCTGTGGAAAGAATGGGATCCTCTTGGTATTATTCGCAAGAAACAATGGAGAATATTGACCTTCTCTATGATGAGGTCTTCCCTTGGTATATAGATAAGCTGCATGAGTTAATTCCTGGCGCAGGACACAAGAAAGTATTGTCTTTGGAAGTATGGCAATATGTGGCTTTTGTCTTGTTGATAGTATTTGCATTCATTGTCTTTTGGATTGCAAAAAAATTGGCATTTTTCATCCTTCAACGAATTTTGTACAGGTACACTAAGAATCGCAATAATGAGTTGAATGAAGCATTGAAGAAACTTGCGCATCCAATTAGTTTGCTAGTTGCGCTATGGTTCGTAGACAGAATCTTACCGTCTTTAGGACTAGGATTAGTAATCAACAAATGGGTGTTCCTAGGATTGCACATTGCAGCCACCATCTTTTGGATCTATGTATTCTTGAAATTAGCACAGGTACTCATCAGTTTATACAAGGAATATGCAGAGAAAACAGAAGGAAAACTAGACGATCAATTAATCCCAATCTTGAGAAATTTCTCCACCTTGATTATCGTCTTAGTGGGAATATTTAGATTGCTAATCATTTTTGGAGCAGATCCAACTACTGTCTTAACAGGAGCTTCTATTGGTGGTTTGGCCGTTGCTTTTGCTTCTCAAGATACGGTGAAGAACTTGATCGGAACAGTAATGATCTTCATTGATAAGCCTTTTCATATCGGCGACTGGATTGAAGGGGGAGGCGTTGTAGGAACTGTAGAAGAAGTAGGGTTTAGATCCACCAGAATTCGAGCAGCAGATACATCGGTATATCAGATTCCGAATAGTAAACTTTCAGAGATTGTAATTAACAATGGAGGATTGCGTTTGTACAGAAGATACAATACAACTTTTGGTTTGCGTTATGATACGCCACCAGAACTGATTGAAGCTTTTGTGAAGGGCGTACGAGAAGTTGTTTTGGCGCATCCTGACAGTAAAAAAGATGCTGTAATGGTGCAGTTTGTAGAGTTTGGATCTTCTTCATTAAATGTTATGCTGAAT
>CAZTFN010000191.1:0-7971 GCA_964612905.1 uncultured Flavobacterium sp. | reverse complement strand
GAGTTCATACGGTTTTCCTGATCTACGTAATGTGGCTAAAACATCCAAATCGGTATAATGAATTCCACTGTCCTTTAAGGCCTGATTTGCTCGTTTCTCTAACAATTTACCCAATTGCAAGACTCTGCCCACAATATGCATTGCAGAAGTATCCAATTCAGGACGTTCTATTTTCCATTCAGAAATGAGTTGATCAATCAAGTCTTCTTGCTCCAAAATCGTTAGTTTTTAACAAAGATAAAAAATATCTTGATGTAAAGATAAATTCTCCTATATTTGTAAAGTATCTTTATGTAAAGATAAATTAATTAACATAAAATGAAAAACTTAACTCCAATACTTCTTCTTTTTTCTTTGAGTCTAATAATAGGTTGTCAAAAGGAAAACGAAACTACTTTGCCTCAAAAGCGAGGTGTCTATCAGTCTACGACATTTCCAAAAGACACCACGAAACTATGGTTAGATGATGGAGATATTGCAAAGGATACAGTTCTAATTGTTGGAGAAGGAGGGCCCAAGAATAACTTAGACTTTGAATCCAATGGTCGGATTTATTGGGAGTATTTGAAGACCTACAATAACTATTACACGGTAGTCATTCATCAATCGACTTCTTATAACAAAACGATCTTTGATGCTAAAGATTTTGACTTCGAAGATGCGAAGGTAGAGGGAGACAATTCTTCGGAAATATTATACAGAGCGATTAAATACTTCAAGGACAGAGATAAGTATGTGATTGTTTTCGGGCATTCCTTTAGCGCTTTTGTGATTCCGAATTACTTGGCTACGCGACCTTCTTTGGCTGACCGATATGTAATTACCGGCGGAAGGTTGGATGCAGATAGTCTACAAACGGAATATCAAAAGAAATTGATCAATACAGGCTTTGAAGAGGACGGAGCAACCCTCGTTATTCCAGATGAAAATGAAGCACCTCCAAAATATAGAACGCAGCGGTATTTCACCATTCGTAAAAACAAAGAGAAACTCAAGTATGCTTTAGGAGCTCCTAGATACACAGAAGAGTTAAAGGACAAAGACTTATCGAATGTCATTTTCTATTATGGACTAAAAGATCAAAATGTAGGAAAGCTTTCACAAGCTGAAGTTGATTTCTTAGAATCCAAAGGAGCTGTGGTTCGTGGAGTTCCTACCAATCATTATCGAATTTGGCAACGACTTTTGGACTCGGTTTGGGCAGGAAAAGTGAAATTTTAATACATTAGTGGAAACAACTTCCATGAATCGAAAAGATCTACTTGAGGTTTACAAAAGAGTGCAACCTCACATTCATAAAACTCCAGTATTAAGTTCTAGACTCATTAATGAAATTGCAGGCTGTGAAGTGTTTTTAAAATGCGAGAATTTTCAAAAAGGTGGTTCTTATAAGATTCGAGGTGCTACCAATGCTATTTTACAGTTATCCGAAGAGCAACGAAGTAGAGGAGTGGTTACGCATTCCTCAGGGAACTTTGCTCAGGCAGTTTCTTTGTCGGCGAAGAACTTAGGAGTTTCTGCCTATATTGTCATGCCCACCAATGCGCCCAAAGCAAAGAAAGCCGGAACCGTTGCTTATAAGGGAATCATCACTGAATGTGAACCTACGATTCAAGCAAGAGAACAGGAGTCTGCCAAAATTCAAGATGAAATAGGTGCTGCTTTTTTACATCCATCCAATCAGTTAGAAGTCATTCATGGTCAAGGCACGGCTTCTTATGAACTCATTCATCAAGAAGAGAATTTTGATTATATCATCACCCCAGTAGGCGGTGGTGGACTGATTGCTGGAACCTGTTTGTTTATGAAAGAATTCTCTCCAAATACGAACGTGATAGGAGCAGAGCCGTTTGAAGTGGACGATGCTTATCGTTCTTTACAAAGTGGACAGATAGAAATCAATGAGACAACAAATACTATTGCAGACGGATTAAGAACCAATCTTGGAAATCATAATTTCCCCATCATCAAGGACTACGTAGACCAAATTATTAGAGTCACCGAGGATGAAATTATTTCAGCCATGAAATTGGTTTGGGAGCGTATGAAGATTATTATTGAACCGTCTAGTGCCGTATCAGTAGCGGCGGTTCTTCGGGAAACAGAACTATTCAGAGGAAAGAAAGTTGGAATTATTATTTCTGGTGGAAATGTAGATGTTGCCGATTTGCCTTTTTAGGGTTTTGCCTTTGGATTTTTTTAGGTACAGAGGTTCAGAGTTACAAAGTGGCAAAGGTGCAAAGTGGCAGAATTACCTAGGTTTGCTGTTTTACGAAGGAATATTAGGTATTGTGATTAATGACAATTAGAACATTATCATCGGGAGAAATGATGTAAAAGTCCACATCTCTGGGGTTTTCAGTAGGGTCATGATTTGTAAAACTAAAGGCATATAGACAGTTTTTGTTGTTCAAAATAGAACGGATGCGATCTGTCCAGTTATTTTCATGATTGACGGCCTCAGGATCATTAGGTCTACCTACAATGAGTGCCAATTTTAAATATTTACCATCTTTCTCATCAAAAGGACCTCGTTTCCATTTTTGATGATTCCAATGAGTTCTATGCTCCCCTACCAATGGATATTTTGAAAAAAGTAAGGAATCAGGTTTCATAAAATAGGCTGCTTCAGCATTGCTTAAGTTGTAGATCCAAATAGAATATCCATCACCACGAAGATTTCTAATAGATTCATACACATAGATTTCTTCAGGATTCATTTTATGTCCCGTTTTCCTTTCGAAGTATGAAATACTCTCTTGTTGTGCCGTAGCTCGTGTGATTCTAGAACTATATTGTTTAGTGATGAAAAATAATAACAGAATAATTGAGAAAAACACTCCAAATGTAACCGCAAAAGGATATTGTTCAAATAAACTTGAAAAGTACTTTTTCATAACAAATGTAAAGACTTAAATAGTATTGAGTGCTTCAATTACTTCGGCTCGCTTTCTTACAGATACTGGAACCGTTTGCTTGTTCTTCAAGATCAAATAACCACCATCGGATTTAATAAAGGCTTTCACGTATTTCACATTCACCAAATGACTTTGATGTACACGTAAGAACTGATAATTTTTCAGCATATCAGAGAAGGACTTCAAAGTTTTCGTGACTAGAATTTTACTTCCATCCTGAAAAAAGAACTGCGTATAATTATTATCTGATTGGCAACGAACGATTTCATCCAAGTCTACAACTACGATCTTATCCAACGTGTGGAGTGAAATCTTTTTGGGTCTTTGATTAGGAGAAGAGATAGACTCTTTTAAGACACTTAATTGCTCACTATCAGGTTGTATGTGTTGCTTGGCTTTTTCGATCGCATTTTTTAAATCCTCATCAGAATACGGTTTCAGTACATAATCAATCGCAGCGAATTTAAAAGCTCTGATAGCAAATTCATCACTGGCCGTTACAAAGATGATCTTTGATCTTAAGTCAGGAAAAATTTCTAGTACATCAAATCCGGTTCCATCACCCAGCATGATATCGAGGAATAAAATGTCAGGTTGTTGTTTGCGTAATAGTTTTGCAGCCTCAACAACACTGGCCGCTTTTCCGATAATGGAAATATCAGGGTGTTTGGTTGTAATATCTTTTTCAAGCAAGGTCAATGCTGCGGGTAGATCATCGACTAAAATAGCGGTATGTTTCATAGTTAGTAGTCCGTGATTAAAGGTAAGCGAAAAGATACAATCGTTCCATTATCTTCTTTGATTTTTAATTGATGATCCTTGGTCAAACTTTCGATGCGTTCTTTTGTGACTTTCAACGCTGTAGAAGGATGATGACTTTTTTTCTTCAATTTTGATTGTTCAATACCAATTCCATTGTCCTGAATCTCGCACTTCAAAAACTCTCCCTCAACCATAAAGCGAATGTCGATTTTCCCTTTGATTGCATTGTGTTGAAATCCATGTTTTACACTATTCTCAACGAAGGGTTGAATCAGCATAGGTGGAATCAAAATTTCCTCAATATCGATTCCATTGGTTTGATGTATGATTTCAAAATCAAAAGGTTTCGCAACCATTTGCTGTTCTAAAGTGAGATAGTTATTCAAGGTGCTCATCTCTTCTTGAAGTGAGATTTCTTCTTTTCTAGAACTGTTTAAAATACTTCGCAATAAGGTTGCAAAGGTGTTGATCGTGGAATTCATCTGATCCGTTTCACCTTCAGATCCCATGGCTTTGATTCCATTCAAAACATTGAAAATAAAATGTGGATTCATCTGCAATTGCAATGCCTTTTGCTCTAAAGAAAGCAAATGATTTTCTAGCTCTAACTGTTCTAGCTTTCGTCTGTTTTTTTGTTTTACTCTGCGGATAATCAGTAAGATGATAATGATGACAATCAATCCTAAACTCGCGTAAATGACAGTTCGAAACCATGACTTTTCTAACAGCGGACGTTCAATGAAAAATTGAAAAGTTATGGGGTCACTTACAATCCAATCAACATTCCTAGCCTCCACTGTGAGCTCGTATTCTCCGTATTGAAGGTTGGGAAAATCGATGTCGTCTTCAGTGCTCCAGGGACTAAAGTCGCGATTCAGCTTCCAACGATATTCAATTCCTTTTGGATGATTGATGTCAATAGATTTGAACTGAAAAGACAGGTGATTCTGACTGGGTTTCAATTGCAAAACCTCGTTGAATTTGTTGATATTGATCGTATCAATCGATTGATATGCTACTTCAATATTTTCAAAGTATACAGTAGGCTTGATGGTTTTTGTTTGACTTGTAGAAGGTGTGTACTTGGTCAAACCATTCATGGTCCCAAACCATATATTTCCTTCCTGATCTTTGGTGACTGCATTTTGACAGGTTTCAATTCCTAAGAAACCATTACTTCTATCAAAATAAAAGACATCACTGATGGAGTTGTTTTCGTCTAATACAATTTTATTCACTCCTTTTTCGGTACCTGCCCAAAGGTTGTTATCATTATCAAAAATGAGCTGATAGATATTCTGAGAGTTTAATTCCTTGACACCAGATAGTTGTTTGAACTCTCTTGGACTTTGTTTGTTCACGACCCAAATACCGTCGCCCAAAGTTCCTATAAATAGATTGTTCTCACGAATTTCAATGGTAGTAATAGAAACTTCTTTTCCTAAGACTTGATAAAAACTTCTAACTTGATTTTTCTCGATATACCCTAAATTCCCACCTCTTGTGGCATACCAAACCTTTCCATTGGTATCCAGTTCGATATCATTAACAAACAGATCCTGAATTCCTTTTGAAGCTCCATAAATGATTCTCTTATTACTGAGAGTAGGAATTTTGCCAACGAAGGGAATTCTCACAATTCCAGAAGAATACGTCGCGATCCAAGCAAAGCGATTCCTCAATAGGATCTTTCGAATGTTATTAGATGGCAATCCATCATCAACATTGAGTGTGTCTGTGGTAAGAATATATTCTGGAAATAATTTTTTGTCTAGTCTGTTGAACCGAGTATCATCTTGAAGTAAAGAATCTGGTAAATAGTATTCTTTTTTAAAGATCAGAATTCCCTTTCCTTCCGTTCCAACCCAAATGTTTTCCTTTAAATCCTCTGCAATTGTTTTTGCCTTGACATTTAAAAAGCCGTTGTCTTCAAAAATGGGATTGATTCCCAGACTATCGATTTTTGTCACACCGCGCTCTGAGTTAGACATCCAGAGTTCATTATTTCTGGTAGTATGAACGGCATAAATACGATTTCCACGTAGCCCATTATTTCGATCGAAATGCTGAAAGTTATTCTGTGTCAATTTATACAATCCGCCACCTGAAGTACCTACCCAAATGTTTTCTTGGTTGTCTTTGAAAATAGATCGAACCTGATTGATAGCAAGTCCCTTGTTTTGATCTACCTGTTGAATCTTTCTGAATTGATCGTCTAAAATGATGATTCCATCTGAGTTTGTAGATAACCAATACTGATCGCCTACAAAATAAATATCATGGATTAATTTGTTGTAGTTGTAAACTTTCTTGCTACCTACTATTCGGATTCCACTATTTATAGTTGAACCCATGACTCTTCCTTTTAATGCATGTAAAGAGGTGTAATTGGATTCGTCTAGTTTTGTGAGCTCAGCGGTATTATTCAGCTTGTCTACACGCCAAAGCCCATTTGGAGTCGCAATCAAGTAATCATTACCATCTTTGATGATGTCTTGCACAATTCGCACATTGATTTGCGCAGAAATATTGGTAGGGACTAAGGAATCATTTTGATATAGATAGACACCTTTGTTGGTTGCCAAGTAAATACGTTCATCAATAGATACAATCTTATTAACTCTTGGGCTTTTGAAATTGGAAAATTTTCCTTTGTTATGAATCGACAATCCAGCATGGGTCCCGATGTATAGATCATCACCAGAAACCAATAGAGTATTGACAAAGTTAGATTGCAATCCTTTTTTCTTGTTGAAAACTGTGAATTCGTCACCGTCAAACCGAGCCAATCCACCACCTTGTGTTGCCAACCACAAATAACCAATGGAATCCTGAACAATATCATAAACCTGTGATTGCGGAAGACCTTCTTTGGTGTTGAAATTCTGTAATTGACTGTTTTGGGAGTAGACTGAAGACGAAAAGACTATAGACAAAAGACAAACTAAAATGAGATTTCTTCTAGCTACTTTGAAACCAAGAAGTCTTTGGAATAAAAACTTCTCGACCTGTCTTCCGACTAGGCAGGTACGATTTTGAAATACTGTCAAAATCACTCGAAGTGACAAATGAAATAAACCTATTTTCAACTTCTTACTTTAAATATTTAAAATTTAATATTGGTTAACAAACTTACACAAAAGTAACTGCTCGTGACAAGCAGTTACTTTCCAACCAAAACAAATAGCATTCCAAATTTACATCATAGCGTACAGACGGAGGTTTTCTGTATCAGGCTCCACATGTTGCAAATCTCCATAAGGCTTTATTAAAGGCTTTAGCACACATAGTACAGTGACCTTCCCTTTGATGATCAACTTGTTTCCTTTTACAATGGATCTCCATCTCCACTTCTCTAACGGAATGTTATACTTACTCATCACTTTTGATAATTCTTGATCTTGTTCAATCCAATCCATGATCTGCTCTTGCATCTTGAACTTCGGCATTTCATTGTCTGAATTGGTATAATCGAATTCAAATTGCACTGGGATACTGAATCGCTTTTTATATGGATCTCCGATGTATCGTTCTTTTTCGTTGTTCAATGCATCGTACCAGTGAATTTCTTTTTCTTCAGGATATTTTCTTGCAATTTCTTTTGAAAGGTCTGTCATTCCTGGAGACCCTGCATATGGGTGAAATACATAATAAGGCTTCGCCAAATAGTGTTCAGAGAATTCGCCACCAAAGATGGATACATAAGGTGAGGCGACTACATTGGGTACTTCGTCTGCTACGAAAGCATCTTTCAAGGTCTTCATCAAAGCTTCATTATCCCCTAATGCCTGTGAGTGAAAGACCACTTTCGTTTCTTTTTTGATTCCGTTTTGCAAAGTGGGCAATTCTCCTAATGTAATTGCCTTTCTCAAACTTTCTGCAGTGACTTGATCTCCTTTAATTAAGGTTTCAAAGGCTAGTCCCTCCCATGGATTGTGCTTTGCTACCACATGGATTTCGCCATACACAGTTCCATCGTAGTTTTTATTCAACCAATCGAAAATTTCTTGCATTGAAAAAGCATAATCTACCACTTCGAATTCTTTTTCCAAGAAATAGCCTCTCGCTGTTTTGTAAAATTTTTGCTCTTCAACATCAATTCCAGTGATAAATACTACAGGCTTGCGATAAACAATCTCTTCTTTAACAATCTCCGGAGTGACCGTTTCTATATTGTCTGCGATGACTTCAACTTTCTTTACAGGTTCTTTTTTGTCACAGCTTACAAATTGTCCAGCTACAAGGAGTAATCCCATTACTACACTTGCTTTTACGATTCCTTTTCTCATAC
>CAZTFN010000190.1:0-8147 GCA_964612905.1 uncultured Flavobacterium sp. | reverse complement strand
TAGGAGTTGGTCAAGTGATTTCAGGTTGGGATGAAGGAATTCAATTATTAAAAGTTGGTGACAAAGCTCGTTTGGTCATTCCTAGTAATTTAGGATATGGAGCCAGAGGTGCTGGTGGAGTAATTCCTCCAAATGCTACACTGATCTTTGATGTTGAATTAATGGACGTGAAGTAAATAAAACTTACATAGAAAATAAAAAGCTCTGATGAATTCATCAGAGCTTTTTATTTATATTTCACATCAAAACCTTTCAATATGAGACTTTTTATCGTTTGCATCATTTTCACCCTATTCTTTTTCTCGTGTCAGGAGAAAGCGTCAGAAACCATTCAATCTGAGTTGCTCCTTGAAGCAACAACAAGTTGGAATGGAAATTTAATTCCTAAAATTGATGGGCAACCTAAAGTGACCATTAGCAAAGTAACGATTCCGCCAAAGGAAAAACATCCAAAGCATATTCATCCAGTCATCACTACAGGTGTTATGTTGAAAGGAGAACTCACAGTGACCGATGATCAAAATCAGCAAATTACAATTCGAAAAGGAGATGTACTCGTAGAAGTCTCCAACACCATTCATTTCGGAGAGAATACTGGCGAAACCGATGCAGAAATCCTTGTTTTTTATATCGGTGAAGAGAACACACCCATAACCATTTTGAAAAATGAATAGTCTTGTAGATTAAAACACGTAAAAACACCTATTGACAACTTTCTACCACTCCCCTAAATTAGATTCGCCTTTCAAATAATCTTTTAGAAACCAATCCAATCATAAGTTTATTGATTACATTGGTAAAGAAATAAATCTGCTAGAGAAAACCCTAGTGATTTTAAGTAAGAATGATAGCAATTCATGACCAACCAAAATATGACAACAAAAACAAGTGATATTCGTATCGCAAGCAAAGAATTACCTGAAAAAGAATTCAACTCTAAAATCAAGAGTCTTCATCAATCAACAAATGAACTTTCAAGGTATCCCGTAGTTATTGATGAAGAGTATATGAACAACGCCAAAAAAATAGGTCATATTATCAATTCTGTGGTGGTCATGTTCGCATACAATTATACAAGGGATGAAAAACTCCAGCAATTGTATCAGTTAGACCAAGAGCTCAATGAAATCATAAAAATGGCAGAAGGCATTCCGTTCGAATTAGGAATGTATCGACTCAACTTTTTATATGATTCAAACGGGCAGCCTAGAATTAGTGAGGTCAATTGTCAGGATCCTACAAAAAACTGGTTTTTGAGTGCTGACTTGAGCCAAATCACCAATGAGCTTGCTGGTAAAATCAATAAGGATTGGAGTGGTATCGAAGACCAAAGTGAGTTCATTACTGAGTTAGAGAATCTATTTGAACAAGACGAAGTTTTGTACATTGTGAAAAAGGAAAAAAAATCAGAAAAAGAAACACTGCTCAACGAACTTACCAATAAGGGAATTAATGTAGCCTATGTTCAGCCTGAAGATTTTTCTGTGGTTAATGGAGACCTTAAAATTGGTACCGTACCTGCTCGTCAGTTCTTCCTAGAAATGAGTGCTGAAGAATTGAAATCGTTTGATGCTGAAGTATTACAAAAGATTATTCAAAGTGGTAGGTGTATTAATGATGTAAGATCTATCATACTTGTACACAATAAAAAACTCATGGCGGGTCTTTTCAATCCCAACATTATGGGGTCTTATATCAATTCAGAAGATTTTGAGTTTTTAAAGTCCTACCTAATTCCATCTTTCGTTTTAAATGGTCAAGCCGATATAGACTATTTAAACAATTCTCAAGATAACTGGAGGTTAAAGAACAGTTCTAGCCGTGATGGTGAAGGAATGTACGTTCGTAGCAACTATTCGCCAGAAGATTGGAACCAACTCTTGTTAGAGAACTGGCAAGACTTCTTGGTACAACCCGTCATTCAACAAAAAGAATTCCAATTGTCAATTGATCATGAAAATACACCTGTAAACCTTATAGGAATGGAGCTTTACTTCAATGCCAAATCTTATGGTTCTGGCTTCTTCAGGGCTTCTAAGGAAATCAACACCCTCGATTACAAAGACATCTTAAAACTGCCTTGTATCGTTGAAAAAATAAGTTAATCGAATATTTTACAATCAAGTAGTCATTTGATTGTAACAAAACCAAATAGAAAGTCGTCTCATGTAATGAAACGACTTTTCTTTTTACAAACAAAAGTTTACTTTTAACAACTAAACCTCACCATATGAAACGTGTATTTTATCTTTTAAGTATATCTCTTCTGATTTCTTGCGGAAATTCAACCAACTCAGCAGAGTTCATGGAAGCTACAGAAGGAAGGTATTTGTTTAATTCTGACGAAACCATTGAAGTGTATTTCACCGAAGGGGTTTTAAATGTAAAATGGCGAGGTAAAGACCTTACCCCCATCAAGGCAAGCGATAGTGCATTTTATGTAAAAGATATGAATGAGAAATTAGTCTTTGTTTCCGAACCAGAAATGCACATAGAACTCGCTCCAAAACGCGAACACGAAGGAAGAAAATATCGCTTTACCAAATTGAAAAAAGGAGAAAAAACACAGACTGAATATTTTGAAAACAAAGAATATGACAAAGCCAAAGCAGCTTATTTAGCCATTCAGAAAAAAGACTCTAACAACGTTTCAATTCGATGGGGTAATATCAATAGTAGAGCCCATGATTACTTTGATGATGGAAAAAAAGAAGAAGCTTTTGAATTGTTCAAAATCAATATAGAGCTCTACCCCGACTTACCAAGATCTTATCGAAATTATGGTTATGCCTTAATTGAATCCAAGGATACAATTGGAGCTATTGAAAACTATAGAAAGGCCTTGGCTATTAATCCAAATGACAATAGAGCACTTTCCTTTTTTGAAAGAATAGAAGGCAGAGACAATGACTGATGTACGTTATCCAATCGGGCAGTTTGAGGCTCCCAAACAAATTACCGAGGAAATCAAAAATAACTGGATTCAAACATTGGAAGACTTTCCCAGTAAATTAGAACATCTCGTCAAAAACTTAACGGATGAACAATTGGACACGCCTTATCGCGAAGGAGGATGGACCGTAAGACAAGTGGTGCATCATTGTTCCGACAGTCACCATCATAGCTACATCCGATTTAAATGGGCATTGACAGAGAATCAACCTACCATTAAAGCCTACAACGAAGGCGAATGGGCAAAACTTTTTGATACGAAAACAGCTCCTATTCAAATGTCTATCGATCATTTAAAAGCCGTGCATTATAAATTGGTGTATCTCTTAAGAGGTTTGTCTGATGAAGATTTGGAAAAAAGCTTTATTCATCCGGAATCTGGAGACACTGTAGTCCTCAGAAAAAATATCGGTATTTATGCTTGGCATAGCAACCATCATTACGCTCATATTGAAAATCTATTGATCCGAAAAGGTTGGATTTAGATCATATTGCAGTTTAGGCGAAATTCTTATCTTTAAGATCCAAAATTTCAACTTATTATATTATGAGAACTGCGCAAGACTGGTTTGATGAATATGCAGAAAGTCATCAAAACCCTACCAATCAGAAAATCCATTACCTATGTGTTCCTCCTATCTTCTTTAGTGTAATAGGTCTATTGATGAGCATTCCAACAGGTTTCTTGGAAAGCACCTTTGGATTGTATAATCCCTTAATTGAGAATTGGGCAGCAGTCATCGCTATTTTCATTTTGTTTTTTTACCTACGACTCGGCTTCTGGTATTTTGTTCAAATGCTTTTCTTTATTGCTCTGGCAATTATTGGGAATTTCTGGCTAGGGAATAACGTGAACTTGCTGTATGCGTCACTCATCATTTTTGTGGTTGCTTGGATCGGACAATTTTATGGGCATCACCTGGAAGGAAAAAAACCATCTGCCGCCAAGGATCTACAATTCTTATTAATAGGTCCGCTTTGGGTGGTCAAAAAATTATCTACCAAATAATTGATCAAATTCGAACTTTCCTATGACTCTGAAGAATACAAACGTCAATCTTTATTGATGTTTGATAAGATTTGGAAACCTCATTGGAAAAACAACAATAAACGAATACTTTGGGCTGTATTGAGTCTTTCTTTAGGGCTTTTCATATTGCTCAATTACGAAGTATATACGGGTTATTTGTTCATTGGACTCGCTGCGCATTATGCCATTAAGTATTTTGAATATTACAATCATTATTCAAACTCCAAAATAGACATCCAAAAGAAGATCAAAGAAGCTATAGAAGAATATTCCAAACTAGATCCACGTTCGTTTTGGGAATTTACCGACGAATACTTTTATTGTTCTGCCAATGGTTATGAAAACAAAGTTACTTGGGATAATTTCGAGGGATATGAAATCATTGATGCCACGGTCATAGCATACAGAAAGTACAACCACCAACCTTTATTCGTTCTTTCGGAGGTGGAATTAGGAAAAGAAAATTATGAGAAAATTATCGAACTAGTTGCTAAAAAATTAAACCATGAGTGAAGAAATATCCTTTGACGACTTTTTAAAAGTTGATATGCGTGTAGGAACCATTATTGAAGTAAACGACTTTCCGAAAGCTCGTAAGCCTGCCTACCAACTGAAAATCGATTTTGGAGATTTGGGTGTTAAAACATCTAGTGCACAAATTACCAACTTATACACCAAAGAACAGTTATTAAACCGACAAGTCAATGCTGTTGTCAACTTCAAACCTCGACAAATCGCAAATTTCAAAAGTGAGTGTTTGGTGTTAGGAGTCTATAATGATGATGGACATGTTGTTTTATTACAAGCATCCAAAGCGATTCAAAACGGAGAACAGATTAATTAATAATCATTAACTCTTAGGATTATTCAAAATAACCAAAGCTCCAATCACACCTGGAACCCAACCACAAAGGGTTAATAAAAATACAATTGCAATAGATCCACATCCTTTATCTATCACGGCCAAAGGAGGTAGAAAAATAGCCAAAATTACACGCAAGCAGCCCATAGCTCTTTTTTAATATTTAATGACTCCCCAACAGAAGTCGGTTCATAAATACTTGGTGAAGTTGGTCCATAGGACCAGAATATTGGTTTACTTATTTACAAGACGCTACTCTTTGTTATTTGTTACAAAAAAAGCCAAGATAACATCTTGGCTTTTTCATTTCTATGTTTTTTACATTTGGTTTCCGAAGAAAACAGCATTCATCAATAGCTTATTCGTTCCATACCAGAAGGCTCTAAAATTAGTGTTATCAGTGAACACCATGACTCTTCCTCGACCATTTCGTTGTACCTTAAACGGAACAGTGTTTTTGATCACTTTGGCATTCTCTTTCGATATATAACCACTCAATAATGGATTAGCAGTATACTGAATTGGGTTATTATAGCTTTTTTGATCTGGTTTTATAAACACAGTGGTATTTCTAAACAACGCAATTTGATCATTCTTGTATCCAAAATTCACAGGGTGAGAACGATCGATGTTTGCTTCAAAAATAGCACCACCAATTACCTGTGCACCTGATTTTTTCGAACGGTCTTCAAAAGATACATTTTTCACAGTATCCATATTCGCTCTGTCAAATTTTAGGCTGATTAACTTCTGTGAGTTCATCCAACGTGCTGAATTTCGATAACCAATCAAGTTACCACCATTCTGAACAAAGGTTTTTAATTTTTCAACAGCTCTCTTCTCCATCCCTCGACTATTTGGAATGATAATCGTTGTATACTTACTTAAATCAACTCTATTAAAATAACTCATGTCTATTTTGGTGATGTGCATATCAAATCGTTGATCAAACAAATGCCAAATCTCTCCAGCATCGTTACCGAAAATATTTCCTCCGACGAGCATGGCTACTTTTGGCTTTCGCACATTTCTAAAGTTATTACTTCCCAAGTCGATTCCATCATTCAATCCAGTATTGACCCCATTGATCTTTAAATGAGATTCTTCAGCAACTTTACTCAGGAAATTATAGAGCTCAGACGCGTTCAGTACTTGATTTTGAACAGGAATGAAGATGGTTCCATAATCGTAAGAAATCCCTCCGTTTTTGAAATTTTTCATAGATACTTTTGCACGCAACCCTTTTTGTAGAATGGCGTTCAATGCTTTTGGAGCGTAATATTCGTTCCATGGCATTAAATACCCTAAGTCACTCTTAAAGCTTACGTTACCCTCTTTAGGCTTTAGTGCTTGAACTTCTTCTCCTGCTCTACTCAGGGAAACATTCTCTGCATAATCTACACCAAATGAATGATTGAATGTCCATGCCGAAACATCATAGAACAAACTATCTTGGAATTTAGTTCTGACGTCAAACATTGCTTTTACCAATCGGTGATTTTTCTGATTCATTGGGACGATGTAACTGTACCCTTTTTTGAATTGTTTACCGTTCGCAGTAAAATCAGACTTCAACTCATGTACCTTAATCTTATGTCTATTCATCACCTCTGCAAGATGATAGGTCTTTGCTGCATCTTTTGAATCACCAAAAACAATTGCTTTCCCTTTGGAAGCTTCTGCTCTCGCTTTTTTATAAAAATCCTGCTGGTACTTTTTGATCTTCCCACGCATACTCACGGCCGCTTCTAAGGTAGACATGATAGCTGTATACTGATTTTTAATAGTGAACGGGAACGTTAACAAACCATTACTGGTCTCTTGTGCATGACCTCTAGAACTTCCCTGTTCGAATAGAATTCCAATACCTCCATTGATATCTGGGAATGTTGATCCTTTCCCATAATAGTAATCATCAAAACTTTCCTCTGAGTAATACTGGGAACCTATTTTATCCAAAGCTGTTGCATGATAGGTTGCAATTTCTTTGGTTAAATCTTGATTCAATTGAGGTGTCATTGGATGCGTCCTACTTGGAATTCCAGGTTGGAAAAAGAACGTAGAATTGGATCCCATTTCATGATGATCTGTTAAGATATTTGGCATCCATTTATGAAAGGTTTTAATACGTGCTCTCGATTCTGGTAATTGTACAGGCAACCAATCTCTGTTCATATCAAAATAATAATGATTGGTTCTTCCTCTTGGCCAAACCTCACTGTACTCACGATCATTTGGATCAGGATTAATATTTTCACTTTTATTTGTGTTTGCCCAATAAGTAAAACGATTTAATCCATCGGGATTCATACAAGGGTCGAATAAAATCACCGTATTTTTTAGAATTCTTTCTGTGGAAGACTTGGATGAAGCTGCCAAGTAATATGCAGCCGCTAAAGCAGCATTAGCACCACTGGGTTCGTTTCCATGAATGGTAAAACCTTGATACACCACAATAGGATCGTTACTTGTATTTACGGAAGCATCATTTGTTGCATCAATATGACGTTGACGAATCTCTTCCAATCTATTATGGTTGGAAGGGTCTGTAATGGTTAACAAAACCAAAGGTCTTCCTTCGAAGGTAGTTCCACGATCTTCAATAGTAATACGATCTGATGCAGCTGCTAAGGCTCTCATGTATTGCACAATCTTATCGTGGTTCACATGCCACTCTCCTACTTCATGACCGATGATTTCTTTGGGAGTTGGGATGTTGGTGTTGTAACGTTCGTCTCCAGGAACATAATAGCGTAAGTTTAGATCTTGTGCCGTCATTGAAAAGGTCATCAACAAAAGCACAATGAAAGTGGTCAGTTTTTTCATCTTTGAGATTTGAATTTGTTTCTAACAAAGATAAGGATTCAACAGCTTTCTGTAAATCAATGATTATCAGCACAAAACTAAAAATCAGAGTGAATGCTATTTCTCAAAGGCAACTTTCCCGTTGATCATTGTTTTCAAGACTTGGCCTTTCAATATTTCTTCAGGGCTTGCATTCAAAACATCAGTATCTAGGAACGTTAAATCTGCCCATTTCCCTTCTTCAATAGTTCCAGTTAATTCTTCTTGATGTGCAGCATAAGCTCCCCATATAGTATAAGCTCTTAAGGTTTCCTCTTTGGTGAAAGCTTGTTCAGGAAAGTAGACTTTTTGATCACTGAGTTTCTTCTTGGTAATCGCTGAATACATTCCATAGAAAAAACTCGGATCAGATCCGGTAAAATCTGAATTGAAGATAATCATGGTATTGTTCCTACGTAAGGTTCGCCATGCATAAGCTCCCAACACTCGTTTCCTCCC
>CAZTFN010000189.1:0-8264 GCA_964612905.1 uncultured Flavobacterium sp. | reverse complement strand
CTTATTGCTTTGTACAGACAAGTGTTTGATTATGTAGATCTTCCAGAGAAGTACTATGCAACAATTGATCGACTGATTGACTCATGCATGAAAAAGAAAGTTGGTTTTATGCGAAATGTATTTTATGCTGATCAGCTTGTTTGTTCAGGTTTTTTTATACGGTATGAAGAGAGAATCTACTATATGTTTGGAGCTTCAAATAACGAAGGAAAGAAATATGGAGCGACTACCTATTTAATTGATTCGGTTATTCAAGAGTTTGCCCATTCAGAAACCGTTTTTGATTTTGAAGGATCCAATATTAAAAGCATCGCCTCCTTCTACAAGAGTTTTGGTAGTGAAAAAACTTCCTATTATAAATATTCATCAAATGTCATTAAAGGAACGGTTTTTTAAACTAGGATTTCTCTACAGGTGGATTCCCACAACCTTTCTGATGAATTTATCGGGGAAGAAGATCATCTATCCGTTCTATCATCATATTGTTCCTCAGGAAGAAGATCGATTAACCAATCATATCTACAAAACAAAGAATGAGGCTGAGTTCATTAGAGATCTCCGATATTTTAAAAAGCATTTCACATCACTTTCTCTAAAGGAATTGATGGAACAAAGAAAGAACCCAAAGGAAGGCTTTTTTTTCTTTTTATCTTTTGATGATGGATTGTCTAATTTCTATAAAGTCGTGACTACGATTCTTATGATAGAAGAGGTGAATGCCATTAATTTTATCAATGCTGATTTTGTGGATAATAAAGGACTCTTTTTTAGATATAAAATAAATCATCTCATTGATCATTTACTCTCAAAAGAATTACTTATTGAACAATATGAGGCTCTTGAAAAGTGTTTAAATGTAAAAGCGAATACTGTTGAAGAACTCACACGAAAGTTAAAAGATTTGAAGAATCCTGATGATTCTCTGATGGATCAACTTTTCGAAATCGCAGAGGTAGACACTCAAAAATTTTTGGAAACAGAACTACCTTATATGAATGAAGATCAAATTGCGGAATTGATTCAACAAGGTTTTCAAATTGGAGCACACAGCAAGTCGCATCCTTATTATTCAGAACTCACCTTAGAAGAGCAGCTCAAAGAGACTCAAGAAAGTATAGACTTCATCCATAAGAACTTTCATATTGATGAACTGGCATTTGCCTTTCCTTTTTCTGATGATGGAGTCTCCCAAGAATTTTTCAAGCGTTTCCCAAATACCATCACTTTTGGAACAGCGGGTATCAAAGACGAGGAATCTGGGATTGACAATATTCAACGAATCCCTATGGAACACCAATCTGTTTTTTCAGCGGAAACCATTATCAAAGGAGAACTCATATTTTATATTCTTAAAAAGATGATAGGCAAACACAAAATATTCAGAACAACAACTTAAAGTTTACCTTATTACTGAGTTTTCGGAGATTCCAACTTTTTTGTAATCATAAGGAAGTAAATAATCATACTCAAATAACCTATGGGAAGTCCGAAAGCAATGATGTAGAGTGTAATTAGAAAATCATGAGCGACCATGGCACCATAGAAAATTGCAGATACATTCACAATAAAAAGGAAGCTATTAAAAATGAGTCCCAAGTGATTTTTCTTCAACACTTCCTCCAAATAACTCAATGGATTGTAAATAGATCTTAAATAGAAAAGAACAGCCAATAGTTGAATGTACAATCCTACTGTGATCCATTCATCTTTCAGTGCAAACTCAATAAAAGGAGTACTCAAAAAGAAAATTCCTAAGAAAGGAATCAATAAGCTCAAACTCAATTGGGAGGTGTATTTTTTTACAAAAGAGAATAATTCAGACGGATTCGCATTATAAATTTCAGAAGCTCTTAAGAAGAAGACCTTGGAAAAAGAAGCATTGATAAAAGTAACAGGAACAGACAGTAAAACCATTGCTAAGAAGTACCAGCCAATTTCTGCATCGCTAAAATAGACTCCTGCTAGAATTGGAATTAGGTTTAAGTTGATTGCATTTAGATTGTCGGAAAGAACTCCATAAGAGACAAGGTTGTAATTTTCTTGGACCGTTTTTTTGAATTCTGAAAATGATATGGAGGAAAACAGATTTCCTGTAATCAAGTAGAAATATATCAGTATGATCAAGGTCCCAACAAGAAACCCAATGATTAATCCTAAGTCAACCAAATACATGAATAATGCAAATTGAACTGCATATTTTGTGAGTGTGAAGAGTATTCTAGAAAAAGCAATTTTTGAAAAGAATTTTAACCTCAATAAATAGGATAAGAATACATTTTCAAATGCTTTTAGTAAAGCTCCGAAAACACAAAAAATGGTGTAAATTTTTAGAAAGTTGACTTTGGAGTAGAAAGAATCAGGTAATAAGATTACGACAACAAGAGAAACAATCGTCCCAACAGCTATGCTGTAAGTGATAGAAGAAAAAATAGTTTTTAAACTTCCTTCATCTTTGGTCAAAACAAACGCGGATTCCAGTCGAATGGTAAAAAAGATGGCCAAAATAGAGGAAATACTGATAAATTTTGAGAAAATTCCCATGATATCAGATCCATAGAGATTGGCGATAAACAACGTACCTATCAGACCAAAAGCTTGTGCCCAAAAATTTCCTTTTAAGAGCGAAATGACACCCTTGGCATATGGAGAAGAAAAATTAAGTTTATTGAGCATGAGAGGTTAAATCTATGATTTTATATTCTGAATCGGAATAGATGGTTGGTATTTTTGTTTCGGTTTCCTGATATAAAATAGCATAGTCGAAATTATATTTCTTTTGTAGTTGATGAATTCTTGAGTCATCCAAATTCTTATAAACTTTTTCAAACGCATCCTCTTGCAAACCATAGCAATCTTCGATTCTACGATACCATTCTAGCATGACGGTTTCTTTAAAAGGAAATGCTTTAAAATCGATGACGATTGCTCTCTTAGCCTCCGTTCGAATGAATCCAAATAAATGTGGTGAAAGAAATACAGATTCTTCTGAGGTATTTTTACGAATGAACTCAACCAAACTAGATTGATTCGCTGTCAACTGGTTTGAGGATAAGTACTTCTTCTGATATTTCTGAATAGGTGAAGAACCCCAATAATTTAGAGCTACAATAGTACCAATAAGAACAATAAATGATGCAAAGAGAGTCCTTCTATTTGTTTTGAAGAGTAGCAAAAGAATCACACCATAAATCATTCCCATCAAAAGAACTTTTTGCCATGAAATTTCGGAGGCAAAACTCAAAAGTGCCAAAAGAGAAAGCACTACAACTGTTCTTGGATGAAACTTTTTGCGCTTCAAGCTTATGGTAAAATGATTGGCGACCAAAAGTAAAAACAACCATTTCCCAATGTTGAGCATTCTGAGCAATTGTAAAGAGGTGATTAACTTAGAAGGAATCAATTCAACAAATACCCAACCTAAAAGCACTGCAATGCTCAGTAGAATTGTTGTAATGTGAAAAGCTCGTTTGTCGTAAAAGGTCTGAATGCTTTTTTTCCAATCAGGTAAGGTAAGGACGATCACAATAGCAATCAGAACAAATCGCCATAACTCCTTAAGAGTTCCAATTTCACTTAATAAATAGTGATGAGGATGTCTAAAATGCGCTATAATCTCTATAAACAATGAACTTTCAATGGATGTTTTGTTTTGAAAGTGAGGAATAAGATTCGGTAGTAAGAAAATGATAATTACCAGAAATAAACTGGAGGATTTTAGCGCCTTTTTCAGATTATTGTTCTCAAGATAATCACGGATGATAAAAATGGATAGAAAGAGTATTCCGTATTCCAAACCGATCAGGATATGAAATAAAGAAACAAATCCAGTGATGATGAGACAGGGAATAATTTTCCTTTGAAGTAATAGGTAAAAAGAGAGTAAAATCAACGGAAATACTAGGGTAGTAGGTGTGAACAAGCTAGCATAAAACACTTGATCACCTCCCAAAGCAATCGTAGGAAAGAACATGGCCAAGGCAGCAGCAAAAATTCCAGCATCAGCATTGTTAAACAATCTTTTACCTGTCAGGTAGGTCAGAATTGAAGTCACCATATTACTAAACAAAGTTCCTAGGAAAAATATCCATGGAATTCCAATGAAGTAGGATAGAAGACTGATTAACTTGGAATAGTAAAACCTCGGTGAGAATCCACTGGTGTTGTTTGTAAAGAAGTCATTGCTTAAATAATTGGGATCAACAGTTCTGTAAATGATAGGAAGTTGTTCGATTTGATCGTTTCCTCCGAACTGATAATTTGCCAAGGTAGCCATGACTCCGAAGAACATGCTGGTCCATATGAATTTTGAGATTTGAAATTTCATGGGCATATTAGTTCAAAAATAGAGTTTTGAACCCGAAATTAAAATTGCTTCAGGTCAAAAGTACTGAAGTTAGATTAGTATCTTTGATCTCTATGAAAATTGACCATATATTTTTTGACCTAGATCATACCTTATGGGATTTTGAGAAGAATTCATCACTAACGTTTGGTAAAATCTTACCAGAAGCAGGAGTTCACCTTGACTTTAATACTTTTTTGGAAGTCTATGCCCCTATTAACATGAAGTATTGGAAGATGTATCGTGAGGAACAGGTGAGCAAGGCAAAACTGCGATATGGAAGATTGAAGGAAACTTTTGATGCAATGAATCAAGATGTTTCCGATGAAATTATCAATCATTTGTCTGAAGAGTATATCCATCAATTGCCCAATTTCAATCATCTTTTTGAAGGGGCTTTTGAGTTGTTAGATTATTTAAAGGACAAATACGAACTCCACATTATTACCAATGGATTTGAAGAAGTACAAACACTCAAGATGTCGAAATCTGGGATTTTGGATTATTTCAATGAAATAATTACTTCAGAATCTGTAGGAGTAAAAAAACCCAACCCTAGAGTCTTTGAGTTCGCCATACAAAAAGCCAATACTCAACCAGAAGTATCTCTAATGATTGGAGACAATTTGGAAGCCGATATTCAGGGTGCTTTAAACGTTGGAATGAAAGTGATACACTTTAATTCGGAGAATTTAGTAGATATTCCTCAAAATATAATCTCCGTTGCCAACCTATTGGAAATAAAACAATATCTTTAGCGTTTCAAAGATATAAGAATATATTGAGGTTATGAGATTTAAGTTTAAACCCCTTATCCTACTTTTCATCCTTCCTTTCATCGTATCGTGTGTTGACAATGCCGATTTCAATCAAATAGATGTGAACATAGACCCTATTGTGAATGCTCCTCTAGTTTATTTTGAACTAGATCAATTGGACTTTCTTGAAGATACGGGTGCTGAAGTGGTCACAATCTCTGATGTTACTGATATCGATATTTTTCAAACAAGTACTATCAGGAACAATCTGGGTAGAGTGGATTTGATTATCAGCATGCAAAAAGATTTTCCAAGAGGATTTCAAATTAGAATAGCCTTTTTGGATGATAATTTAGTTCCTACTTATGAACTTAATAACATCCCTTTTGCAGCGAGTAGGACCGAAATTGAATTCCGAGAGAATATTGGTATCGAAGCAAATCCAGGTATTTTAAATACCACCAAAATGAGAGTTGAAATTGAATTGATTCCGTCGAACGGGGCTCCTATTGATCCAGATGTAAACTGGGAATTAGAGTTTAGATCTGCAGGAATATTTTATTTGTTCTTTTAAGGAGATATGAGAAAACTTGGATGTATTTGCCTTTTCGTACTGCTGTTCGTTAGTAAGTTATCAGCGCAGCAACAATTTGCTTTTTCGTTTGGAGAAACCCCTCAAACCCTCAATCTTAATCCTGGGGCAGAGACTAATTTCCAATACCATTATGGAATTCCTGTCTTTTCGAATTTTAATTTGAATGCAGGATTGACAGGTTTTGATTTGTCTGATTTATTCCTGTTGGACGGTACCAACTTTGATACAAAGTTTAGTAGGGTCCTCAATAAAATCGATGAAAACGATCATGTCAATGTAAATCTTAGGATGGATATTTTGAATGGAGGATTCCGATATGATGAGAAGACCTATTTAAGTTTCGGATTTTATCAAGAAGTAGATGTAACAGTTTACATGCCAAAAGACCTTTTAGATTTGGGCTATGAGGGAACTTCTACGAACATTGATCGAGCATTTTCACTTTCACACCTTCGATTGAAGGGAGATATTTTAGGTGTTTTACATGCAGGGATTTCCAGAAAGGTGAACAGTAAACTGAATATCGGAGCAAGAGTAAAGATTTATTCTTCTAGCGCAAACGTTGAGTCTAACCATAATTCAGGAACTTTAACAACGTTCGAAAATAATACCAACTTAATTCGCCAATCGCTAAATAATTTCAATGTTGAAGTTAGGACTTCGGGACTGATAGATTCTGATGACCAATTTTTAGAAAGTGCTTCAGATCTTGTTTCGAAAACTTTTCTGGGTGGAAACTTAGGCCTTGGGTTTGACTTTGGGATGACCTATCATTTTTCACCTCAATTGGAATTTACAGCAAGTCTCTTGGACTTTGGATTTATCAGGCACTCAAAAAATACAAGAGTTTATAGAGGAGAAGGTGATTATGTATTTGATGGAATCAATTTTCAATACGATAATGCAGGTATAAATTATTGGGATCAATTGGGAGACGATTTTAAGGCAAATGTACCTACTAGTGAGACTTCAGATGCATATACCTCATGGCGCCCAACGAAGCTGAACGCCGCCTTGAAGTATAGTTTTGGAGATATTCGAAGCAAAGTTTGTTATGCACCAACTCACAAAAGATACTATTACAATGCCATAGGTTTTCAACTTCATAGTGTTTTCAGACCTATCGGACCACAATTAGCTTTTACAAGTTTCTTTGAGACTTCTCTTTCCGAAAAGGTTCACACGAAACTTACTCATACCATTAACGAATATTCAGCGACCATCATAGGATCAGGAATGACTTTCCAATGGGGGAAAGTGAATGTCTTTGGTATGGTGGATAATGTTTTAGGAGCAAGGGATTTATTGAGTGCTTCAACTATTTCTGTTAACTTTGGAGTTAACATGGTAATCAATTAACCACATGAAACGAATGTTATTTTTCTTGACTTTGGTCTTAACAGTGAGTTATGGCTGGTCGCAGCAAACCGTGAACTTAAACAAGTATAAGTATTTAGTTGTTGATAGTAAGTTTGATTTTGTAAAGCAGATTGACGGCTATAGTACGAGCTCCTTTACCAAATTCTTATTCAAGAAAAAGGGGTTTGAGGTGTATTTAGACAACGAAGAGTTTAGTCAAGATTTGGCACAGAATGGTTGTAAAGCATTGTATGCTGAAGTAAAAGATAATTCAGGTTTCTTAAAAACAAGAAGTTATATTGAAATCACCGATTGCAAAGGAAAGTTATTGTTTAGATCTAAAGAAGGTGTGAGTAGACTCAAAGATTACGCGAGAGCTTACAGAGAAGCAATTAGAGAAGCCTTTCAAGATGTTGTTAAACTTCCATATGAATATGACCCTTCCTTGTCAGAACAGACTTCCGTAGTGACTACAGAGACAATCAAAGAAGAACCAAAGCCAGTGGTTGCAGTAAAAAAGGAGGCAAAGAAAGAAGTGAAAAAAGCACCTGTCATGGTTGTTAAGGAAGTTCCTGTGAAGAAGTCAGTTGTAAAGCCAATAGAGGAGTCAAAATTAAAGGCGAAAAAAGAAGAGAAGATTGCGGTTCTTTATGCGCAGCCCAATGAGAATGGATTTCAACTGGTCAATACAAAACCAGCCATTGTATTTGTATTACTGAAAACCAATAACCCACAAAAGTTCATTATCAAGGATAAGAACGGAACATTAACGAGAAATGGGGATGTTTGGATTGCAGAATACTATGCAGATGGTCAACTTACCACAGAAAGGTATCAAGTAAAGTTTTAATAACCGTATTTACCCTTCCAGAGCTTTTGTAGTCGTTCTTTGAACTTTTGTTCTCTAGCATTTGCGCCAGGTTCATAAAACTTCGTATCTACCAATTCATCAGGTAGAAACTCTTGATTAACGAAATTATTAGGGTAATCATGGGAGTATAAATAATTCTCTCCGTAACCCAAGTCTTTCATGAGCTTTGTCGGGGAATTTCTCAAATGAAGAGGAATTGACAGATCTCCGGTATTTTTAACGCTCTCTTGAGCTTTGTTAATGGCTATATAAGAAGCATTACTTTTTGGAGAATTTGCCAGATAAACGGCACATTGACTTAAAATAATTCTCGACTCAGGATGCCCAATAACCGAAACT
>CAZTFN010000188.1:0-8291 GCA_964612905.1 uncultured Flavobacterium sp. | reverse complement strand
CCTTCTGTATCGTCAGGCACAAATTGCCATCGTTCTACTGTTAGACCTCTATTCTCAAGGTTAAATTCGTGTTTATTGGCAACAGGATAGTTGGTAAATTTTGAAGCCTTGTTAAGATGTTCTCTTTCTTCACCCCAGACAAGATCGATATCGAAACCATCCATCAATTTGATAGGGTGATCCCAAATACCCCCCATTTCACCTTTGATGTGCCATCCTAGATCCGGAAATGATCCGTCCTGATGTCCCACCATGTATACGCGATTTCCTGGCGTCAAGTACGGAGAAGGCAGGTATTCTGCTTTCCCATCAATACTAGGAGAACCTTCTAGTAGTTGACCAATTTGATTTTCAGTTTCTTTTTCACAAGCTGCAAATAGTACAGCAACGGCCACTGCCAGAATTCTCCTTGTCATAAGAATTTAAGTTTGTAGTTATCCTCTATAAATCTTTTCGTAGAGGTCGTTGTAAATTTCTTTGATGATTTTACGTTTCATTTTCATCGTTGGTGTCAATTGTCCACCATCTATGGTCCACTCGTCAGGAGTCAACTCAAATTTTTTGATCTGTTCCCACTTACCGAAATTCTTATTGCAATCATTGACAGCTTTTTGAATTTCTTCAATAACGATAGGAGAGGCGGCCATGTCAGCATGAGAAGTCCCAACATCATGTCCTTCACCTTCAGCCCATTCTTTGATATACTCAAAGCTCGGCTGAATAATCGCAGCAGGCATCTTTTCACCTTCACCGACAACCATGATTTGCTCAATAAATCTTGATTGCTTCAATTCTCCTTCTAGTAATGGTGGAACCACATATTTTCCACCAGAAGTCTTGAACATTTCTTTGGTTCTACCAGTGATTCTCAAGAAACCATTTTCATCTATTTGTCCTTTATCTCCTGTATGGAAGTACCCATCTTTCAAAACTTCAGCAGTCTTTTCTGGGTTTTTGTAATAACCTTGCATTACATTCGGTCCTTTGGCTAGAATTTCTCCATTCTCCGCAATTTTCACTTCCACACCCTCAATGACTCTTCCTACAGTTCCGATCTTAAATCCTCTATTTTCTTGGGCATTTACAGAGATTACTGGAGAGGTTTCGGTCAGACCATATCCTTCCATGATGGGCATTTCTGCAGCAGCGAAGAAACGTGTGAGTCTTGGTTGCAATGCGGCACTACCAGACACCATCAAATCCAATCGTCCTCCCAAGCCTTCTTTGATTTTTGAGAAAATGAGTTTTCTAGCGATTTTCAATTTTCTTTCATACAACCAACCATTTTGTCCATAAGGTTCAAACTTTAAAGCAACACCAATGGCCCAATAGAATAGTTTTTGCTTAACTCCAGAAAGTTCTTCTCCGCGACCATAGATTTTGTCGAATACTTTTTCATACAATCTAGGAACCGCAGTCATCACATGAGGACGTACTTCTTTTAAGTTGTCACTCATCTTTTCAATGGATTCCGCGAAGTGAATTTCCACACCACACAATTGATATAAGTATAAGATCATTCTTTCGAAAATATGGCAGACAGGTAAAAAACTTAAGGCGATAGAATCACCCTTTACAAGAGGTACATTTTTCTCGCTGGCGATTACATTGGAAACGATATTTCCGTGAGACAACATTACACCCTTAGGCCTTCCCGTAGTTCCTGAAGTATAGATCAAAGTTGCCAAATCATCTGAAGTGACTGCGTCTTTTCTTTTTTCAACTTCGTCTTGATTGGAATTATCTTCTCCAAGCTCTAGCACTTCTTTCCAATTCTTTTCGCCTTTGATTTCATCAAAAGTATACACACCTTTCAGTTTAGTGTTTCCTTTGATTTGATTTAGCTTTTCAATAATCATTTCGTCAGAAGCAAAACAATAAATAGATTCTGAGTGGTTCAGAACATATTCATAATCTTCTTTTGAAATGGTAGGATATATCGGTACGTTTTGCGCACCTGTTTGAAGAATACCAATGTCCATGATATTCCATTCTGTTCTGTTGGTGGTTGAGATTACAGCAATCTTATCGTTGGGCTTGACTCCAAGTCGGATTAAAGCTCTACTAATTTGATTTGCTTTTTGAATGTATTCTTCAGCGGATGTTGATACCCAATCTTGCCCGTACTTAGTAACTAGGGCGTTTTTTAAATTGTATTTTTTTTGGGCATAGTACGGAAAGTCGAATAATCGAGTAATCTCTGTTGACATATGATTTGTGTGTGTAAAATTTGTTGAAGAGCAAATTACAAAAAAGCATCAGATTTTACAACAGGATTCTGAAGACCCTAAAATTCTATGATTTATAGATTTTATCGAATAAATCTTGGTGTTTTTCTAGAATGATTTTCCGTCTCATTTTCATGGTAGGAGTGAGGTGCCCTGATTCCGTAGACCATTCTTCTTTTGTGATTTCAAACTTCTTGATTTTTTCCCACTGACCAAATTTTTCGTTGTAGGTGTCGAATTCTTTTTGAAGTCGATTGCGAAGCTTTTCATCGGTTTGAACGTCTTTGATTTCGTATCCTTTTCGTTTGGCCCACTCATCAATAAATTCAAAGTTGACCTGTACCAAAGCGGCAGGCATCTTCTGGCTTTCTCCAATGACCATGATCTGTTCAATGAATCGTGATTTTTTCAATTCGCTTTCCAACACAGCCGGAGCAATGTATTTTCCTCCAGAGGTTTTAAAAATCTCCTTCTTTCGATCCGTGATTTTCAAAAAGCCATCAGCATCCAATTCACCAATATCACCCGAATGCAAATAGCCGTCTACAATGGTTTCTGCTGTGAGCTCTGGTCTTTTGTAATACCCTTGCATGACTAAATGACCTTTCATCAAAATTTCTCCATCTTCTGCAATCTTAATTTCAACACCATCTAAAGGCTTTCCAACAGTTCCAATCTTCAATCCGTTATTCCGTAGGTCGTTTAAAGTTGCACCTGGAGATGATTCTGTCATACCGTACCCTTCGTAAATAGGAATTCCTGCTGCCGTAAACACTCGAATCAATCTAGGTTGCAACGGAGCACTACCTGATAACATAAATTCTAATTCACTCCCTAGAGCTTCTCGCCATTTGCTAAAGATGATCTTTCTGGCAATGTTTAGTTGGAAATTGTAGAATGCACCGTTTCTATTGTATGGTTCGTATCGTTCACCCAATTCTAATGCCCAGAAAAAGAGTCTTTTCTTCAATCCAGTTAGTTGACTTCCTTTGTCTACGATTTTATCAAAAATCTTTTCCAAGAGTCTGGGAACAACGGCCATCATATGAGGCTTTACTTCTCGAATGTTGTCTCCTAATTGTTCGATACCTTCACCACAATAAACAGACATCCCTGACATGGTAGCATAGTAGGAGGCAGCTCGCTCAAAAACATGACTCACAGGTAAATAACTGATAATTCTTTTGCCTGTAGCATTTAAATCCAAACGTGCTCCAGTAGCCTTGATGTTCTGAACAATATTGTTGTGTGAAAGCATGACTCCTTTAGGAGTTCCAGTAGTTCCAGAGGTATAAATAATCGTGGCAGTATCTTCAGGTGTTACGGCATCTTTCAATCCTTCCACTTGTGGTTGTGAAGACGAATCTTCTCCAAGTTTTAGAAAAGCTTCCCAACCAATTTCAGAATCGTCGTCAAATCGATAGACTTCTTTGAGCTGGGTTTTTGATTGAACGGCTTTCACCTTCTCATAAATGTCATCACCTGCTACGAAACAATAGATGGAATCTGAATGATTCAACACATATTCATAATCACTCTCAGAGAGTGTGGCATATAGAGGAACGTTTTGAGCACCAATTTGCAAAACTCCTGTATCTAAAAAGTGCCACTTGGGTTGATTTACAGGCACAATTACAGCAACCTTATCATTTTGTTGAACTCCAAGTTTCAAAAGAGCTCTACTTACTTGATTTGAAATATCAATATAATCTTGAGTACTGTAAGTAATCCAGTTGTTGTTTTCTTTTGTGGCGTAACAAATGTCTTGTGGGTAATGCTCTTGTTGATAGGATAGGCAATCAAAGAGTCTCGTAACTTGCTTGGTCATGTTAGTTGTTTGTGCCTACAAGATAAAAAAATAAAAGGTCTCAAAGAATGAGACCTTTTATGTGGTGATAAAGTCGTCCCCTAAAAACATTATCTACCAAATTTTCGGTTGTAAAGTTAGTAAAGCGACTTTGGGCTGTTACAGGTATTTCTACCCGATTTTTAATTATTATTGATCAAGTATTTTGAAAAACTTTTTCCGTTGATCTTGGTATATTTTGAATCGATGTCATAAGCAACTCTCATTCCTGAAACGTCAAACTTTCCATATACTTCTGTGTACTTGATATTTAGATCTTCTTCAAACTTTACGTCTTTGAAAGAAACACCGTCATTGAACTTTGTATACTTGAATGTTGCACTCTCTTTAAAGGTAGAACTAGCAAAGCTAATGAAGGTGGCAAAGTTTGCATATTTGAACGTCGCTCCATTTTCAAATGTGGTATTTTGAAAGTTAGCGTTCTTTCTAAAATGTGCATACTTGAACGTAGTATTTTCTTGGAAATCGGCATTTTCAAAGGAAGAGTTGTTTTCAAACTCTGAATATTTGAACATGGCCTTTCTTTCAAAAACACAGTTACTGAAAATAGCGTCGTCTTCAAAACTAGCAACAAAAGTATAGCCACTATCTTCACTATCAGGAATGTAGGCCAATACGTCGTCTTTGAAAGTACAATTTTTGAAAGAGATTTTCACCTCAATGAGGTTCTCTACCTTATTATCGCCGTTATTTTTCCACCATCTTCTTTTTCTTTTAGGAAGCTCTTTTAATTTTTCTTCCATATCTGTAAAGTCGATGATTCCTTCAATAGTTGCATTGGAAATAGAAATATCCTTTCCAGCTTCGATATCATTCATGATATCTCTAGCATCTATAGTTTTTTGTGAGAACCCTACAAAGCTTACTAGGGCGAAAACGAATGTTAAAAGTGTGATTTTATTCTTCATGGTCGTTGGTTTAATACATCTTAAAGACAAAGGTATTTCGTCTTTGTTACAGTTTTTAAAAAATCTATCTATTATTTAAGAGATACGTTGTGAAACTTTTACCATTAATTACGGTATGTTTGGAATCGATATCGTCGCTTACTTTCATACCTGACATGTTAAACTTCCCTTTGATTGTGGTATGTTTCATATCTAAAGAACCTTTGAATTGAACTCCTTTTAACGACAGTCCATTGCGAAACATGGCGTGTTTTAAAGTGACAGTTTCATGGAAGGTCGATTCGTCAAAATGTACTATTTCTTTGAACATAGCATGCTTGAACGTGGTACTTCCATCAAACACAGTGTTTTTGAAATTCGTGTCTTGATCAAAAACTGCATGCTTGAATGTTGATCCGCCATCAAATGTACTTCCTTCGAAAGAGGTTTTTCCCACAAAAGTAGAATGTTTGAACATGGCTTTTCTTTCGAACATACAATTTTGGAAAATGACATCATCCTCAAAATCGGCAATAAAAGTATATCCCGTATTGTCACCATCTGGAATGTAGGCTAATACATGATTTCTGAAGGTGCAATTGGTAAAGGATACTTTTGATAACACGGTGTACTTAATGGTGTTATTTCTTTTTCTAGAGGCTCTTTTTCTTGGGCGATTCTCGAGTTGTTCATCCATAAAAGTGAAATCTAGGATTCCTTCAATATCGGCATTAGAAATAGAAATATCTTTTCCAGCTTTGATATCTCGCATGATATCATCAGCATAGACGGTTTTCTGTGAAAAGCCTGTAAGGCTAATCAACGCGAAAAAAAGCGTAAATAATGTAATTTTATGAGTCATGTTTCTTGGTTTTATCACTCTAAAGACACGACTCCTTTTTTGTTTGTGACAGTACTATGCGTTTTTTTCTTCAATCCACTTTCTGGCATTCACAAAAGCTTCTAGCCATGGCGACACTTCATCTTTTCTTCCATCAGGATAATTGGCCCAGTTCCATTGGAAGGTAGATCGCTCAATATGAGGCATGGTTACCAAATGTCGACCTGTTGTATCACACATCATTGCGGTATTAAAGTCAGATCCATTGGGATTGTGTGGATATCCTTCATAAGAATACTTCGCAACAATATCATATTGATCTTCACTGTACGGTAGACTAAACTTTCCTTCACCATGAGAAATCCAAACTCCTAAAGTACTTCCTGCTAAAGAAGATAACATCACAGAATTATTCTCTTGTACTTTTACGGAAGTAAAGGCACTTTCGTGTTTTCCAGAATCGTTGTACGTCATTTTCCCGTGTACTTCATGATCTGGGTTGATCAAATCCAATTCCATCCATAATTGACAACCATTACAGATTCCAACACTGAGTGTATCTTCACGATCAAAGAAGCTCTTTAAAGCTTTGTTCGCTTTTTCATTGTATAAGAAGGCTCCCGCCCAACCTTTGGCAGAACCTAATACATCTGAATTTGAGAACCCACCTACAGCACCAATAAACTGAATGTCCTCTAAGGTTTCACGACCTGAGATCAAATCCGTCATGTGAACGTCTTTTACATCAAATCCAGCCAAATACATAGCATTGGCCATTTCACGCTCTGAATTACTTCCTTTCTCACGGATAATCGCCGCCTTTGGACGAGGTTTCTCGACTCCGCTCGAAATGACAGGTAACTTTCCTGTAAAATGTTCAGGGAACTTATATTGAAGTGGCTGATTTTTATAATTCTCATATCGAGCCAATGGCAAGTCACCAGCAGTTTGTTGTTGATCGAGTAGGTAAGAGGTTTTGTACCAAGTATCTCTCATTTCAGAAACTGACAATGCATAGTTCATTGTATGGTTCTTGATGTTCAATTGATCCGAATCTGTCACTGTTCCAATTTTAACGACATCAATTCCATTTTCAGCAAAAACAGCTTCTATAGAATCATCCGCAGATTGAATTACCACTCCAGCATTCTCAGCGAACAACATTTTGATGCAGTCTTCTTCTTTTAAGGCAGTCAAATTCAAATCAGCACCTGTTTGAACATTGGCGAAACACAGTTCCAGTAAGGTTGTGATCAATCCTCCAGAGGCTACATCATGACCTGCAACAATCTTTTCGTCTTTGATTAATCCTTGTAAGGTATTGAATACGTTTTTTACATACTCAGCACTTTTTACTGTTGGAGCTTCGTTTCCAATTTTATTGACAATCTGAGCGAAAGAACTTCCACCCAATTTGAAATCGTCTTGAGAAATGTTGATATAGTAAATAGAACCACCGTTCTTTTTGAACACAGGCTCTACAATTTTTGTAATATCATTACAGTTGGCAGCAGCAGAGATGATCACGGTCCCTGGGGAAATTACATCTTCATTTGGATATTTCTGCTTCATAGATAGCGAATCCTTTCCAGTAGGAACATTGATTCCTAAATCGATCGAGAATTCTGAAATGGCTTTTACCGCTTCGTACAAGCGCGCATCTTCACCTTCATTTTTACAAGGCCACATCCAGTTTGCTGACAAAGAGATGGATTGTAATCCGTCCTTTAAAGGAGCCCAAACGATGTTTGTCAAAGATTCTGTAATAGAGTTTCTACTTCCCGCCACAGGATCAATCAAACCAGAAATAGGAGAGTGGCCAATGGAAGTAGCAATTCCTTCTTTTCCTTTGTAATCTAGTGCCATAGCTCCTAAGTTGTTCAAAGGAATTTGTAATTGCCCCACACATTGTTGTTTGGCAACTTTTCCACCGACACAACGATCCACTTTATTTGTCAACCAATCTTTACAGGCCACAGCTTCAAGTTGTAATACTTGTTTTAGATAGGTTTCCATCAATTGCCAATCGAAGGTTACAGGCTCGTAATTTCGATCAACAGTAACGTCATTCATAATGGTTTTAGGCGAAGAACCGAACATATCGTCCAATTCTAAATCCATCGGTTTGTTGCCATTGGTCGCCGATTCAAACGTAAATCGATGGTCTCCAGTGACGTCTCCGACTTGATACATAGGAGAACGTTCTCTCTCAGCAATCTTTTGCAGTGTATCAATATGTTCTTCAGAAATCACCAATCCCATACGTTCCTGAGATTCATTTCCAATGATCTCTTTGTCTGAAAGTGTTGGATCACCTACGGGTAACTTATCCAAATCGATTTTCCCACCTGTTTCTTCAACCAATTCAGAAAGACAGTTGAGATGTCCACCAGCCCCATGATCGTGGATAGAAACAATGAAGTTTTCTTCATTCTCAACCATTCCGCGAACTGCATTGGCAGCTCTTT
>CAZTFN010000187.1:0-8300 GCA_964612905.1 uncultured Flavobacterium sp. | reverse complement strand
TTTCGTAAAGCTGCTCAAATGCCAGTGCATCTTTTTGCGTAAATCTTTTTACGATGTGTTCTAATTCCATTCGGTTGATTTGTTGTGAATTTAAGAAAAATAATTCACGTCATTGGAGCAGGTCTCTGATTACTATTTCAAATGTTCTACCATTATTAAACATCAATTTCAGGAGTTTTTAGTGATCCTAAGAAAGTATTCAATTCAATAGGCAGGAGTTTCAATCAATTGCTATGATTTTTTTCGAGTATTCCTTTTGTGTCTCAGCTCTTGATTGATATCCAATGGAATTCTATTCAAGTCCTCAAACTGAAATGTAAATACTCCCATAGATGTACAATTCTTTTGAAAAACTGCAGGTATTTGATCTTCATCTTGGTAAAAAATGAATACCCTTTTATCTAAAAGCATTGAGAGTCCAGCAAAGATAAATACCGAACTTGGTCGCTTATAAGTAGCTCTTGGAACAACAATGATAATGTTTGAAGACCTCCTTACATAATCTACGATTTCAGTATTAAAAGCTTCATTATCTCCAGACCTTGCATTGAAATGATTCTCTCGAATTCTGGGAAAAACTACTATTCCAGTCTTAGATCGATCTTCATGATAATGCAATTGTAAATAATTATTGACATTTTGAATAAATCTATCCTCATTGGTTCTTTTTTTCTCAGGTTGAATCCCATTTTTTAAAATGGTCTCAATACTAGTGAATAATTCATTTTGATCTTGTTCATTTTCAAAAGAGCTTCCTGGATATGTGATTAGATAGTCATATCGAATGGTATCATGAGTTACTCTATTTCCAAATTTTAGTTCGAACCAATCCCGTAATTTTGCATGTGTAAAAATTTCTGGCGGTGTTTTCTGAAAATTATAGGATTTATCAAATAAATATGCTTGTATTTCTTTAGGAGGAACTGGAGTCCCAGCCTTCTTCAATCGGAAATCATAACTGTATGGAGTTTTATTCTCGATCTCTGGTTGTCGAGCTAAGATCGCAGAACCAGTGGTTACTTTTCTCTTAGTCCCCATTGAAAATATCAACTTCCCAAGGATTAATTCTGGTACTTCAGAACCAAAATCACAAAAGTGAAATCTCATGTATAAATTTCGTCGATGTGAATCAAAAACAATATTGAAGGTTTTTCTTTCTTCATCTGCCCATTCCAACACGCCGTCTTTATAATGTACTTTTTTGCCAGTATCGATATTACTTATATCTAAAACCCATGAATCTCTGCTTTGTCTTTTGATGACTACCGCATCAATGCTAGCTCCCCTTTTTTTAGATCTGGAATCGGCAATATCTTGATCAAAAACATATAAGTAACATGCTTTTTCAAAAAACGTATCCAAAACCTTAGCCTTGCTACTATTATCATTAGCAATTGATGGAATCCCAGTCTTCTTTTCTTGAACTGGGTTAGTTGTCTCTTCTAGAGCTTCTTGAGAAGCTTCTTCGGCATTCATCGCTTCTATGAAATTTAAATACCCTTTATAACCAACCAATAACGAAAGGAAGTCCTTTGTTTTTGCATAACCTCCAAACTTACCTGCGTTAAAAACAAAACCTAGAATAGTTTCAAATCTCGTTTTCTGAGGAACCTTCAACTCGTTTTTAACAAACTCTTGGAAATATTTAGAGGCAAATCCTTTGGACTTTTTTATCAAACTTTCTTGCTTCGAGTCAAGAACTTTTTCTTTATAAACCTTTGTTACTCTATCAAGAAATAAATCCTCTATCCCCGTTCCTCTAATCTCTTTATAATTTAACTCTTTTAAAATATCGATGACTTCATTTTGCAGCCGAATCAAATATTTTTCCTCGTCTAATCCTTCTAAGTCCTTCATCTTAGATATTACTCTTTTTAAAAAAAATTATTGTAAAAAATGGGAACGCCACAATTTACTAAAATTGATTTACTGAAAACAAGAAATTCTTCGACTTAAATTTTTCATTTACAATCACTTTTAGCACAAAACAGCTGTTCAAAAAGCTTCAACTCCTGAAAATTTGCTTGATTTCAACTTTTCAGGAATTGAAAAATATTTTCAAGAAGTGTCCTAGATATTTCAAGAAGCATGTCAAGAAATCTGGATTTCCTCAAAAATGTAAGCCACATTTGTAAGTGAACTTTTACAGCTAACAAACTGATGACTCCGAACAATTATTTGTTCTACCAAAGATTAAGAACTACAAACTATCTAACATGAAAAATTTATCATTATTAGTATTGTTTCTCATTGCACTATTTGCGTTTTCTAGAAACAATCAAGAAGTAAAAAAGATTGATGATAATCCTCATAAAAAACATGTGGTTATTGTCTTAGACTTTTCTGGTTCAACACGAGATTGGCCAAGACCTGAAATTGATTTCTTCGAATCAATTATTGAAGCACTTCAGCGAGAAGGAGCAACTTTAGAAATCTATAATTTTTCAAACAAAGTTGCCATTCCTTTAAAATTAAAGTTGAAACGTGTACCTCCTCCTCCTAAAATTGATATAGGGGAGATTGCCTATAAAAAAGCAAAGCGGTTGCGTGAGAACATTCAGTCACAAAATGAGAGGAGCATTGAAGCATTCTACCTCAAATTGGAAAAACTGAATACACAGGACAAAAGCAAGTGGACCTATGCGAATCGAACGCTAAAACGAGTAAAAAAATCTTTAGCATCGCCTATTTATGAAAATGGATACGAATCTTTCTGCTTGATCTTAAGTGACCTCAAAGATTCGGTTCCGAAGCAAAAAACCGCTCCAGTAGATGAAGATACATTGAGCAGTGTAACTGATTACGCTCACGTATATATCTGCAATTATGATGAAAGTGCTGACCTATCAGACACTGGTGTAAGTGAAATTGAATACACAGATTTCATTGAAATATTGAACAACTTTTAAAACGGCATACTATGAACAAAAACGCAATTTTACAGCAACATAATAGCAGCTCCCTGATGCATCAGGCAAAGGGAGCTGAGTTTAGAACACGACAGCTATTTTATAGCGAGAAAGCAAAAATTATTCGAAATTACATTGTAAACACCCCATGGATACTGTATCTGATTGTCTACGGACTTTTGGTGTTGGCAGACAGTTTTTTGATGTACCCAATATTGGAAATTTTGGTTAAAACGGGGCTAAAGCTTGAATCAAGTGCAAGTATGTACCTGTTCATGTCCATGTATCTTTTTTTACTTGTGGGCTTGACTATCGCCAGTGGAAAGGCACTGGTAAAAATAATTGATCCCGCCGTTCGCGACATTCAGGTAAGAATGGCGATGGCTGCTCAACCCGATTTGGCTTACACCGTTGTAGAACACAGAGTGTTGAAAACGGAAAAAATAGAAAAGGTTACAAGTATGATTTTTGGCGGGCTGTTGATCGTTCTTTTAATCGCCTTGTCTTTGTACAGAAACTATGTTGTGAATTCGTTCCAAATGGTCTTTGAAAGTCCAGGTGATTATGTGAATTTAATCCTTCCTGTGATCTTGGCATTGGCGCTTATTTACTTCGCAGCATACAAAGAAATTGGCTTTCAATACTTTGTCGTGCAATACAAAGAAGCAAAGTTTGACAAAGCCGCTGCTGAGCACGAAAGACAAGCGCAATACTACAGCAGAATGGTCGCTGACCAAGCTGCTGTAAACGGAGAGAAACCCGATGAAAATGCTTCGAACTTAGGAGCTACTACTTCATAAATAACAACCTGTGTTTCTGGAGAGATCAGCTCTCCGGAAACACATAAAATTTACAACTATTATGAAAAAACTCATCTTTATTATAGGTATCGTCTTGTTGATTTTTATCACTTCACAAGCGTTTACAGAAGACACCTCTTCAACGAACATTGCCGCTGTTGAACATAAATTCCCAACAGTAGAGTATCAAAACCCTGCTATTGACGACGGTTTCAATACCGAAATTGAAGAAATCGATGAAAGTGAAATCTTGCAACTCATTGATGAATCATTAGGATATCCTGGTGATAAAAGATTGCCTAAATCCAATCTGGGCGCAAATGATATTGTCCTGCAATCTATGAATCCAAGTGAGATTTATACATTGATCAACATTGGTTTGCCCATTGCTAGAAAAAAAGTGCAACAATCGCCGAGATATTTATTCTATCTGGGGCGAGGAGCAACCTTTATTGGATACAACGAAGGAATTGACTGGGTTGCTTCTGCTGCTAAACATGGGTCTGAAGCAGCAATGGGCTTTCTTGGATACTATTATCTTGAAATAGACCAACCTGCTGAAGGTAAAAAATGGTTGCAGAAAGCACTTCAAAAAGGCTTTACGGATGATGGACTTGTGAAAGAAATATTGAATGAAATGAATGCCTCTAAAAGTTCCAATCTTTTTGAAGGTTTCAATAGAGTAGATATCATCCAATCACTTTACGACGGAGACTTCGCTACTCTCAAACGAAATAAAGTGATTACAGGATATTATGTGGGAGTCATTCAGAATACATTAAATGAGACAGACATCTTATTTATCGTGGACGATCCTTCTTTTCTTTTGGAGTTGGATCCAAGTATTTCTACGAAGCTGGGAGTAATCAGTAAAAAAGCACAGTCTTTTGGTGCTGTAAGCGTAGGAAAAGCAGGAGGTATCATTTCCGATTTTTTAGGAATCAAATCCGATCAATTAAAAGAATCTGTGCTAATTACTGATCAAGCAATTCAAGATGCACGGAGATTAGCGACCATTTACAATTCGGATCAAGAGTTTTTTCGCAAAGTCTACAGCTCCATGGTCTATTATTCTAACCATATTTTTAAATCTTAATCATTATGAAAAAATATATTGTCATTATTATCCTAGCCTTTCTTCCCTTTTCAATGGACGCACAATTGAAAAAAAAGTTCAACCGTAAGTCAGGCGCTACAGTGCAAAAGGCCCAGAAGAAATGGAACAAAACGAATAGAAAACAATTTACAAGAACTCAATTCAACCATAGGGCTGGAGCAACTGCACAAAAATCTACCCAAATAAGAAGAAAACATCACAAGAGACCCCCAATACAAACTGCGTTTAATGGAAAAAGTCGACTTCCTAGAGTTCAAAATCATTCCCTTTTCAGCAGAGGGTCTACCGGAAGGGCTATCCCAAGAAATAAAATGGAGCGAGATGCACTAAAAGCGTGGAAGAACAATCCTGGGAATAGTATTAAGAGGCTTACAACAATTGGACGGAAAAGCAAAGGTGATCCAAGATGGAAAGGATGGACAAAGTTTAGTCACAAAGTATCTAAAGATGTTTACATCCATTTTAATCGTAAAAAAATGAGTAATGGAACTTTTCGATATGACGACATCAAATTCAAAGATTATCGTAATCAAAAATTGAATAACTTGAAGAGTAAAGGAACACTATCCCATAAGTTCAACAAAAAAGCAAAGAAAACAGGTAGAAGTCCTTTTTCTCAATTTTATAAAGCTTCTAAAAAATAAAACTTAAAAGGTCATTGATCTAGCTCAATGACCTTTTGAAATTATATAGGAATCCATCTTTTCATAATCGGCTTTGGTAATCTTTACCCCATTGATCTCATCCACATCCCAATCTTGTGCTATTTTCCATCGTCCTTCTTCTTTTTCTAAGACTACACTAAATCGACCGTAGTATTCATCCGCTTTGTCTTTTCTGAACACCGTTACCTTGAAGTAACCTACTTCATAGGCTAAGTTTGGCGCATGAATTCTGTGTTCGTGCTTGAATTCAATTTCTCTTTTGGGTTGACCTTTTCTTCCATAGGATTCCAAAATTTGATCTTGATAGGCTTTGCCTTTTCGAATCCCATTTCTAGTGATTCTTAGTACGTCATTTGTGTGAATCTTAATATGGCTTTTACCATCTCTTGAATTGTAGGATTTCACAAAGGATTTCCATAGTTGCTGATCAATCTCCTTGGAGAAATCGTATTTCTGTTGCTGTCCAAAGGTGATTGCCGACATCAGCAAACAAGTAATAAAGAGTCCTATTTTTTTCATGATATTGAATTTAGAAGTTGAAGAATGTGAGTATAAAAACCAAGGTCCAAGTGAAGGTTCGGAACCAATTCAATTTAACGAGTTGTTGCAAGGTAGTTTCTGAAAAATCACCCTTACTTATTTTCCCATGCGTGGGAGCAAAATAAATAAAGGTTGAGAGCCAAACTAACAAGATCAATCCTAGTTTTACAATTGACATAAACTGAAACCCATCAATCAAAACATAAATGGAACATCCAAGTTGACCGAACATCAAAGGAGCTACAATCACCGTGATAAGTCCCGTATACTTTTTATGCCAAGTGATCAAGTTGTTTCTTTCGTAATACAAAAAGCTTGGATATATGATCAATTGTACCATCCATATTAAGACCAATAATCCAGCATCAAACGAAAGCGTCAGTGTATCAAACATAAAATTGAAGAAATGCTCTTAAAAGTAGTAATTTTGTTGGAAACTTTTGTTGTCGAATTATGTCAAGTACAAAACCTAAAATTGGAATCATTGGCGCGGGAATTAGCGGATTGATTGCTGCAAAAACCTTTGAAGAATATGAGCTTTCTCCTACCATCTTTGAAGCTTCAGATCGAGCGGGTGGACGTGTAAAAACAGATATTGTTGATGGCTATCAATTGGATCATGGGTTTCAGGTTTTACTGACGAACTACCCTGCAGCTAAAAAGCACTTAGACTTTTCTGCATTGGACCTTCAAGAGTTTTTGCCTGGTTCTCAAATTTTCCACAAAGGTGGCGCTACAGTGATTGGTGATGCTTTTCGAAATTTTACATTTCTCTTTATTACGATCTTTTCAAATGCTGGAAGCTTTGGAGACAAACTGAAGGTTTTAAAGCTAAACAAGCAACTCAAGAAAAAGTCTTTAGACACTATTTTTTCCGATCAAGAAAAAACAACCTTACAATATCTGCAAGACTTTGGGTTTTCCAACAAAATGATCACCCGATTTTTCAAACCCTTCTTTACAGGTATTTTTCTGGAGACAGAATTACAAACCAGCAGTAGAATGTTTGAATTTGTCTACAAGATGTTTGGTGAAGGATTGGCTGCTTTACCGAAAGGAGGAATCGAGAAAATTCCTCAACAATTGGCAGCCCAATTAAATTCGACGGACATCCAATTCAACACTAAAATAAAGAACGTAAAAGATGGTGTTGTTTCTTTGGAAGATGGAACTGCCATGGAGTTCGATTTTGTGGTCATTGCCACAGAACCTAGTCAATTAATCTCCAACATGTCCAATCAGGAAATTGCTTGGAAGTCTTGTCAGACACTTTACTTTACAAGTCCAGATCAATTTATTTCAAAAGCCTTGATTGGTTTGATTGCTGATGAAGATAGTTTGGTCAACAATATTTTTTATCACAATAGCATTGCTACGGATCAAAAAGGAAATCAAGAATTGCTGTCGGTTACGGTGGTGAAAGAGCACAATCTTTCCGAAGCTGAACTAATCAAAAGAGTTCAAGATGATCTAGAAAAATACTGCGGAATTACAAAGACCCAGTTTTTAAAGATGTATCACATTCCGAAAGCATTGCCTAATTTGCAAAACCTTCAATACGAATTGGCTCCTTCCGAAACCATGTTAACACATTCGGTTTTTTTAGCGGGTGATACGCAATTGAATGGTTCGTTAAATGCCGCGATGTTATCTGGTGAAGCTGCGGCAAAAGGAGTCCTGGAAAAATTAGGACTGATTCGCTATTCTGGTTGATATTCGTATTGCTTCAACTTCTCGAGCGTTGCATACTTCAATGCCGATTCATGCGTTGCTTCTAAAATAATGGGTGGAGCTTTTCCAACCTTTTCTGCTTGTAACCAACGAGAAACACACAAGCACCATTTTGATCCATGTTTGAGTCCAGGAAAGTTCCAATAAGGAATGGGAGTGATCAAATCATTCCCTCTAGATCGAGAGAATTCTAAAAACTCATTGGTGACCACAGCACAAACCACATGGGTTCCAAAATCGCTTTGGTCGGTTCTACAATATCCATCTCTAAAATATCCCGTGACGGGATCCATACAACAAGGAATCATGGGATCTCCAAAAACATTCAGCTCCATTTTTTAGATTTTTAGTAAAGATACTTATAAAAAACCCTGACGGTTTCCGTCAGGGTTTTTTACCTTTATTTGTTTGTGCGTTTTATTGGTCTCTTAAAACTGATACTTTAGAATGAGTTCTAGTGATCCATCGTCATTGACTAGGGTCACATCTGAGGTGGTGATGTCGTAGGCAACTCCTAACTTGAGTTTGTCTACCACTT
>CAZTFN010000186.1:7347-8406 GCA_964612905.1 uncultured Flavobacterium sp. | reverse complement strand
TTATTGGCTGCATGCATCCCAATCTCATCCAAATTTAATTGTTCTTTGATCACTTTTGATGCAAACTTTTCAGAGGCCTTGTTGATATACTCTTTAGGTATATCGAGGTTGTTTGATAATGTATCGCCTTGTCTTTCTATAATTTGCACTCTAGCCTTTGATTCAGCTCTTATTTCTGAAGCCCTGCTCTGTAGTTTGGCAACAGGAATATCTACAGCAGCTGTACAAAGTTGTGCAAATGCCTTAAAAAAATTTTTTCTAATCGGAGCAGGAATTCCAGTAACCAGTGTTTCAATGGTATCATTTACTTGTTCTAAGTCTGATCCAGCTTTTTCTAATTCATCCATTTTACTTTTATTATGTAAATGAATAATAAAGTTAATTATTAATTCTGCGACTGCAAATAATGCTCGGTAATCTTATCCACATTCTTAATCGATTTTTGAATCCATTCCTCATACAATTCCAACACCTCATCTTCAGATAGTTTCCAATCCAGATCTGAGTTTCGCAATCTCGTGGTTAGATTTTCTAGGATAATCGCAGCTGCAACAGAAATATTCAAACTTTCTGTAAATCCTACCATGGGAATTTTTAGGAATCCGTCTGCATTTTCCTTTACATAGTCAGAAACACCTTCTTTCTCTACTCCGAAGACGAATGCCGATTTTTTAGAAATGTCAAAGTCATGCAAATAGCAAGAGTCGTTGTGCGGTGTGGTGGCAATGATTTGATAGCCTTCTTTCTTTAAGTCCTCAAAACATTCCACCGTATTGTTGGTGTCTTTTTTATACCGATGAAAGGTCAACCATTTCTGGGAACCTCGGGCTACATGTCGAGATACTTTACTGGAATAGGTGTTTTCAATCACATACAAATCTTGTACTCCAAAGATATCGCAGCTTCGCACCACAGCACTAGAGTTGTGTTGTTGATAGATATTCTCTAGAACCACAGCGAAATGTCGAGTACGCTGCTCTAAAACAGTTTTGAAGAGTTCTTTTCGTTTGTCGGTGACAAAACCTTCTAGGTAAGTAAGTAAATCGTTATTCATTCAAT
>CAZTFN010000186.1:0-7247 GCA_964612905.1 uncultured Flavobacterium sp. | reverse complement strand
AATTCAATAATTCAATAATTCAATAATTCAATAATTCAATAATTCAATAATTCAATAATTCAAAATTAATGCATCCTTATACAACACAAAGAAAACATAGTATTTTTTTATATTTTTAGAATCTTATACCTCATTTAGTGTAATGATTAGATCATTCAATTATTAACTTATTAAATTATTGTTCTTGAAAAAGTTGGTTGTATTAACAGGCGCAGGAATGAGCGCAGAAAGTGGAATTAAAACCTTTAGAGATGCAGATGGACTCTGGGAAGGGCATGATGTGATGGAGGTAGCAACACCCGAGGGATTTCGAGACAATCCTGCCTTAGTATTAGAATTCTACAATCAACGGAGAAGACAGTTGAAAGAAGTAGCTCCGAATCAAGGTCATTTGAATTTGGCTCAACTTGAATCAAGTTATGAAGTCACCATTGTCACGCAAAATGTGGATGATTTGCATGAAAGAGCTGGCAGTTCCGCTGTGGTACATTTGCACGGTGAATTACGGAAAGTAAGAAGTACCAGATATCCACATTTGATCTACGATCATGAAGACGATATTGTCTTAGGTGATTTCTGTGAAAACGGTGCTCAATTGCGTCCACACATCGTTTGGTTCGGTGAAGCTGTCCCAATGATTGAAGAAGCAACAAGCATTGTTTACGAAGCAGATATTCTCGTTATTATTGGAACTTCCATGCAAGTTTATCCAGCTGCGGGATTGGTCAATTATGTAAAGCCTGGCACACCTATTTATTTCATCGACCCGAAGCCAAGTATTCGAGAAAGCGACTACCCAAATCTGACTATTATTGAAGATACTGCAGTTGGTGGCACCGAGAAACTACTTAGGAAGTTAATCGACTAAAGTATTCGAACAATTCACCTCTGGAAATTTGACTTCCTTTTTCGATCAAGTCAAAAATCTCTGAGTTTCTTTCGGCTTCATACTTTTTGGTTCCCTTGAAATAATCAACGGCATCGTCTTTTGGATTCTTTAACAACCACTCATAGCCTTCTTGACTGAGCAAATCGATTTCTTTATTCACCTGCACTACAATTCTAGAAATTGTCTCTTTTTCAGTCTTGAAAAGGTTCACCGAATTCTTTGAGAAGTGCTCTAAGTAATTGACTTTGTTGAGTACATCTTCCCAAACCAAATCACTAAACAGGTTCAACTCTTCCTCTGCTAATTCGGGTTTGTTGGACTTGATCTCTTTCCACTCGTTCACATCAATCTTTTGAGTGGCTAAAAACTGAGCAAACTCATGATTGAGTGATTCGAATTGTTCCTTGGTTAACTGTCTATATTTCATCTGAACCAATCTATTTTATGGAGTTCAAAAATAGTTCTTTATATGTTCTCCCAATAGGAATTTTTACGTCTTGTATATGTATTTGATTGTCATATACTTTGGCAATTTTATCACGATTTACAATATAAGATCTATGTACCTGGATGAAATTAAACTCGGATAGTTTTTCTCGCCAGTTTTTCAAACTGTCTAGGATGAGTATACTTTGACGTTCTGTGACGATTTGAACATAATCAACCTCCGCTTTCAAGTACAAAATATCACCTGTATTAATTTTATAAATGGTTTTATCCGCATATAGAAAAAGCTGCTCATCATTGCTTTTTTGCTGAGTTAACATTCTATTCCTAGCACGTGTCACAGATTTAAAAAAGCGTTCATATGAAAAAGGCTTTAATAGATAATCCAGCACATCTTCTTCAAAAGCTTCCAAAGCATAGTTAGGGAATGCAGTGGTAATAATAACCATGGGACGATGGGTTAATGACTTCAAAAAAGACAAGCCATTGAGTTCTGGCAATTGAACGTCTAAAAAAATAAGATCGGTTTGTTCTAATTTCTTAATGGGTATTTCAAGGCCGCTCTCATACACACCCAAACATTTTAGAAAAGGGGTTTTCTTTAGATAGTTTTGCAAAATTTCTTGTGCAGCAGGTTCGTCTTCTACGATGATCACTCCAATCATAATTGAATTTTTAAGTTCACTATAAACATCCCTCTTGACCTTTTAATATTGAATCGATGTCTACCTGAATACAGCAGCTTTAGACGTTTCTGGGTGCTTTCTATGCCAATACCACTTCGTCCCCAGTTCGGATCGTTATCAACGATTTGGTCCTCGTCATATGGATTTTTGCATTGAAAAAATAACGCACCATTTTCAAGTACTAGTTTTATTTCAATCTGGTGATTGGAACCTTTGAGAATGCTCGTATACTTAAATGCATTTTCAACAAAACTGATCAATAATAGAGGAGCTATCTGTATTTCTTTCTCATCAATACTCTTGGAAAATAACACATTGATTTTTTCCGAAAGTCGCTCCTGCTGTAGGTTAATATAATCTTCTAAGTGCTGAATCTCTTCTTTGATTGGTACTTGTTTCTTTTCTCCTTGATGTAACACATACCTAAGACTATCTGATAATTTTAAGATTAGATCAGGAGTTTTATCGTCTTTCTTTAAAGCATTTGCATAGATGGTGTTTAAGGTATTGAATAAAAAGTGGGGATTGAGTTGTGCCTTCAAAGCTTTCAATTCGGCTTCTTGTTTTTCCTGATGTAGCCTTTCTATGATGATCTGCTTTTCATATCCCTCTCGAATAGAGTATAACGCAAAAAATAGTACTCCAAAACTAACATAGGTCAAGCCAGTAGCCATAGATTGCTTCCAAGAAAATTGATAATGACCGTGAAAGAAACTGTCGAAATAATTGTACAATAGAATGTGTAACATCAACACAACCAACGCAATAGGCATATACTCAATCTTACGCCACCTAGGAAAAAACCATAGATACAAAAAGTAAGAGCAAGACATTTTAAAAAATTGCGAATTCAGCTCATGAGTAAAAGACATTGGATACCCTCCTTCTTGCCCCATGTATTTGATATACGGATAAAACAGGGTAATGCTCCATATAAAAATATGAAGCAGTACTTCCATTTTAAAAAAACTCTTTGTGGTTTTCCTTTGCACCTGAATGGATCCTTTATTCATGAAAGATAACCAAATCTTTCATAACGGCTTTCGCAAGAATTACGGTATCTCCATTGGTCCCACTGATTCGAAACATAATGTGTCCGTTAGAAAGTTGTTGGCAATCTTCTTGTTCAAAAATAGTTTGATTGTTCAGTTTGAACCATACTTTTTGATCCTGTTTACCAATCTCTACATCATACCACTCTCCCACTTCCATAATGTTTTCAGCACTCCTGAGAAAAAAACCTCTTTCCAGCGGTGATATGTTCTTAAAAAGAAATGGCTTATTCCCTCCATGAGACCTGTTATTGAAGGTCAGATTGTAATGTTCTAAGGTTGTTCTCCATGTCCAAAACTCTGAGCCTTTGGTTTCTGGAGGTGGTAAAGTGAGGCTTCCTGATGCTCCTTTGTCGGATGCAGAAAACAGTACGATTAATACCGAAGACTCTGACACTGCCTTGACTTTATAGTTCATGATCAGATCTCCCTCATAGCTCTCTGGACTGATCAAGAAATAACCATCTGAGCCTGGCACTTCCTCGATGGTAATCTCATCTCCTGACACAGTTGTTTTTCCTTTGTCTAAAGTTTGCCAATTGCTCAAATCCTGGGCAGAAATGGTTTCTTTGATGAGTGTTTCTCTCGATTCACATCCACTGAATAAAAGCGCTGCGATGAAAATAATGAATAGTCGTATGATCATTTGTTTTGATTTTAGTGAAGATCAATCTACAGATCCCCCATGTGAATAATTTCTTCGTTTTCTAGTTCTTGATCTTTCTTTGTTTTGAAAAATTTTATAATTCAAGCTTAACAGCCATCCAAAAGTTTGTGATTGAAATCGCCAGGTCTCATTCTGCACAACATTGGGAAGTACAATAGTCCGATGTCTCAGGTTCCGATTCAGAACATCAACAATTCTTAGATTGACAACTAATCGGTTCTCCAATAGCTTCAATCTTGTTGCGAAATCCCAGCGATTTCTTGGCTGGGTCGTATAAAAACCACTTCGATCTTTAGGAGTATGACGATAACTCAAATCAGCACTAAGCGTTTTTGAAATCTTAAAAGTATTTTTGAAAATAAGGTTGGAACTGTATTGATGGTTCCAAGTTAAGATCGGCTGGTTGGCTTTGGTATAATAGTAATTTGCTGATAGATCAGAAGACCAGTTTTGCATCAGCTTGTATTGGACATTGGTTTCCAGTCCTGTTGAAATCTGGTTTCCTATGTTGTCAAAACTAATGAGAATAACACCATTTTCATCAATATTTCGCAGCCATTGAATCACATCTTTTCTATCACGATAGAATGCGGATAGTGACAACAGGAATTTAGGAATATTGTATTGATAGTTCACTTCAAAATTATCAGAAAACTCTGGTCGTAAATTGGGGTTTGCATTCCATTGAAAATATTGGCTCCCAATTTGAAAGGGATTGATATTCCGAAAATCAGGGCGTGTAATTCTTTTGCTGTATCCTGCCGATAGTGTTGTTTTCTCGTTGGATTGATACGATAGATGAACAGAAGGAAAGAAGTTGGAAAAGTTTAAATTGACAGACTCATTGTTCAATGTATTATCAGACATGGAGTTAAACTTCTCATATCTAAGTCCTGCTTGCCACGATAATTTTCCTGTGGAAGATTTTATCAACGCATACAATCCTATAAGGTTTTCATCATAATCAAAAAAGTAACGTTCTGTATTTATGGTATTCTGAGTACGATTGCTTCTTAATTCTCTATAATTCCAAGAAAACCCTGTTTCCAGCTGGGCTTTTTCTAAAGGAATGGCATAATCCAAGGCAAAAGCGTGCAACTGATTCTTGTTGTACAACAACTCTCGAAACAAAAATTGATCATCTTCGAAGTCTTCTGCAGGAAACGTATTTTCATTATCGGTAAGGTTATAATCAACTTCTAAAAAATTCTCCTCTCGATCAAATTTCACCCGATAATTCACATTATAGTCTATTGTTTTATGGGTGTGAGAAGAATTTCTGGTATAAACAAAATCAGGAGTATTTGTCACATTGGTATAGAATGTATCGTTGTAGAAAGAGTGAAAATCATTGGTGTAATTCACCTGAAATGACAACGCACTTTTTTCATTGATAAAAAAATCGATCCCAGAAGCAATTCTTTCAACTCGACCTTGAAAGTCATGAGGTGCGTAAAGATCTCGTGTATTGTTGTTCGTATATAATTGAGAAATCCATTGCTTGCTATCCATCTCTCTCCTGCTATGAGATCCATTGAATCTCACATTGACATTAGAGAAATGATAATTGCTATCGAAGCCATACAGATAACGTTTGGTTCCCACTGATGGATTCACAGAGAGATTGATCCCATACTGCATGTTCTTTTGTAAAACAATGTTGATGATCCCGGATAAACCATCGGCTTGATTCTTAGCAGAAGGAGATGTGATTAATTCAACATACGCGATAGAGGATGCGGGAATTTGATCCAAGACTTCAGAGGCAGACAAAGGAGACGGCTTCCCATTGATTAATAATCTCACGTTGTTACTTCCTCTTAGAGACAGGGAGCCTGTGCCCAAATCCGCTTGTATTTCGGCTATTTGATCAAATGCTTCTAAAGCTGTTGTTCCCGCTTGCTGTAAATCAGTACCCAATCGGATTATTTTTTTGTCAATTTCGAGGCTTGTTGTTGTTTTTTCTGATTTGATAATGACCTCATCCAGTTGGGTATCTAAAGGTTGTAAAGAAATGATGATGTTCTTTAGATCTTTCTTAGCAATAGAATACTTATAAGTCTCATAACCAATAAAACTAATTTCTAAATGGGTTATTTCTTTCGTAAGGGTTAATTCAAATCTCCCTTGTTCATCAGTTGAAACTCCTCCGATCAACTTGGCATTGGTGTACATGGCCACTGTGGCATAAGGAATTACCTCTGACGTACTGGCATCACGCACAATCCCTTTGTAAAACAACTTCTCTTGTGAAAAAATCAAGCTTGTAGAAACCAAGCAAAAGAAAGCAAGAACACTTTTCCAGATACTCATATTTAGAAATCTACTTTAGACTCTTAAAAGTAGATGTGTATGCTATGAGTCCAATGGTATATTCTGCGAGTGTTCCCTATTTTTCTGTGAACTACATGAAAACAAAAAACCCTGCAAAATTGCAGGGTTTCCTATTTTTATTTGGATGCTTTTACTTTTCAGCAACTACATCAAAAGTAATGTCTACAATTACATCTCTGTGTAATCTGACAGAAGCTTCGTATTTTCCTAGTCTCTTTACAGATCCTCCAACAACTTTGATGAATTTCTTATCCACTTCAGTTCCAGCTTTCGCTAATGCTTCAGCCAAATTAATGTTGTTCACAGAACCGAACAATTTATCTCCAGTTCCTACTTTAGAAGCGATCTTGATCTCTAAACCTTTGATTGTTTCCGCTACTTGTTTCGCGTCTTCTACAATCTTAGCTTCTCTGTGTGCTCTTTGTTTTAGGTTTTCAGCCAATACTTTCTTTGCAGAAGTAGTTGCTAAAACTGCATATCCTTGAGGAATTAAATAGTTTCTACCATAACCGTTCTTTACAGTTACAACATCATCTTTAAATCCTAAATGCTCTACGTCTTGTTTTAATATCAATTCCATAATACTACTTCTTTAATTATTTCAACATGTCTCCAACGTACGGCATTAAAGCTAAGTGACGTGCTCTTTTAATAGCTTGAGCCACTTTACGTTGGTATTTTAATGAAGTTCCTGTTAAACGTCTTGGTAAGATTTTACCTTGCTCGTTTACTAAGTACATTAAGAAGTCAGCATCTTTGTAATCGATGTACTTGATACCGCTCTTTTTGAAACGACAGTATTTAGCTTCTTTCTTAGTTTCGATGTCAAGCGGAGTCAAGTATCTTACTTCACCTTGCTTGTTTCCTTTTGCTTGTTGTTCAATAGATGATGCCATGTCTTACTTTTTTTCTGATTTAACACGTTCTCTTCTCTTCTCAGCCCAAGCTGCAGCATGTTTGTCTAACTTTACAGTTAAGTAACGCATAACGCTGTCATCTCTTCTGAATTCTAACTCGAATGACGAAATAGCTTCTCCAGCTACTTTGTACTCGAATAAGTGGTAAAATCCACTCTTCTTCTTTTGGATTGGGTATGCTAACTTCTTTAGTCCCCAATCTTCTTTAGAAATCATTTCGGCACCTTTAGAAACCAAATAGTCCTCGAACTTTTG
>CAZTFN010000185.1:0-8422 GCA_964612905.1 uncultured Flavobacterium sp. | reverse complement strand
CGACAAATCTCAAAAACCCAAAGATGGGTTTTGCAAGATTGCATGTTGCTACAAACAGAGTTTTCAAACATGCTATCTTGGCAAAGGAGTGCCTTTGCAATCCCTTGTCGATAACAAGACATTTCACTATCGTAAAATGACTTTTATCGTTCTCTATCTCTACGAAGGTTTTGATTTTTAGAGCGAAGACTGTCCAGTCTTTTTTGCTCTCTGGTAAGAGCTTTGAGGTGAGATTTATCTACTCCTAGTGTAGTAAGGCGTAGTTTCCTTTTTCCTAGCCATATTCCAGATAGTAGTTCTTTTCTATAATATGGTTTTAGTTGTTGCTCTCTGAGCTTTGTAGCAAGCTCCTCAAGTGAAATACATTTTTTGGCTACTTTCTTAACCAAGAGACTGAGTTTTTCTTTTTCAGAAAGTACTCCACGAACCTTTTTCATGTGCTGTTCCTTTTGCGTGAGGAGAAGCGTCAGATCTTTTTTTTTGAGTGGTTGACTATAGAGTGTGATAACTCAGGATACCTCTCTTTCTGATATTCCTGCAATCGAATCTTTAAGTCCTTGAACTCTTTTCGAGTAATGCGTGTTGACTTACCATCCAAACCAACCCCTGCAATGACAAAATGAATATGAATTGACTCTTCAAAGTGAACAGCACCAACCCCAAGTGATTGACTTCTGTTTTTTAAATACCAAGAGCCAATATCTTGTAGCATCTCTTTGGTGACTTTATGATTGTCCTCTGGTGAGAACGAGACTATTTCATGTCGCAATACGACTCTATTTTTATGGGTAAACGTTCGGCTATCATCATTGCGTTTGAAAGCATCTACCCACCGCTGTGTTTCATATCCTCTGATGTGACGTTTGATGGTTACCGCTTCCCTTCCTCGTATGTGGTCAATCACTTTCTCGGGAGCGAAGCAGTAATCAATCAATTTTTTCATGGCTGATTTTTTGTTGGACTTATGTGAAATGGCTTTTACAATCATAGCTTTTCCTCGATGCTCTCAAGTTGTTTTAGTATCTCGGTTATACTGAGTTCTTTATCTTGATATATGGACTGTTCAATGATATCTAAGAGTTCTGATAGCTGAATCTTAACACTGATGTTCTTACTATTATTTGCCTCTAGAGTTCTCTGCTTTACCAGTGAAGTCACCTTAATTCCTTGTTCTTTAGCTAGAGCGGTAAGTTCCTGGAACTGCTCTTTGGAAACTCGAAACGTAATTTGAACATGGTTCTTCTTGTACGATTCTCGATAGTATTTTTGATAGAGTTTACGGTAGGCTTCTTTCGCCTGCCTAATCTCATCATTTGTAGGATTCATTCCCTTAAAAAGAGCATCCATATACTCATGGACACTCTTGTAGTTTGCATCTATTTCCATTAAAGCTCTTGCTCTTTGGTTTTCTGATGCTCTTTTTGCTTAATCGTCTGAAGTTCATTAATCCTATCAGACTTGTGGTCTACATTTTTTCCTTTCTGTTGACCTATCTCAGTCATTCTACCGTGTTGCATAATCAGTAATTCCTTTTTAGCACGATAGGTTTTAGAGAGGTGACCTAATAGTTCTGTGATATCCTTTGGTTTTTTGAAAGTTCCTAAGTCAAGTTCTTTAGGCTCAGTTGGGTAAGGGTTTTCAAACATTACCTTGCCTTTTCTAACTTCAGTTCGGGTAAACTCCCAGTAGATATCTTCCATGGCTTTTGTAAGAACTTTCTCATTGTCTGCGTAATCTGAAAGGAAGGTTTCTGTATCAATTCCATATTGGAAATAGATAAATGCATTAAGGTTCTTGTAACTAATAATTGTGTTCATAATAATTTTGATAAATGATTAAACTTTGTTTTATACAGATCGATCTTTCTCTTTGTTTCGATCTTTTTTCCTTGCTCGAAGCTCACGGAGCCTCTGCTGTTTTGTTTCTCTTTTTTTCATCAGGTATGAGGCAACCGTGATGTCTGCCTCGTCACGTTCTACCTTCTCTAAGATTTGTTTTCGCTCCTTCGATTTTTCAACAACTCGTTTTTTGAGATTGCTGACTCTCTTATGGAGCTTTTCAAATCCTTTTTCCATCCAGTCTAAAATTGGAGGAAACATGAAGTATGTATTAGTTTTCTGTTTCATCATTCTTGCGATAAGGTTCTAAGGGTAAATATTGAACGGTATATTCCAATTGAGGGTTTGGCTCATGACCTTCAGGGAAATCCATCTCGAGATACTTTCGATACCGTCTGTTTTTGTAGTAAGGAAGTACCTTACAGTAGAGTGGTAATAGTCCTCCATTCGGGATAATAACCACTCTATCCTTTGGCATTGTTCGCAGTTCTTGTGAAGTCATGAGTCTTCTCGTACGGACAACCTTTTTGTCCTTATCTGCATAATACTGATACTCTCCAAGTGCTTTGGAGATACGCTCACACTCAGCATCCAATCCACTCATGTAGACACGAGTGGCGTTGTTAAGAATGGTCTTCGCTGAATGTTCTCCGTAGTTGTCATACAACTGCGATTCACTCTGGAGCACCCCAAGTATGGAAAAATACTTACGAGCATTGGCTATCACCACAGGTAGGCTGGGCATAGGAATAGAACTAAGTTCGTCTATCATCAAAAACAGTGGATTGTCTTCTTGCTTTGGAATCTTATTCATCAGCTCTGCAAACAACTGTTCAAAGAACAGTCCGATGATAGGAGCATAAAACTCCATATCCATCGTCTTTACATTTAGAAACAAACAAATCTTCTCATTTTTGAAGCTAGAAAAATCAAGCGTATCTACACTAGTTACATCTGAGAGTTCACTTGAGTTTCCTATAAAAGACAACGCACTTATCGCAGATGAGATGATACTAGCCTTGGTATTCTCGCTGTTAGCAATCACAGCTTTGTAGGCTTGCCACTGTTTTTCTGTTGCCTTATCGGCAAACAGTCCATTAATCGTATCTTCTTCTCCGGCCAAATTCTGAAGCAAGTAAAAAATATTGGCGATATTCTGATAGAGCTTTGGAGCATGCGTTAATAAGAATTCAATCAACAGACTAATAAGCTCAATGCTCTTTAACTGCCAAAAATCCTTCGTCTTTTTATTCCCCTTTACCACAAGCATCGTTGCGACCTTCATCACATCGGTAGATGACGAAATTCGAGCTAGTGGATTGTAATAAATGGAACGCTTCTTATCGTTTGGATTAAATTCTAAAACCGTAAATCCGTTGGATACCAAAAAGGCTTCAAGCCTCTGGTTTTCACCAGAGGGATTGTTAATAATCATACTCGAATCCGTTTTTGACAGCGCAATGTTTATGGCACTTGGTATAAGACACACCGTGGTTTTTCCTGAGCCTGTGGGTCCAAAGTACATGACGTGTGTTTTGGACTGCTTGATGGTCAAAAATTTGTTTCCCGATAAGGATAGTCCCTGATTCCTTCTTCTTAGTAAACGAGAAGTTTGACCAAAGCGAGCCGAGAGGAGTTTGTCCTTTTTGGAAAAACTGGCAAAGAACTCAGAAAGTTCTTCTACCACGATGCTCGTGGATTCAGATAAATATTCTATTAAATTCTGTTTCATGATGGTGTGTGTGCTCGTGTTATACGTAAACTATTGTTAGCCTTTTTGAAGTTGCTTTTCGAGGATTTCAGCTAAGAATCCTGAGAAGATCTCCAAGGCTTTTAAAATGATGTACAGGCAGAAAAAAACTGCCTTGAGTAAAAGCCCCAAAAGGGCTTTTACAAATTGAGTGAGTGGACTTCCTTTTTTCATTTCTGAAATGAAATCTTGTGAGTTTTCGAGACTTTGACAGAAGCTCCTCTCGGTTCAAATACAGCTCGGTAGAGAGCGACCAAGGCGGTAAACAACTGATCATCCTTTAGCTTTGGCTGATACAGAATATGAATCGTGATGCCAGACAAATCTTTTGCAACGGAAACATCTTTGGAAAACTTCTGCGCCAATAACTTAGGTGACTTGTAGAGCTGTCTTACTTGCCTTTTATCATACACAGAAAACAATGAGCTATGCTCTTTCAAATCGGAAAAAAGAAGCAGAGTGCTTCTTCTATCAGTCATTGAAAGTCGATTCACTTCTTCAACCGTCAATCTAAAAATCTCTGAACGCAGGCTAAGCCTATTTTCATAGCTAGAAAGTGTGTCTTTGAAATTTTCAAGAAGCATTCTTCTTTTGGTTCTACGAGTATCCTCATTGGAAAACCATCCCGTTTCACCTGTAGGAAGAACAAACTGATACTTCTCTGCATATCGGGTCTCACCAACGTATCTTAACGAGAGTTCAATCCCATCACTTGAGTGTTCATTTTCAAGGTAGGATAGCACCTCTTTAGCAGAAGGTTTGTAACTATCCTCTTCGGTAAGGTCAATAATGGTACTTAAGTACTTTGTTGTTGGATGGTACTCTTCACATCCCATGAAGAGTACCAAAAATATGATTATGAGTTTTTTCATTTTTTGTTACGAGCTTTGTTTTTCTTTCTTAATGATTGTTCTTCTACTTCGAAGTAAGTTTTTAGTTTCGGAGGTTGTTCATTAAAACATTTCGGGTTGACTCCATCTACACGTCTAAAAAGGTTTTCAGACTTAAACAGAGCAACTCCTGAGTTGTAATGACTGATTATCATATTCTGATAATGAAGAGCCATGTACTTCAAGTTCTCCGAGTCTCTCATCTGTTCGTCTTGTTCCTTTGGAATCTCCGTAAGCCTATCGGTGATCTTTTTGGACTCTGACTCAATGCCTTTCAGTTCATTCTTTACCTTGTTGTACTGAACATTTTTTGCAATGTCTGATTTCAGGGGTTTGTAGAGCACCGCAATAATTGTCCCTGCTAAGAACATTGCCATGTTGATGATCACAAACGACCATTCCGAAATATCAGAGGTAACCTGTCCTTCGTTTTGCATATAGGAAAGACGAATCCTGTTTAGGTTGTAGAGCAGTGCTAAGACAAAGAGGGTTATTCCAATTCCAACACTCCATTTTTGAGCTGCGGTCTTGAAATATGCCAAGATATCTTTGTAGCTGTGGGCGGTAATGAATAAAACCGAACACAGCCCAAGAGATGCCACTAGAGCTGTAATCTGATTTGGAGTTACGATCAAAAGAATGCGATAGTTAACTGCAACTTCGGCTACACTCAGTGCTATAAGTACAAGCCTCCACTTGTATCGCCACTTATTTATGATGTGCGAGATATCGGTAAGTCCCTTAATATCTTTACGTAAAATACGAGCCTTCTCATTCAGCTTGGCTTGCTTCTTCTTCAATGCCTTTTTCTCACGCTCAAAAGCATCACTAATGCTTGTCCCAGATTGGTTCAAGAGCGCAAAAGCTCCAATGAGTTTGAAGACTGATTCCAAGAGCACCTCATAAAAGCTCTTAATCTTCGGCATAAATAAAACTGCCGTATCCGTCTCTGAAGGTCGTGCTTGGTGCGCCAAGTCAGAGGCGAAGGTTTCAATATCTACCTCTATCTCAGGTACTCGCTTTGCGATCAGTGCATCAGCACTTTTGTGATAGAAGTTGGTCGGATTGTTTACCTTACTTTTTTTCATAATAAATATTCGATCTGTGGTTAGACATTATGCTTATTTTTTTGAGCCTGAACTGGCTCTTGTTTTGGAAGAAGCGATTAATGGCTTCGGTGATTTTTGAATTTTTCATTTCGATAATAGAAAAGCACCTACCCTAAGGGCAGGTGCTGTAGATTAAACATTAATCAAGTAAACCGATAGCTCGGTCAAAAAGACTACTGGCAGTATTAAAGCTTCTTGAATAATGAGAAGCTGTTGTGTAGTTGTTATACACAAAATAGCAACCAGTTGAAGGCTCAAATAAGAGTTTAAAAAACTCATAAGTATCAATGACTTTCATAGTGATTAACCTATTAGGTGTCATTGGATTCATTTTAGATGGAAGTGTTCTTGTTTTCTTTTTCATTGTATTTAGTTTTAAAAAGTTATACCCCCAATCTAAATGATGAATTCACATTTCCTTTTTTTGCTTTAATGGCTTACCTCAATTTTTATTTATTGGTTGATTTAGTATCTTAGTGGTTAAAATTTAACCACAAAATGATATGAAAAAGGTGCTTGTATCATGGATAGCGACCAATCATGATTTCTTAAGGAAGAACAACAAAGGAGAAATGGTAGAGACTGAAACACTCTTCAATGAAGACGGTCCGCATTTTAATCTCTATAAAGATTTTGGAGGTGACTACCATACGCACTATCTTTTATCTCAGTATCACGAGGATCAGAACAATGATCCGAAATGGGAGCGACTAGCAGGAACATTAAGAAATAAATTCGGCACTCAGGTGGTAGTTCGTTATATGGGAATTGATGACGTTTTCTCTGTTGGAACCATTAAGGGAGAAGTAGAAAAGCTAATTAAGAATCTGCTGGGAGATATGGAAGTAGAGATTTTTATAAACCCTGGTGCACCTGCCATGCAAACTGCATGGTATCTTGTAGGAACCGAGCTTACCAATAGAGATAACATTACTTTTTTTATAAGAAGAGAGCGAAGATTTATCAAAGACGGAAGTGTTCCTCCTAAAGAAATTGTTCACTTTGATAGCTCTGAGTATGCCAGACTAACAAATATTCGGGACAGCTATAAAAATAGTATAGTAGCTGATTTTGATACTCCTTTTATTACAGACTCCTATAAAGAGGCATATAACAAAGCTTTGCAACTTGCAGGAAATAGTGATACGACAGTATTTATAGAGGCAGAACAAGGGACGGGCAAAAGTCGCCTAGCTCGATTTATCCATCAAAAATCCAATCGTAATTCCAGAAAAATGTTCACGCTCAATTGTCAAGCATACAGAGAAGATATATTAGAAAACATGCTTTTTGGTTATGAGTCAGGAGCATTTGACGGAGCTAAAAAACTAACCACAGGGATTTTTGAAAAGGCAGTAGGAAGCACAGTACTTCTTAAAGATATTGACAGGCTATCAGAGCGTTTACAGATTCGTCTTTTGGAAACCCTACAAAATAAAACTATTACCCGATTAGGTTCCTCTGAGCCTAAAGAGATTAATGTTCGTATCATTGCTACAAGTACAAGAAATCTTTGGGAAATCACCAAAAAAGGAGTTTTCAGACAGGATCTGTACCACCGACTTTGTATCGCCAAACTTACCCTTCCTTGCTTTACTAAACTTTCAAGAAAAGAACGCAAACAGTGGATAGTACACTTTATGGAGATTACCTATACCAAACTAGAAAAAAGATACATTGAAGAGAAAAATATAGAGAAAAAGGTATGGGATTTTCTACTTAGTTACTCCTTTACTGGAAATCTTCAGGAAGTTGCAAATACTATTGAAGTGCTCTATACATTCTGTGATAAAAAAATAAGTTTTGACGATATTCCTAAATCACTAATTTTAGAAAAGCAAGAAGGTTCTTTACTACTAGAAAATGCGATTAAAAACCATGTGCAGATGGTTGTAGATAGGTATGGAGGGAATAAACAACAGGCAGCAGAACAATTAGGAATTAATAGAGCTACCGTTAGAAAATATGCAGAATAAAAACCGATGGAATCATCGGCTTTTGTTTTAAATTATGATTTTGGAATTTCTACTCCAATATCAAATGGCTTATCAAGCTCATATGCAGCGGCTAAAGAATACTCAATCAACCAAGCTACATTTTCATGTTCATAATCAAAAGGTATGACAACACGATCTTTGGTAACACTTACCTCAAGACCTACAACCGTGAAATTTGCTATAAAGCGTTCAACGTTTGGGATATGTTTTGTCTCAACCTTGATATTTTTTATGAAACGTACTGGTGTATAAGATAACGATAGCATAGTATGAAGTTTTTAGATTATTTTCTTTTTTATATCATTTTTAATGATATTTGTCAATACGTCTCCACCATTTAAGAATATCAACTATGAAACTACCAGACTCTGATCTTGAGAAGATCAAAAAGAGGTACAACCATCTCGTGGATGAAACTTTAGATTTTCATTTGAAAATTGATCAAGCTAGAAGGATATTAGACATCATATGTAATAACCTTAAAAAAAAGCCAGGAATTAGAAAAGAATTTAATATTGAAAAGAGAGCACAGCAAAGGCGCTTTGCAAAGAAAGATTCAGAATTTGAGTATAAGATAGAGGACAATTTTAATGGCTGGGTAAGTTTTTTTGTACTAAAAAAATATATTCCCGAACATTTTAAAAGTAGCTTTTCTATTATACACGGAGAAGTGAGTGATTCGATTCATGAGAAACCTGTGACCGAACAAATGTTTCCAGGAGTTGTCTCTAGGCTAAATGAAATAATTACATGGGTGTTTAAAGAGCATGAAAAACCTGCTAACTTTTTAAAAGAAATTAATCTAACTAGCACAGATAGCAAACGAAAAAAGGTTGAG
>CAZTFN010000184.1:0-8432 GCA_964612905.1 uncultured Flavobacterium sp. | reverse complement strand
ATTCTCTACCGATACATTAATATTTCCTTTGCTCATAATTCGTTTTGTTTGATAATTAAATATGACTGATAATGGTCAAAAAAAATACCAAAAAGAGGATTCTGACAAGATGACAGGATTCAAAACGTAAATAATTTAATAAGTAAATAATTTAATGGCCGTATGGTCGGAGATTGAATTGATTTTAGTAGGCCCAATAGTAGTTTCTCAAAATTCGTATTTTTGTCATCCGAACGACAAACAACAAATTAAGAAATCTATGTATAGTTCTAAGATTACAGGACTGGGCTACTATGTCCCAGAAAATGTGGTGACCAACAATGATTTAAAACAATGGATGGACACCAGCGATGAATGGATTCAAGAAAGAACCGGAATCAAAGAGAGAAGATGGATCGATCCAGCAACTGGAGACAATACTTCTTCCATGGGAGCAAAAGCTGCCAAAATTGCGATTGAAAGAGCTGGACTTACCAAAGACGATATAGATTTCATCATTTTTGCAACCTTAAGCCCTGATATGTATTTCCCAGGTGGGGGCGTTCGTGTTCAGGACATGTTAGACATGCCAACCATTGGCGCCTTAGATGTTCGTAATCAGTGTTCAGGATTTATTTATTCACTGTCAGTTGCAGATCAGTTTGTGAAAACTGGAATGTATAAGAATATTCTGGTGATCGGTTCTGAGAATCACTCTGGTGGTTTGGAACGCTCTACTCGTGGAAGAGGTGTGACCGTAATTTTTGGAGATGGAGCAGGAGCGGCGATCGTATCGAGAAGCGAAGAAGAAGGGAAAGGGATTTTGTCTTCTCACTTACATTCTCAAGGGAAGCATGCAAGAGAATTGATGTTAGATGGTCCTGCGACAGGGAGATGGGTGCCAGAGATCATGGCTGAGAACGATCCAGATGATGTTTCTTATTACCCACATATGAACGGTCAGTTTGTATTTAAACATGCGGTGGTTCGTTTTTCTGAAGCGATTGTAGAAGGTTTACAGGCAAATGGACTTCAAAAAGAAGATATTGATATGTTGATTCCACACCAAGCAAACTTGAGAATTGCACAATTCATTCAAAAGAAATTTCAACTTTCTGATGATCAAGTATACAACAACATCATGAAGTACGGAAATACAACGGCCGCTTCGGTGATTATTGCATTGACAGAAGCTTGGGAGAAAGGAAAGATCAATGATGGAGACTTGGTTGTACTTGCTGCTTTCGGTAGTGGATTTACGTGGGGATCTGTTGTGATACGCTGGTAGTTAAATAAGACTCTCAGACTTTGAGAAAATAGACTTTAGACAAAGAGACGCTAGACTTAGGATCTAGTGTTTGTAAAATAAAAAAATGCGTTCCATTTCTGGAACGCATTTTTTGTTGTATGTAAATATTTGAATTAGTTAGCAGCTCCGTACTTACCAATTAAATTCTTCGTAATGGTTCCTAAGTCACATCCTGTGTGCTTGATCGCGATGATCTGAGGGTACAATCTCGTAGCACTGTCGTAAACTTTTCCTTTCACAACTCCAATCGCTTGTAAGAATACTTGGTTGATTGAAGAAGTAATTTCTGAGTTGATTGGAATCACAGCAGTGATCTCTTTCGATTCGATTCCCACGACTTGATATCCAACGCTTCCTGAAACTTCACCTCTAGCAGCAGCAGCTCCTAAAGCTACTAAACTACTAATGTCGATGTTGTTCTTCAATGCATTCACATTGGCAATGATTCTTAATCCTACACCAATTTTTGCATATCCAACGCAACTATCATTTCCAGAACCTTCAACAGTTTGAATGATGTATTTGTTATAGTCTACGATTAATCTATACGTTCCTTTCTTTACAGATCTTCCAGAATATAAATATGAAACGGTCCCATCTTGACCAAAACTTTGAATAGTGGTCTCCATGCTTTCGTTTGGTAAGAAATTCAATACAGATTGCTTGTCCATTGACATTTGCAATGTTGAGAGTTCTTTGATTTCGTTATTAGAGGTAGCAACGACTACACTAGATTTAATTTGAACGGGGGCGATGGGGATAAAGTCGATGTATTTATCTGCGGGGACTTCATAATTGTCTGGTCTGCTCGTTAAGAGTTGTGCTGAAATATTAGTAACGAATACCAATAAAACCAGCGTCACGAGGAATCTTTTCATTTGAGTTAGTTATTATCGATTTTTAATAGAACTGCTCAAATCTAATAAAAAAAGCTCAAATACCTTGGCATTTTAGAGGAAATGTAATGCACAGAATATTAACATAAAAAAAGCCGCTGTACAGCGGCTTTTATACTCAAATAAATGAAGATAAAGTCTAGAAGAATCCTCCTCCACCTTGTTTCTCGTTATTGTCTCTTCGTCTTCTTTGTTTGGCTCGATTTTTACCACCACCAAATCGGTAATTGAACCCTAAGAAAGCAGTTCTACTTTCCCAGAAGAACTGACCATTTTGAACAAATGGATTCTCTGAGTCAAATCTGAATCGCATGCCTCTAAAGATGTCATTCACTCTAAAGTTCACAGTTCCTTTTCCTTTCAATACGGTCCAACTTGCTCCTGTGTTTAACATCCACATACTTCCGGTATCCCATTGTACATCTTTTTGAGCTCCTCTGTACATTGCAAATACTTGCAGTCTCAATCTGTTGGATGCTTTGATGCTATTGCTAATTCTAGCGTTAAATACATTGTTTTGAACTCTTAATTGTTGTGGATTTGCACCCGTATTGTCAATATTTCCTAATTGCTCCTGTGAATAGAAGTCCATACTTGAATTCACTCTCCACCATTTGTTAATTCTAAAGTTTGCTGAGAATTCAACTCCGTAAGCATCAGTATCACTAAAGTTGGTGAAGGTTAAGATCTGTCCAACTGTTGGATTTGCTGGGTCTGGATTGGTAATTCTTGAGATGACATCGTCTATCTTTCTGTAGAACGTTCCCACTGTAATATTTCCTCCTTTGATCTGACGTGTATAGTTCAATTCAAATGAGTTGGTGAATTGAGGAACTAAATCAGCATTACCAATTGATACTACCAATGGAGTACTCCATTCTCTAATTGGGTTTACTTGCTGAATTCCAGGTCTGTCAATTCGTCTGCTGTAGCTCAATTGCCATTGATTCTTTTCAGATGGACTATAGGTAAAGAATGCAGATGGATATACATTGAATAAATCTTGATCCACAGTTTCTGTTTGAGATAACGTAGTGAACGAGTCATCAGTATATCTATTGAACAAACCGTCTACTTGGAAGCTTTCGAATCTTGCACCGATTTGCATGCTGAACTTTTTGATAGTTCTGGCATAGTTAAAGTATCCTGAATAAATTCTTCTCTCGAATTTGAAATCTGAGTTCCCAACGAATTCTGTTCCGCCTCCAATGGAGTTGATCAACTGATCAGTATCATTCAAATTATCCGTATTATCGCTACGATACTCCAATCCTAACTCTAATTTGGCTCCTTCTCCTAATGGATTGGTATAATCCAAGTTGATTTGTGTATTGTCTCTGTCGCTGTCGATATTATTTTCATAATTGAAAATATTTGTTGGATCTAAATCATCCCTGTTGTCCAAGAAAGTTTCACCATTGGTATTGGAATACGTAGCTTCCAATTCTAAGTTGTGTCCTTTCTTCTCAAAATCAATTTTATAGTTAAAGTTGTAGGTTCCAGTCGGGAAACTGTTGTTTTGAGTATTGGGTGCGTCGATTAAAATATTACCATTATTATCAGAAATAGTAGAGCTTCCAGATGCCATTCCTTCAAACCAGTTCTGAGTGGTGTAGAATGAAAGTGTATTCTTATCATTTAGGTAAATGTCAGCCCCAAACTTTAAAAGATTGGATTGATTATCGTTTAAGAATACAAATTCCTGACGGTTGACTCCTGGTCTTTCTACAAAACCACGGTTAAAGTTGTCCCCTCCATTATAGCCATAATTCATAAAGAAATTTACTTTCCCTGTCTTATAGTTCATGTTGGTAGAGGCATTATATTTTGTTAACCTTCCCCAAGTGATCCCTGTATCAACACTTCCGTTAAAACCAATATTGGCATTCTTGTTCAAAACAATATTAATGATTCCACTCATACCATCTGGATTGTATTTTGCAGATGGGTTTGTGATCAATTCGACACTTTTAATCGAATTGGAAGGAAGCTGTCTTAGCAATTGAGCTGCAGGAATGTTGGTGGGTCTTCCGTCCACCAAAACACGTACGTTCGAATTTCCACGCAAGCTAATTTGGCCTGTTTGCTGATCTACATTTACAGATTGAACATTGTTCAACAATTCAGAAGCCGTTGTTCCTGCGGCAGTTAAGTCTTTACCAACTGTAATTACTTTTCTATCTACTTTTTGAACAACGGTGGAAGTTTCGGCTCTTACCACCACTTCATCCAATGTAGATGCTTCTTCTTGAAGTCCAACGGTTCCTAGATCAATTTTCTTGTTTTTATTGGTGACGCTTATTTGTTGGGAGTAGGTTTTATAGCCTATAAATTGAATTTCAACAAGGCTATTGCCACGGGGAATGTCTTTAATTTTAAATTCTCCATTTTCGCTAGTAATTCCTCCAGTGATAATTTTCTTTGCCATATCCATAACAACAATGTTCACGTAAGGAAGAGCTTCTTTACTGGCTTCATCAATTACTTTTCCCGAGATGACACCAGGTTTTGCTAGTTCGGATTTTGCCATTTGGGCAATAGAATTCATGGACGTGACCAGAAGGCACATCAGCCATAGTTTTTTCATTTGGTTGAGATTTTTAAGTTTTTCTTATGTCGCTTAGTAGACTTTTGAAATCGTATCTTTGTTACCCAGTTTAACACTGTTTAACGTATTCTTAACAAATGAGCAAAAAGACACTTGTACTCGGTGCTTCCTCCAATGAAAGTCGATATTCTAATTTGGCAATTCGAAGATTGCGTGGTCAAAATATTGATGTCGAAGCTTTTGGTTTAAAACCGGGAAATGTATTAGATGTTTTCATTGATACAGAACGAAAAGAATATACAGACTTGGATACGGTCACTTTATATTTAAACCCGAAGAATCAAAAAGAGTACTACGATTATTTATTGCAATTAAAACCAAAAAGAGTGATTTTTAATCCAGGTACAGAGAATCCAGAATTGATTGCGTTACTAGAAAAAAATGGTATTGCATCAGAAATTGCCTGTACCTTGGTATTGCTTTCTATGAATCAATACTAATCTTCCATCCAGCTTGTGCCAACTCAACAGGTTGAAAAACTTCTTGAGCTTCTTTTCTAAACAATTCAAGGTCACTATATCTGCTTGAATAATGACCCAAAACCAGTTTGCCAACTTGAGACATTTCAGCAATTTGAGCCGCCTGTTTAGCAGTAGAATGTTTGGTTTTTTCTGCTAGATCTTCTCTTTCCGATAAGAAGGTAGATTCGTGGTATAGAAGGTCTACATTTTTTATAATTTCAACAATGTCTGGTTTGTAGGTGGTGTCACTGCAGAACGCATAACTCAATGGTTTGGGAGGATCAAAGGTTAGCTTGTCATTTTTGATAACGTTGCCATTGTCAAGTATGAAATCTTTTCCTGCTTTCAAATTATTATAATCACAGATTTCAATTTCATCAAATTGCTTGATCGCCTCAATATTCAGATTTCGCTTCTTAGGTTTCTCTCTAAATAAGTATCCGTTGGTGTAAACTCTGTGACGCAATGGAATGGTTCTTACTTCGACTTTAGAGTCTTCAAAAATCAGTTCACTTTCATTTGAAGTTAATTCGTGAAAAATAAGTTCAAACTTTACATGAGATTGAGAAATTTGGAGTTGTACTTCAATCAATTTTTTAATGCCTTTCGGACCATAAACGTTCAAAGGCTTTTCACGATTCAAAATTCCATAAGTAGAAATCAATCCGACCAATCCAAATACATGATCACCATGAAGGTGAGAAATAAAGATATGGTCAATTTTGGCAAACCCAACTTTGTATTTTCTCATTTGACGCTGCGTTCCTTCTCCACAATCCACTAAAAAGTGTCGGGAATTTATTTCTAAATGTTGCGAGGTGGGATGTGCGTTCACTCTTGGAGTAGCCGAGTGACAGCCTAAGATCGTAAGGGTTAGGCTCATTTAATTACAAAACGTTTAGAAACAAGTTCTTTATTGTTTTGAATTGCGTAGATGTACATTCCAGATCTTAAATTGCCTTTAGAAAAAGGAATAGAATTCTTTCCTTTTTTTACTTTTAATCGATCTGTATATACGGTTTTTCCTAATACGTTTTTAATACTAAGAACAATAGTTTGATTGGTTTCTGAAACAAAGGTAATTTTTGTTTCATTCACAAATGGATTGGGTACAGCCGATAACTTCGTTAGCGATTTTTGAGAAAATGCCAACGTTGCTGTCAAAAGAAAAATTGTAAAAAGTAATTTTTTTACCATACCAGTTTGATTCGTTAAAAACCCAGGTCGCGTTCTATTGCTTCCATCTCCAAAACATCTTCAGCTTCCTGCAAGGTAGGAACAATATTTAAATTTTCTGGAAAATCATCAATATCAATTCCTGACTTTACAACCACAAATGACATGCCATTCTGCTTGAATGAGGTTGCCAATTCCAAAAATAACGAGATTATTGCATCATCAATGTTAAGGTTTTCAGAAACTTCTACGACCAAATGATTGGACTTTAAATCATCCAAACCTTGGGTGAAGTCTTCAAATGAAGCATCAATACTTGCAAGTGTATAGTTCTCTTTTTTTTGAATGTTCATCCTTTATCGTTTGATTTGTTGCGCTAGTAAATAAATAACTGCCATTCGCACGGCAACACCATTTTCAACTTGATTTAAGATGATCGATTGATCGGCATCTGCAACATCACTGGTAATTTCCACACCCCTATTGATAGGGCCAGGGTGCATTACCACAATGTCTTTTCCAAGATTGTCTAGAATCTCTTTATTAATTCCGAATAATTGCGTGTACTCTCTAGTGGAAGGGAAATATTTGATGGCCATGCGTTCGTGCTGAACTCTCAGTACATTGGCAACATCACACCATTCCAAAGCCTTTTTAATATCGGTTTCCACTTCAACACCCAAGCTCGTAATGTATTTTGGAATCAATGTAGTAGGACCACATACTTTTACTTCGGCACCTTGTAGTTTTAAAGCGAAAATATTGGACAGTGCCACTCTTGAGTGTAAGATGTCTCCAACAATCACCACTTTTTTACCTTTTACAGTTCCTAAGGCTTCTTTGATAGAATAACTATCTAATAATGCTTGAGTAGGATGTTCATGGGTTCCGTCTCCAGCATTGATAATTTTAGCATCTACGTGTTGGGACAAGAAAACCCCAGCTCCAACATTTGGGTGACGCATCACAACAATATCTACTTTCATAGAGAGGATGTTGTTCACAGTATCAATTAAAGTCTCTCCTTTTTTTACCGAAGACTGACTGGCAGAGAAATTAATGACATCTGCAGACAATCGCTTTTCAGCCAATTCAAAAGACAGTTTGGTTCGTGTACTATTTTCAAAGAATAGGTTGGCAATGGTGATGTCTCGTAAGGAAGGAACTTTCTTAATCGGTCTGTTAATGACTTCTTTAAAATGATTGGCAGTTTCAAAAATAAGGTCGATGTCATTTTTGTTGAGGTATTTGATTCCCAGTAAATGTTCTACGCTTAACTGCTTCATAATTATTTGTTCTCTATATAAACCGCGTCTTGGTCATGTAGTTCTTTCCAATTCACCACAACACGTTCTTCATTGATGGCATCTACTTGTCTTCCTTTGTAATTAGGTTGAATAGGGAGATGTCTGCTAAATCTTCGATCAATCAATACCAATAGTTCCACATTCTCAGGTCTTCCATAAGATTGAATAGCTGTCAAAGCTGCACGCACGCTTCGTCCTGAGAATAATACATCGTCTATGATCACTACTTTTTTATTCTCTATTAGAAAGTTGATTTGCGATTCTGCAGCTTCCAAAGGCTCTTCACGTCGTCTAAAGTCATCTCTATAAAAGGTGATGTCTAAAAGTCCTAATTTTAGATCCTTGATGTCGTATTCATTTTCTAAAATAGAAGCCAGGCGTTGGGCCAAATAGGTTCCTCTTGGTTGCAAACCAATTAAGACACATTCTGAAAAATCGTTGTGATTTTCAATTAACTGACACGCCAATCGATGTAGGATGATTTCAATTTCTTTAGAGTTTAGTAGTACTTTCTTGCTCATGAGAAACGCGTCGTTCAGCTAATTGCTAGAGCCTGCCTTTGTCGGCAGACAGGTTGCGCAAAGCTACTGCAAAAAAAGAGATGGGCAAAATTTATCCTGTAAAATCAGTGTTTTTTAAAGGAATTTCGAATTGTTAATTACTTTGTTGAAAACAAAACGAAACAGATTTAAAGAT
>CAZTFN010000183.1:0-8448 GCA_964612905.1 uncultured Flavobacterium sp. | reverse complement strand
AATTGAAGAGTTCTTTCGTCAGCTTTTCAGCATAATAAGCTCCGTCCCATTTTTGCAGCTGATCAATTCCGTCTAACTTCTTTGCGTAGTTTTGGAGGTGGGCAAACTCACGCTCAGCGGCGGGCTTTGCTTTTTCTTTCAAATCATCTAAGAAGGAAATTACCTTTTCAGGAGTCTCAGCCATTCGTTCTTCCAAGACAAAATGCGCATGCGTTTTGTACCCCAGAAGATTTGCTCGTTCATTTCTTAGTTTGACAATGTCAAGAATAATTTGTTCCGTATTGTTTTCGTTTTGCTGAAATCCTTTTTTCCCAGCAGCAATAGAGAGTGTTCTTCTCAATTCACGATTATCAGCATACGTCATGAAAGGGATGTAACTTGGATAATCCAAAGTGAATACCCAACCTTCTTTGTCTTTTTCTTTGGCGGTCATCTGAGCTGCTTCCTTGATTCCTTCGGGCAATCCAGAAAGATCTTTTTCGTTCGTTAGGTGCAGTTCAAAAGCATTCGTGTCTGCCAATACTCGCTCACCAAATTGAATAGAAAGCTTGGATAGCTCGGCATCAATTTTTCTTAATTGCTCTTTATCAGTATCATTCAAATTCGCTCCGTTTCTGGAGAAACCTTTGTATTGTTTTTCCAGAAGCATACGTTGTTCTGCAGTCAGATCAAGAGTTTCTTTTTGATCATAAACGGTTTTGACTCTTTGAAACAGCGCTTCGTTTAAAATGATATCGTTTTTGAATTCACTCAACCAAGGAGAAACTTCTTTGGCAATTTCTTGGATCTCCTTCGAAGTTTCCGCAGCATTCAAATTGAAGAAAATGCTTGAAATTCGATCGAGCTTTTTTCCAGTATAATCCAAAGATTCTGTTGTGTTTTCAAACGTTGGTTCTTCTGAATTGGATACTACCTGATTGATTTCTTCTTTGGCAATATCTATGGCCTTTTGAAAAGCGGGTTTGTAATCTTCAATATTGATCTTGGAAAAAGGAGCTGTATTAAACTCTTCTAATAGTGGATTCATATGAAAAAACTAGTGAAAACAAAGATACTTAATCAACCAACAATAACCATTGCTCTTATGGGAAAAAGAGCATACCCTTTTCAACGAAATAAGGATGCCGTTTATCGATGAATTATTTCCATTGATCTAAATATCCATTCTTAAGCCAATCCGTTGATTTACTTTAGCTATAGAAAGAATAATAGTTGAGAAAATTTAAAGATTAATAGTTTTTTAAGTAATGTCGAAAGACATCATTGTTGGTTAGTTTGAAACCGTAGAATCGGGGGAAAGATAGTGGTTAGTTAATAGCCACTATTTTTTTACCCGTTCTGAAGCTTTGTTCACCTTTATTTTCAATCCTTCCTTATAAGCAACGATTTTATCTAAAACACATTTGTCTGAAGCACCAATAATCTGTGCAGCTAAAATTCCTGCATTTTTTGCTCCATCCAAAGCAACCGTAGCAACTGGCACACCTCCTGGCATTTGTAGAATGGACAATACAGAATCCCAACCATCAATAGAGTTTCTACTTTTTACGGGAACACCAATCACAGGTAATGGACTCATGGAAGCTACCATTCCGGGTAAATGTGCAGCACCGCCTGCACCAGCAATAATCACTTTGATTCCTCGAGTATGTGCATTCTTTGAATAATCGAATAACTTTTCTGGAGTTCTATGCGCAGAGACAATGTCTACTTCAATTTGAATGTCGAAACTTTCTAAAATGTCAATTGCGTCTTGCATTACTGGAAGATCTGAATCGCTTCCCATGATAATTCCTACCATAATCTGAGTTGTCTTTATCATGAAACAGTTGTCCTGTTTCGTGATGTTTGTTATTTGCTAATTACCTTGATGGTTTCTTTTACTTGTTGTGCTATTTCTCTTGCCTTGGCAATGTCTTTATTTACAATGGTTACATGTCCCATTTTACGAAAAGGTTTGGTCATTTTCTTTCCATAAATGTGCGGAGTCACCCCATCAATTTTGATGATTTCATCAATATTCTCGTAGACTACTTCACCTGTATGACCTTCAGCTCCCACCAAATTTACCATAATTCCAGCCACTTTGCTATCTGTATTTCCTAAAGGTAAGTTCAAGATGCTGCGCAGATGTTGCTCAAACTGACTTGTATAACTGGCCTCAATACTATAATGACCTGAGTTGTGAGTTCTTGGTGCAACTTCATTCACCAAAATTTCATCTTCTTGGGTTTGAAACATTTCCACTGCCAATAAGCCTACAAAATCGAATGCATCCGCAACTTTCAAAGCAACGTTTCTGGCTTTGGTAGCTACTTCATCCTCAATTCTTGCTGGACAGATGACATATTCCACTTGATTGGCTTCCGGATGAAATTCCATTTCTACCACAGGATATGTTTTAATTTCGCCAGCTTCATTTCTAGCGACAATCACTGCCAATTCATTCTTAAATGGAATCAATTTTTCAGCGATGCATTCACCCGTAGGAAGGTTCTCTATATCTTCATAAGAACGCACAATCTTTACACCATTTCCGTCATAACCAAATCGTGTTGCTTTCCAAACAAAAGGAAACTCTAAAATACCGTTCTCAAGAGAATGTTTTAACTCTTCCAAATAGGCATAATGCGCAAAATCTGAAGTTGGAATGTTATGGTCTTTGTAAAAGTTCTTTTGCTGTGCCTTACTCTGAATGATTCGCAGATCTTTCGGTCTAGGGAAAATCGTCAAGCCTTCAGATTCCAATTGATCCAAGGCATCAATATTCACCTTTTCAATTTCTACGGTTAACAAATCCACCTTTTTACCAAAGTTGTAAACCGTATCATAATCTAAAAGATCACCTTGGTGAAACTCATTGCAAATTTGCGCACAAGGAGCCTCTGGAGAACCGTCTAAAATAACAGTAAAAATATCGAACTTTTGAGTCTCTGTGAGTAGCATTCTACCTAGTTGGCCACCACCTAAAACACCCAATCTAAAATCTGAAGAAAAATAGTTAATCAAACCAATATCGTATTGAAATTGGACGTAAAAATACGAATTCTATTGGGTTGATATCGAATAAAAAATCGAGATTATCAATAGAGTTCTCAACACATATTCTTTAATAAAACAGATGTGTAGGCGGACTAGAAGTTGGTGACTCTTAAAATGGAACCATTGAGGTTTTCCACTAAGTATTCGTTGGCAAAGCATGCACCTCCTTCAGTCAATGGAGCACCGTTCAGGATGTTGTATTCTGTGTTGTCACACTGACATAAGATTCTGAGGTTGGCGTCAACCACCATTTGAGAACAGGATGAGATGTTTTCACCAGGACACAATCGATCATATGCCTTGAACTGAACACCGTTGATATTATAAACAATCAATCCCTGGAGTCCTCCTGGAGCATACGCCCAACCACCAGGAACATTCAGGTCTATATATTGAGGAAGTTCTAGATTGATGGTCTGATTCACACTGATGAAAGGGAAGCAGTTGTTCTCATTTCCACTGTCGGTGCAACTTAAAAATAAGACGGTAGCAAATAGGAATAGAACTTTCTTCATGGCTTTGTTCATAGGGGTTTCAAAGATAACGAAGGCAATTTACAAATATTTTGTACATTTGTTATAGTAAATCTCATTCTGTAACAAGGCGATGGGATTTTTTGTTTATAAGAGGCTTACAAACCAAATGTTTGCTTAAAAAGGAAGATTATGAGTAAGGTATCATACTATACCCCTGAAGGGTTGAAAAAACTAAAAGACGAGTTGGCTCACTTAGAAAATGTAGAGCGACCAAGAGTATCGCAAGAAATTGCAGATGCGAGAGATAAAGGAGATTTAAGTGAGAATGCTGAATATCACGCAGCCAAAGAAGAGCAGTCTTTGTTGGAAACCAAGATTGCAAAAATGAAGAATGTTGTTGCGAGTGCAAGAATCATAGACGAATCTCAATTGGATGCTTCAAAAGCATTGATTCACTCCATCGTAAAGATTAAGAACACAGCAAACGGAATGGAGTTCACCTATACATTGGTTGCCGATTCTGAGTCCGATGTGAGAAATGGAAAACTGTCTGTGAACTCACCCATTGGAAAGGGATTGTTAGGAAAAGAAGTAGGCGATGTTGCTGAAATCCAAGTACCAGCAGGAATGATGAAATTTGAAATTGTAGATATTTCGAGATAAACTAAAGAATAAAATGATAAAAACGCTTCTCAATCGAGAGGCGTTTTTTATTTTTAGAAACTATTGGTCACTGAGCGGAGTCGAAGTGACCACATTAAGAATGATAATTTTAAATTCAAATTATGCCATCCATATTTACCAAAATCGTTCAAGGAGAGATCCCATCCTACAAAATTGCCGAAGATGAAAACTACTATTCATTCTTAGATATCAACCCAAATGCAAAGGGACACACCTTGGTAATTCCAAAAAAAGAAGTGAACAAACTCTTTGATCTCGACAAAGAAACTTATGCTGGATTGATGGACTTTTCTTACCGAGTGGCCAAAGCCTTAGAGAAAACCATTCCTTGTGAACGGATTGGAATGAGCGTGATTGGACTGGAAGTTCCGCATGTACATGTGCACTTGATCCCAATTAATTATATGGACGACATGCGCTTCATCAAAAAAGAAAACCTGACTCAAGAGGAGTTTGTGAGTTTGGCAGATGCGATTGCTGAAAACTTTGAGTAAAGAGTAAAACGTAAATATATTTTCGACCACCTTTTTTGACTAGGTATTTATACCTGTTTTTTGATAAAAAAGAGTCTTTCAAACGAATCATATTTTCGTTTATTCTTATTTTGGGTAAGCACTTCGCAATGTCCCTGAATTGCATATATTTTAAGTTCAAATTATAGTTAAGTATAGTTCACTATGCTTAATTATAAGGAAGTGTTTTAAATTTTCAATACAAACTTTAATATCATTTTATTATGTCAACAACAACGAACTCCGAAATGAATGGGTTACCCACGGTCAATTTTGTATCAGAACTTCCGATAACAAAGGAATACTCTGGAGGAATTTCAATTGTAAACCCTCTTGTATCGTCCCAAGCGGGGACACTTTTCATTATTGCTAGAGTCGAAAATGCAGATGTTTTTAAGCCAAATTTTTGGAACTATCGATATACATCGGACAATGATGTTCCAGCCATTCTTATTGAATATACAGATCCAAACCAAGTACCATCAACGGGTAGATTGTATTTAATTACGATAGATACAATTTTTAATACTGGTGGTCAGGAAGTAGTGGTTGAGGTAAATGAAAATTTTTTGAAAAAGGGGAAGAAGTTTGACGAGGAACCAGTAAGAAAGACAAAGATAATTATATCAAATCCTTTTTAGAGCTTTCCCTGAGCCTTTTACAGTATTAAAAAATCTTGTTGTATAGTATCACCTAAGAACAATAACAAATGTTAAATTATGAGAGTATTCATAGTAAATTGTTTTTTTCTAATTATTCCATTGCTTGTATATGGACAATCAAATATTAAGACTAGGGTATGTGATAAAAAAGAGTTTTATCAGGATTGCTTACAAGATGAAAGATTAAGTAAAGCGATCAATTTTTTCTATGAACGAGATTTTGAAAAAGCGTATACTCTAATTAAAGAATATCAAGTTTCCAATGACCAAAGACCAAGTGATTGCTTGCTTTTATTGGAAGCAGATGTCTTGTATGCATCTGGTTCTTATTCGAAGAGTTTAGAAATATATGAACAGCTTTTAGCCGCGAAAGATATTGATTTAGATATTCGTTTCTACACTTTGATTAATGTGGGGAACATTTACTTAGCAATTTTAAAGAAGTATGAAAGAAGTATAAGTTATTATAATCAAGCTAAATCAATACTCGGTGATTCTAGCTGTTCAAAAAAAGAACTTTTGGTTTATGGAGGTTTGGCAAATTCTTATCTATACTCAAAAAAATATATAGAATCTGAAGATGCCTATAAGAGAGTTCTAAAGATTTATTTGCAGAATAAAGATGATGAAAATACTGCTAGAATCTATAGTAATCTCGCGAATCTATTTTACGAGCAATACCAGGATAAAAAGGCAGAGTCTTATTTTTTAAAAGCATATGAATCCGTTAAGAACACCGAATATATAGAAGTTCAACAGCAGGTTTTGTATAATTTATACGCAGTCAATGAGGGATTGAAAAACTATCAAAAAGCACTGGACTATCTTTCCAAATCCAACGTTTTAAAGGACTCTATTTGGAATCGAGATAAGGTTTGGGAGTTGGCAGAGAAAGACAAAGAAATCTCCATTGCTCAAAAGGATAAAGAACTGTTCGTTCAAACAGAAAAAACAGCGAAACAAACGAGAAGATTGCAATGGGGATCGGGGATTCTTGTGCTAGTGCTATTATTTCTTGGAACGCTTTTCTATAGTTATAAAACCAAGGTGAAACAGAATCGAATTATCACTGCTCAGAAGGGTGAGTTGGAGAAACTCAATCACACCAAGAACTATTTGTTTTCTGTGATCTCGCACGATTTGCGTTCACCTGTAAAAATGTTGATCAAACAGCAACAAGGATTCCTAAAAAAGATCAAAAAAGGAGAGACGGATGCTCTAGAAGAAACTGCGGGAAGTGCACTCACCATTGCCGAGAGTTTGAATCATTTATTGAACAATGTCTTGCATTGGTCCTTGGAGCAAAACGATCAAATGATCTTTGATCAACAAGTACAACCTATTTTTCCTGTGATCAATCAAGTATTGTTTGATTTCCGATTGTTAGCCGAGGAAAAAGGCATTACCTTAGAGTCAGATTTGGATGATGAAGCATTCATCAATGTAGACAGAGAATCCATCAAAGTGGTGCTCAGAAACTTGTTGGACAATGCCATTAAGTATACGCCTGAGAATGGAACTATCGCCGTGTCAACTAAAATAGAAGGAGAGCATTGTCAAATTCAAGTAGCCGATTCTGGAATCGGAATTTCGAAAGAGCAATTGGATCGAATCAACTCCCTACAAGAATTGAGTATTGATAAGATCAACCGCTCTAAAGGAATTGGATTAGGATTGTTATTATGCACTACCTTAACCAAGAAAAATGGCGGAAGCTTTCAAGTCGCTGCTGAGTTGAATAAGGGAACTCAAATACAAATGACATTTCCTATCGCTGAAGAAGTCTAGCATATGAAGAAAATAGAGCTCTTATTACTAGAAGATACTCCTGAAGAAGCTGAGGAGTTGATCTCATTTCTAGAAGAGAACAACTATCATGTTGAGCATGTTGAGAATGCTCGTGAAGCTCGACAAAAAATTCGAAGTAAACCTTTTGATGTTGTTATTCTAGACATCATGATCGAAGGTGAACCCGAAGGAATTGCTTTTGCACAAGAGATTCAAGATTATGGAATGAACATTCCCTTCTTATTCCTAACTAGTATGCAAAGCAAAGGAATCTTTCAGGAAGCAAAGTATACCAAGCCTTTTAATTACTTAATTAAACCGCATAATGAACTCGAGCTTTTGTACGCTTTGGAGTTGGCGATAGAGTCGCATTATGAACAGTCCAATACCATTAGCATTCGACCCAAACAAGCCGTGTTGAGTCCTGATTTTCTCTTCATCAAAAAGAAAGGGAAAGTACTCAAAGCAGAAGTCTCGGATATCAATAGTATTAAGGTAGAGGAGAAGTACTGTGGTTTGTATTGTGATGACGAAGATTATATGATTCGAATGTCTTTGAAGAAGATTCAAGAAATGTTAGCCAGCGATGATTTCTTACAAGTACACAGAAACTCAGTCGTGAATATCAAGAAGATCAAAGAAATCTATTTGGATGACAATTTGATTGTCATGATGAACGGCGATCAAGTTTCGATCAGTGAGCGTTATAAGTATGTGATTCAGAAGAAGCTCAATATTATGGGCTGATATACTTATAACTTATAGCTTGTTAAGCGCAATCTGAAAAGTAGTTCCTTTCCCAAGTTCCGATTTTTTTACGAAGATTTTCCCTTTGTGATAGTCTTCAATGATTCGCTTTGAAAGTGACAATCCCAATCCCCAACCGCGTTTTTTCGTCGTGTATCCTGGTTTGAAGATTTGCTTGAATTGCGACTTGCTCATTCCTTTTCCTGTGTCAGAAACCAAAATGATGACTCTTCTAGAATCCTCAGAAATATCTACCGCAACGCTTCCTTTTCCTTGCATGGCATCAATGGCATTTTTGATTAAGTTTTCAATCACCCAACCGTACAACTCTTCATTGATCTGAGTTTGAATAGCATCGGTAGCCGTTTGAAATGAAAAGGAGATTTGTTTGGAACTTCTTGATTCTAAATAGTCGTAAGCTTTCTTATAGAGATCAATGAAAATGATGCCCCCTTTGACCAAAGTTTATCACAAACATTCCCTGACATAAATTTATCACCTCTATCCGCTTGACGTCGTACGACCCCGCCGGCGACA
>CAZTFN010000182.1:0-8481 GCA_964612905.1 uncultured Flavobacterium sp. | reverse complement strand
TCTTATTTTGGACATTTATTGCTGTAGAGGGATATTTACTTTACAGGTTTATCATATTGCCGCTCACGAAACTTTCCAGAATTAAGAAAGGAATTTCTGATACAGAATCTTCAAAAATTATAGGGGATCATTTTCCTGAAGTACAAGACAAGCTCTTGAATATCCTTCAGCTAAAGAAAGAAAGTCAAGAAACTGAGTTGATTTTGGCAAGCATTGAACAGAAGGCAAAAGAACTACAACCCATTCCGTTTAGAAAAGCGATCAACTTCAAAACCAACGTAAAGTATATCAAATACCTTTCAATACCGTTGGCTATTTGGTTGATTTCTTTGATTAGTGGAACATCAAAAGAATTGACAAACAGCTTAACAAGAGTTGTGAATTATCAAGCAGAATATACACCGCCTGCGCCCTTTGAATTTATTTTAGAAACCAATGACCTTTCCGTCATTCAGGGAAAATCATTTACATTATTAGTTTCTACCAAAGGAGAATACATTCCTGCAGACGCGAAGATATTTTACAATGATCAAGAGTATTTCATGCAAGAAAAATCAAATGGGATCTTCACTTTTACATTTACCAATGTTACCGAACCCATTGACTTTAATATTCAGGCGAACAATGTTGCTTCCAATGACTTCACCTTGAATGTGATCAAAACACCCACAATTCAAAACATCACGTTGGATCTTGATTACCCTGCATACACGAGAAAGAAGGATGAAAAAATAAATAATACCGGAAGTATCTTGGTTCCAGAAGGAACAAAAATAGAGTGGGATGTAAGCACCAATCAAACCGAGAGTGTAGATTTTATTGAACGAAAGGAAAGACTCCCATTTGAATTGAAAAAAGAGAATCTTTTCACCATTCAAAAGACCATAGGAAAAAACATCAATTATCAAATAGCATCTTCCAACAATGAATTAAAAGATTACGAGAAGCTACCTTATGCAATCAAAGTTGTGAAGGATGAATTTCCAACGATTGTGGTTCAGTCGAACATTGATAGTTTGGATAGAGGTGATGCTCAGTTTGCGGGACAAATCTCTGATGATTACGGATTGAGCAAACTAGAATTGGTGTACTACAATGAAGACACTCCTGAGCTTTCGAAGTCAGTAAAACTGTCCATTAGTAAAGAGAGTATTCAAACCTTCTTCTATCAATTTCCAGATCAGTTAGAACTGATAGAAGGAATTGATTATGAATTGTTCTTTAGAGTATATGATAATGACGGCGTAAACGGAAGAAAGAAAGCAATTAGTAAGAAGTTTAGCTATCGACAAAAGACAGAAGAAGAGATAGAATCTGAGATTCTTCAGGAGCAAAGAAATACCATTCAAGATTTAGAGAAAACCATCCAAAAGCAAAAGGATCAAAAGAAAGTTTTGGATGAACTTCAAAATGAAATTCAGAACAAAAAAGACATCAATTGGAACGATAAGAAGAAAGTTGACGAATTCATCAAAAGACAAAAACAGTACAAAGAAATGATGGAGCGTCAAACCGACAATCTTCAAGAGACGTTAGAAGAGAAGAAGGAAGAAGAGGTTTCCATGCAAGAGAAGAAAAGCGAGCTTCAAAAGAGAATTGAAGAACTCAAAAAGTTGAACAAACAACAAAAGTTGTTGGACGAACTTCAGAAGATGGCTGAGAAACTTGACAAAGAAGACTTGGTAAGAAAAGCCAAGCAATTGGCTCAAGAGAACAAACAGCAAGAACGAAGTTTAGAGCGAATTTTAGAGTTAACCAAACGCTACTATGTTGAAGAAAAGAGCATGCAAATAGCCAACAAGCTTGAAGAGCTCTCTAAGAAGCAAGATAGCCTTAGTAATGATGCGGAGAACACCCTTGACAAGCAAAAAGACATCAATAAAGAGTTTGATAAAATCTCTAAGGAAATGGAACAGCTTCAAGAGGACAATGAGAAGTTGAAAGAACCGATGGAGATTCCAGATTTAGAAGAAGAAAAGGAAGAAACTAAAGAAGAACTCAACGAATCTGAAGAGAACTTAGAGAAGCAACAACAGAGCAAGGCACAGCAAAATCAGAAGAAAGCATCCAAACAAATGAAGCAGATGAGTCAAAAAATGCAAGCTGCGATGGATGCTATGCAATCGAATATGATTGAAGAGAATATTGAAGACCTGAGAAAAGTGTTGGATAACCTTGTAACATTCTCTTTTCAACAAGAAGACTTAATGAATAAGTTTGATGAGATTTCAGTTCGACACCCTGACTTCGGAAAGAACATAAAAAAGCAAAACGAAATCAAACGATACTTTGAGCATATTGATGATAGTTTGTACGTGATATCTATGCGAGTTCCTCAGATATCTACCAAGATTCAAACTGATCTATCGAATGCACATTACAACCTAGATCAATCATTAGAAAACTTTGCTGAGAATCGTTTTGGTAGTGGAATATCCAATCAACAATATGTAATGACTGCGGCCAATAATCTTTCTGACTTCCTTAGCAACATGCTGGACAATATGCAGAATAATATGAGCATGGGTCAAGGGCAAGGTAAAGGAAAGGGCAAAGGAGGAGGAAAGTCATTTAGTTTGCCAGACCTGATTCAAAAGCAAAAAGGATTGTCCGAAGCGATGCAAAAAGGACAACAAAAGGGAAAGGGTAAAGAAGGTGAGAAAGGAGAAAAAGGCGAACAGAAGAAACAAGGGAATGGACAGAACCAAGGAGATGAAGAGTCCAATGGAGAGTTGTTTCGGATCTATCAGCAACAGCAACAATTAAGACAAGAATTGCAGGATGCCATCAAAGAAGGAGGTGAAGGAGCGGGTAATGCAAAGAAGGCATTAAAGACGATGGAGCAATTAGAGAATGAAATTCTAGAGAAAGGATTCAATCAAGGAACCTTACAAAGAATGCGAAACTTAGAATATGAATTACTCAAGTTAGACAAGGCTGCGTTCGAACAAGGAAAAGATAAGAAGAGAAAATCCAACACAAATCAACTGTCTTTTCAGAGAAAGAAGATCAAAGAACTAGAGTTTAAAAAACAGTTCTACAACCAGATAGAAATTTTAAACAGACAATCACTACCTTTGCAGCAGGATTTTGAGAAGAAGGTTCAAAAGTACTTCTCGAAAAAGGGGACAAAGTGATAACATTCAATTATGAAACTGAATTCGTTCTTTCGAATGAAGAACGTCTTGCCCAATGGGTAAAAGAGGTTATTGAAAAAGAAGGCTGCAAGGAAGGTGAGATCAATTACATTTTCTGCGGAGACGAGTACCTTTATAAGATCAATGTTGAGTTTCTTCAACACGATACCTACACAGATATTATCAGCTTTGATTACACCCTCGGGAAATTAATTAATGGAGACATTTATATCTCTATTGATCGGGTAAAGGAGAATGCTCTAAAATATAATACTACCTTTGCCGATGAATTGCATAGAGTAATGATACACGGTATTTTACACTATGTAGGATATAAAGATAAAACGGAGGAAGATAAAAAAGAGATGAGAAACAAAGAAAACGACGCTATTTTTGATTTAAATAATTGACAATCAGCGCTTTAATTACTTTGTTTCACGTGGAACGACTATGAGTTTGTTTGATACGACATATGATGTGATAGTAGTAGGTGGTGGCCATGCAGGTAGTGAGGCAGCCGCGGCTAGTGCGAATATGGGCGCAAAGACATTGTTAATTACCATGAATTTGCAGAACATAGCACAAATGAGTTGTAATCCTGCGATGGGTGGAATTGCAAAAGGGCAGATTGTTCGTGAGATTGATGCATTAGGTGGATACAGCGGAATTGTTACCGATAAAACAGCGATACAATTCAAGATGTTAAACAAGTCTAAAGGCCCTGCAATGTGGAGTCCGAGAGCTCAGTCAGATAGAATGATGTTTGCTGAGTGCTGGAGAAATATGTTGGAGCAAACAGAAAAGCTAGATTTTTATCAAGATTCTGTGAATGGCCTACTCTTCGATGAAAATAAAATCGTTGGAGTGAAAACTGCTTTGGGACTTCATATCAAAGCTAAATCGGTCATAGTAACAGCGGGTACATTTTTGAATGGGCTCATTCATATCGGTGAGAAAACTTTTGGAGGAGGTCGAGCTGGTGAGAAATCATCAACAGGAATTACCGAAGATTTAGTAGAAAAAGGTTTTGAGGCGGGTAGAATGAAAACAGGAACTCCACCGCGTGTTGATGGAAGATCTCTAGATTATTCCAAAATGGACGAGCAACCAGGAGATGAAAACCCGGAAACATTTTCCTATTTAGATACAGAGCCACTGATCAAACAAAGGTCTTGTTATTTGACATACACAAATAAAGAGGTTCACGATTTGTTGCGTGATGGGTTTGATCGATCTCCAATGTTTAATGGGAGAATTCAATCTACAGGTCCGAGATATTGCCCCTCGATAGAGGATAAAATTGATCGTTTTGCGACAAAGGAAAGGCACCAAATATTTGTGGAGCCAGAAGGATGGAATACGGTGGAAATTTATGTAAATGGATTTTCAACAAGCCTCCCTGAAGACATCCAAGACAAAGCAATCCGTTTGATTCCAGGTTTTGAGAATGTGAAATTCTTTAGATACGGATATGCAATAGAATATGATTACTTCCCCCCAACTCAATTGAAGCACTCGTTAGAAACTAAGTTGATTGAGAACTTATTCTTTGCAGGACAGATTAACGGAACCACTGGATATGAAGAAGCAGCTGCACAAGGTCTGATGGCAGGTGTAAATGCGGCTTTAAAAGTTCAGGAGAAAGAACCGTTCATTCTAAAAAGGAGTGAGGCGTATATTGGTGTATTGATCGATGATTTGATTACCAAAGGAACGGAAGAACCTTATAGAATGTTTACTTCAAGAGCTGAGTACAGAACACTTTTACGTCAGGATAATGCCGATTTAAGGCTAACGCCAATGTCGTACGAGTTAGGGCTTGCTTCTGAAGAACGAATGAAAAAAGTACAAGAAAAGAAAAAGAAAACACAAAGACTTATTCAGTTTTTGAAGGATACAAGCATTACGAAAGAACAAGTAAATCCGATTTTAGAAGGCAAAGGTTTGGCTCCGATCAAGCATTCAATGAAGATGTATAAGATTGCTGCAAGACCACAATTAATGCTTTCTGATTTTGAAAATATCGAGTCTTTTGATGCGTTTATGAAATTAGAAGAAGTAGATCAAAAAATTATTGAACAGGTAGAAATACATTTAAAATACTCTGGTTATATAGAGAAAGAAAAAGCAAATGCAGACAAGCTTAATCGTTTGGAAAATGTTGTCATCCCCCAAACATTCAACTACGAAAAAGTGAAATCTTTGTCTTACGAGGCTAGAGAAAAATTAACCAAAATTCAACCAACCACCATTTCACAAGCAAGCAGAATTAGTGGAGTTTCGCCTAGCGACATCTCTGTTTTATTGGTATATATGGGAAGGTAAGAGTTGAGGTTTTTAATCGATGTTCCATGTGGAACATTACTAAAAATCATCACATGAAAGAAAAAGAACTTCATAGGGGAGTTGTTCCTTTTTTAAACTGTAAGGACCATTTGGTCTCTGATGAAACGTACGAAATCATGTTGAATGAAGAGAATGAAATGCTCGTCACTTCTCCCATTCCAGCAGACTTAGATAAGTACTATGAGTCTGAAGATTATCAATCGCATCACAATCAGAAAAAAACATTTCTCAACTTTATTTACAACACCGTAAAAAAGAGATCCTTCAAAAGGAAAGAATCCATCTTTCAAAATGGAACCACACAAAAGTCAATTTTGGACATCGGTGCTGGAACAGGAGACTTCTTAGAGTATTGTAGAGATAATAAATATAGTGTCACAGGAACAGAGCCTAGTGAAGCAGCAAGAAAAATTGCGAAGCAAAAAGGAATCGACCTTTACAAGTCGATCGAAGAAATAGCTGATCATAAATTTGACGTTATTACGATGTGGCATGTTTTGGAACATGTTCCAAATTTGTTCGAATGCCTAGAGCAACTAAAAGACATGCTCAAAGAAAAAGGAAAACTAATCATAGCGGTTCCAAACTTCAAAAGTTATGATGCTGAATATTATAAAGAATATTGGGCAGCTTATGATGTTCCAAGACACCTTTGGCACTTTTCACAAAAATCGATTCGTACACTTTTTGATTCGGTGGAAATGAAAGTAGTTAAAGTACATCCTTTAAAATATGATTCTTTTTATGTTTCACTTTTGAGTGAAAAACATAAAACAGGAAAGTCTAATTATATGAAAGCTTTTTGGGTGGGTTTGAAATCAAACATGAAAGCAAGCAAGACTTCTGAGTATTCTTCATTGATTTACGAGCTAGAACACGCTTAATTCGATTTTAAGAGCGATTTAAACCTGTTTTAACCGACCTCTTACGGAATTACATTCATAAAAATAAAAAAAGCCTTAAAAAGGCTTTAAATAAGGTGTTTTTATAGTGAGAGCTTATTGATTTCTTAAATCAACATAGTTTTTTCTTATAAAAGCTAAACCATGATGTATAAGCCAAAAATCGTGATGATAAAATAAACTGCCAAAGTCATGGCTCCCGCATAATCTTTTGCCAACCGCTGACCAATTAATAGGAAGATTAAAGTCAATGCCGAAAGTTCAATTCCATAGATCGCAAATTCCTTTACTCCTGAAGAAAGAATTTGATAAATACCCACGATCATAAACAAACTGGCCACGATTTCTGTAATTAAAACAATTCCTAATAATAGAGGAACCATATTCTTCAATGGAGAACTTTTAAAATGCTCTGTAATGAAACCGAGGTTTCCTTTCCAGTCCGTCAATTTATCAATTCCTGATTGCAAAAATGTGACAATCAAAAAAAGTAGAATGAGAATTTCTGCGGGATGTTTGGTTAATGCGTCCATCATAGAAGTAAGTTTTTAGAACCAGCCTTTTTTATTGATTTGATATTCTTGAATGAATTGCTCATCTGATTTTGTAAGGTAAATAATACCTTCAATCAATCCTACGAGTCCACCAATACCACAGGTAACAATGGTCAATGCAATTTGCAACAAGCCTTCCTTTGTATACCCAAGAACAAATTTATGCACACCTAATTGACCCAAAACAATTCCTAAAACTCCAGCAATAACTCGTTTGCTTTCTTGTGGTCTTACAGACTCCCCTTTTTCGTTGACGATCTCCATTGTATTATAATTTGATTAGCGAGATAAATTTATAAAAATGCATCATCTTTAGGTTCCCAAAGTTCAATTTTATTTCCATCGCCATCTAAGATCCAACCAAACTTTCCATAATCATACTCTTCCATTTTTCCGACAATAGTCACTCCTTCTTTTTCCAATTCTTGTAAAAGCTCTACCAGATTTTCAACTCGGTAATTGAACATAAAGTCCTTTTTAGAAGGCTCAAAATATTTTGTATTATCAGGAAAGGGACTCCATTGTGTAGAAGCTTTGTTGCCATCGTTATCTTTCCACCAGAATGTACACCCCCATTGATCTGTATTGAAACCCAAGTGTTTTTGATACCAATCTTTGGTTTTTTGAGGGTCCTCTGTTTTAAAGAACAAACCGCCTATCCCTGTTACTCGATTTTTCATAATTAACTGATTATTAAGACTTTATTTTTGATTCATAAATAGAAATCCACTCTTCAACGGTCATTTTCCCCAACAATTCTTCGATCAAATCATAAGGAATATCGTCCATTTTTTTAAACCGAACACAGCTCTTACCCATATCCAATTTATACTTTGCATGCTTTGGATATTCCGCTACAAACCAATCATGTAGTTCCTTTTTTGCATACAACCCCGAATGGTACAATGCAATGAAATTTTTCTGAGAAGCGATATTGATAAATGGCAATGGAGGAAATGGTTTACAATGATATCCTGGCGGATAAACACTTTTAGGAACAAAATATGCAGGCATTCCGTAACCCATTCCCGACTCCAATCCTTCAGGCATGTTATTGAGAATTAAATGATGGAGTTTGGTCATAGGACCTTTACGTTCCTCAGGAAGTTGACTGATATAATCTTCTGGTGAAGACGCTTCGTATTTCATGGTTGATTATTTTTTGTTTAAGATTAGAGAGGAGATTAAAGATATAACAAAACCGATAAGTACAACCGTAGAGAACATGATAAAAGCCATAAAACCACTAGTCATATATTCCATAGAACTATCCAATTCTGCTTTCTTGGTTGCCAATTCTTCTCCAGAATAAGTACTTTCTAAGTTTTCAGTCATATGCTGAGTATATTGCTCCAGAAACTCAGGGTTGATGAATGCAGTGTAAATGAAATCGATAATTGCAAAACCCAGTGCTGCAAACAAAGTAATTAACATTCCAATTTTCAATGCTTTTCCGAAGCTAATCACGCCTCCATTTTCTTTATCACGGAAGTTTTTAATTCCGAAAAAGACAAAAACTAATGAAATAACGATGGAAGAATA
>CAZTFN010000181.1:0-8486 GCA_964612905.1 uncultured Flavobacterium sp. | reverse complement strand
CTGAAAGACCTAAAAGAAAAAGAGTTGCTAAGAAACCTACCACTGAAAAGAAAGAAGTAGAGACAAAAGCTGCGGCTCCAAAGCAAAAAGAATCGGCTCCAAAGCAAGAGGACAAAAAAGAGAAACCTACTCAGGAGGAAAAACCAAAACCTCGGGAGTCAAAAACGAACGAGAAGGCCTCACAACAAAATAACAGACCTAAGAACAACCAGAACGGTCAACATCAAAATAACAATCAAAATAAGAACCGAAATAACAATCAAAACCGGGATCAAAAAAACCAACGAAACCAGAAAGGTGGAAATCGTTACAAAGACCCTGATTTTGAATTTGATGGGATTATAGAAAGTGAAGGTGTTTTGGAAATGATGCCTGATGGATATGGCTTCTTGCGTTCTTCTGATTACAACTATTTGTCATCTCCAGATGATATTTATGTTTCTCAATCCCAAATCAAATTATTCGGACTTAAAACAGGAGATACTGTTCGAGGAAATGTACGCCCACCTAAAGAAGGTGAAAAGTACTTCCCGCTGATTCGAGTTTCTAAGATTAACGGGTTGAATCCGAATATTGTAAGAGACCGTGTTTCTTTTGAACACCTAACTCCGTTATTCCCAGATGAAAAATTCAATCTTGCTGAAAAGAGTAGCAGTTTATCTACGAGAATTATAGACCTCTTCTCTCCTATCGGAAAAGGCCAAAGAGGGATGATTGTTGCCCAACCAAAAACGGGTAAAACCATGCTCTTAAAGGATGTGGCCAACTCCATTGCAGCCAACCACCCTGAGGTATATCAAATCGTTTTACTGATTGATGAAAGACCTGAGGAAGTTACAGACATGCAGCGTAGTGTTAGAGGTGAAGTTGTTGCTTCCACTTTTGATGAGCCAGCAGACAAACATGTGCGTGTTGCCAATATTGTTTTGGAAAAGGCAAAACGTCTTGTTGAATGCGGTCATGATGTAGTCATTCTTTTAGATTCTATTACTCGTCTAGCAAGAGCGTACAATACAGTGGCTCCTGCATCTGGAAAAATTCTTTCTGGAGGTATTGACGCCAATGCATTACACAAACCTAAACGTTTCTTTGGAGCGGCTAGAAACATAGAAAATGGAGGTTCTTTGACCATCATTGCAACAGCATTGACTGAGACAGGTTCTAAAATGGATGAAGTGATCTTTGAGGAATTTAAAGGAACTGGTAATATGGAACTTCAGTTAGAAAGAAATATTGCAAATAGAAGAATCTATCCAGCTATTGACTTGATTAAATCGAGTACAAGAAGAGATGATCTTTTATTAGATGAAAAAACAGTACAGCGCATGTGGATCTTGCGTAAGTATTTAGCGGATATGAACCCTATTGAAGCAATGGAATTCATCAGTGAAAGAATCAAATTCTCTAAAAACAATGACGAGTTTTTAATCTCTATGAATGGATAGGGTTTGAAATTAAAACCATAAAAAAAGCCACGCAATTTGCGTGGCTTTTTTTATGGTTTTAATCTTAGATTATTCATTTACTCCATGGAAGAAAGCTCTGTTATCTTCGATGTCTGCAGTATTCTTCAAAGCATCAAAAATCTTCACAGTTAAATTCTTTCTTTCTTGCGCTAAAAGATTTCTACTTGTTTCATAATTAGGAAGTGCTGTAGGAGCTTCTTTCTTCGTTACAACGAAAGCAAACACACCTCTTACACCTTCAATATGATTGTACAATTCATTCTCTTTTGCATAGTACATTGCACCAACAACTTTTGGATCATTTCCTACTCCTGATAATGATGGAGACTTTAACGAAACATTGTTCGCCTTACGAATGCTTACACCATTAGCAGTTGCTATATCATTTAAGTTTGCACCCTTCATTTTTTCAACAATGAGTTGTGCTTTCTTTTCATTTACTAAAATAGGTCTTACCTTATTGATGGCTTTAGAAGCATCTTGCAAACCTTCTTTAGTTTTACCTGTTAACAAAGCAACAATGTATCCCTTGTCAATGTCAAATCTCTTGAAATCTCCTACGGAAGTTTCCTTATCAAAAGCCCATTGGATTACACCTCTGTTATTTCCAGGAATACCAGGAACTCTTTCTTCCAACACCTTCAATCCGATAGCTGGCTTCACGATGTAGTTATTCTCTCTTGCAGCATCTGCAAAATTAGCGCCTTTTTCAGAAGCAGCTAATGCGAACTTTTCTGCTCTTTGGAATACTTCGTTCTCAGTTTCTGTAGATGGAAGAATCTGTCTTCCGAAGGTTACAAGTTTGAAAACATCTTGTTTATTCTTTTGCTCGTCAATTCTGATCACGTGGAATCCGAAATCACTCTTCACCACACCAACATCTCCTGTTTTGTTATCAAAAATGTACTCAGCGTATTTAGGATCAAAGTTTCTTGAGAAAGCCTGAGCATGCGAGAACCATCCTATATCTCCACCTTTACCTTTACTTCCATCAGCATTAATCTCATCAGCAATCTCAGTAAACTTCTTTTTATTTCTTCTCACCAATTTGAAAATACTATCTGCAGCTTTTTGCGCTTCTTCCTCTGTTTTAGTAGTATTTGGATTTGCAGCTCTTGACCCTAAAAATGGAATCAAAATATGGCTTGACTTCACTGAGTCTGGTCTTTTTAGAATCTCAATTACTTTGGTAATTTTAAAGTAGTTTCCTTCTTCGAAAGGACCAAAAGTATCGCCAACCTTGCTCTTTAACACATCATCTGTAATGACAGTTGGCAAATTAGCTTTCATCAAAAGTGACTCTACTAACTGAAGGTCTGACTCATTTTCATCAAAGAAAAGTGCATAGTCGGTCGCATTCTTGAATCCAACAGACTCGATTCCTCTGTCATCCGTTGAGTTTTCAAGGAATCCAGCAACCGTATTTTTGATTGCATCTTTATCCTCCTGTGTAGGTTGGATATCAAACTTCACATAAGAAATATCTCTTGATGCATCTACTTGAAAACTTTTGGAATTGTTTTTCACATAAGATGCAACTTCTGATTTGGTTACTCTTACCAAGCTATCCGGAATTGAGTTGAATGGAACAAATACGAAGTCTGCACTGATTTCAGTATTCTCCTCTTCGTACTGATATTTTCCTTCTTTCAAAGAAGCTCCCAATCCTGCATTTACAAGATTGTTATAGGTATCTCTTTGAAGGTTGATTCCCAATCTGTTTTTATAATCGTCCCATGCCAACCATTGAGCTTGATCTTCTTGTTCTTGAAGGTCGATCAAAAAGAGCTTGAATTTATCTTCATCAAAAATTCCTAATTCATTCTGGAATTGAGGATTGTTCTGAACGAACTGCTGACTTACCATTTGTTGCCAAACATCATTCTCTCCAATAGTGATTCCAGCTTCCTCTAATTGCTTACCGTAAATCTTTTCTCTTAACAAGTTGTTCCAAACAGTTCTAGCTGCTTGCATATCTGATGCTCTATTCTGAGTACTTGTTTTGTAGTTATCAAGTGCATTAGCGTATTCTTGTCTTGAAATAGATTCTCCATTTACTTGTCCTACTTCATTAATCTTAGACGAACTGAAGAAATCCTGTAGTGTAGATGGATCCAATACAAAGGCAAACAACGCCAATCCAACTACTACGATAAGGAAGACAGATCTTTCTCTAATTTTTGATAAAATTGCCATAAAGTTGATTATTTTATTTTGAATGGGCGAAGATACAATTTGCCAATTAAATAAGCAACCAGAAGCCTTATGATTTCTAGAAACTTTAGAAGAAAATTAATGCCTGAAAAAGTTTTAGTTATCCTTGTTTTCCAGAACTTTAAGGTAAATATCATCAATCTTTGCAGAACTCACTTTGAGAATCTTGATATGGTAGTTTAAAATCTCTAGTTCCTCGTCCTGCTCAGAAATATTTTCTGTGTGATTTATGATGAATCCTCCTAGGGTTTCATAAGCCTCTTCTTTGGGGATTTCTAAATCGTATGCTTCATTCAAATAATCTACTTCCAATCTAGCCGATAAGTTAAATTCGAATTCACTGAGTTGCTCTTCCAATAACTCTTGCACATCATGTTCGTCTTCAATTTCTCCAAACAACTCTTCCACAATATCTTCTACGGTAATCATTCCCGAAGTCCCTCCATATTCATCCACTACAACCGCAATACTCTTTCTTTTCTTGGTAAGTAGATTCAGTACATCATTAATCATCATGGATTCGGGAACAATCTCAATGGGTAAGAGGATGGATTTAATGGTCCTAGGTTTTTTGAATAATTCAAAAGCATTCACATATCCAATGATATCATCCATAGAATTCTTGTACACAAGTATTTTAGAATACCCTGTATCTACAAAGGTTTCTTTCAATTGGTTCACAGTTTCATGAATCTCAATGGCCATAATCTCGGTTCTTGGAACCATGATTTCGCGCGCTTTCAACTTCTGAAACTCTAAGGCATTTTGAAAAATTTGTATTTCTGAATCTACCTCTTCATCATCATTTCCGATTTCTAGTTGTTCTGAAATGTAATTCCCCAATTCTTCTTTACTAAACTCCGTTTGCAATTCTTGAGCATTTGCCCTAAAGAAAACCCTTAAAAAGAAGTCTGAAATTCCATTGATAATGAATGAGAAAACATATAAAATGAGATAGAAAAAGTAGGCGGGAATTGCTAGTATTTTCAGTACTTGATTTGCATATACTCGGAAAATCGCTTTCGGTAAGAACTCAGCTGTAATCAGAATAATCAAGGTGGAAATTCCCGTTTGCAGCAGCAAATTCTCAATATGAAAAGCTTCTAGGAACACCTTGCCTGAGAAGTAACTGAAAATCACCAAGGAAATATTATTTCCTATGAGCATGGTGGTGATAAACTTCGATGATTTTTGTGTGAGCTTGCCTAAGATGACAGGAATAAACCCTTCTCTCTTCTTTTCTAATTCTATGTGAAGTTTGTTAGCAGAAACAAAAGCAATCTCCATTCCTGAAAAGAAAGCTGAAAGAATGATTGATATCAGTATGATGATGATATCAGACTCCATTACTTCTGTTGATTTCGTTTTTCTAGATTCCTTCGAAATCGTCTAGTGATGAAGAATTTCAAAAGGACCACCAATGCCAGCGCGATTAAAATGACACCCCATTTTGTATTGTTTCCCAATCTTGAGATTCCTTCAAACAACAAAATGGCAACGATGCCTAAATAAACGTAGTATGAATACTTCCAAAGTGTCGTCATAATTCATTTTCATTGGTGACAATATCACCCGTGATATTTTTAGAGACCCATTTGCTCAGGTTTTCTTTGGATTCAAAGCCAACTCCTTTAATGGTATCCGTTTGTGTAGTTAAGATAAACCTTTTCTCTGAAAAGAAGTATTTATTTTTTTGATCCCAAAACAGCTGATCTGTTTCTAATTTCGAATTCTCAGTGTGATTGATCACGACCACGTTTCCTTTAAGCTCAGAAATAGAGGTTTTTGAATAGGTCAATGCATAATCTCCAATCACCGTCACAGAGTCTCGCCCATTATTTTCAAAATTAATAATCTTAACTCCATCAGGAAACTCATTATAAGGATGTTTTTTACGATTGCTAAAATCATGCATGAGCGGAGTGATGAGTTTGGAAGTAATCTGACCTGAATCCTTGTAAATATGGAATGCATCTTTTGCAATTCCAATAGGTCTATTTTGTTCTGCCAAAAAATCACGTACCTCTTTTGTATCATTGGTACAAGAAAAAAGCATTGATGCAAAACAGAATGCACCAATGCTCTTGATAATTATTTGACGAATCAATTTCATTATTTTCCGCTGGAAGCCACTTTCACAGTTTCTCCAATCCAACATCCTACTTTAAATGCATCTCCTTCGTTCACTCCTTCTGTAAAGATTACTTTTTTAGAAGGGAAGTTTGCCTTGTAGTTTCTCATGAATTTACCTGCAGTAACTCCAATACTTGGGTCAACAACTGATGCTCTTCTTGCCATGTTGTAAGCTGGAACATAAGTCATTCTTTTCTGGAATTCATTCTTTCCACACCCGTTTACTGAAGTTGCATATAAATTTGCAATGAATAAATACGCTTTTCCGAAGTTAGGATTCAACTGAATCGCTTCTCTAGCCAATGATCTTGCTTTTGATTTCTGACCTCTTTTTCTAGCTGCTTGAGCAAACTTCAATTTATAGTTTGCTTTCTTCAGTGGATCAGTTTCCAATTCAAAAGCTTTCATTCTCATATCATTTGCACCCGCTTCATCTCCATTTTTAGCTTTTACACTTGCAACGAAAGTATATGCATCTGGAGAAGGATCTGCTTCTGCATAAGCCAATGCTAATTTTTCGAACAATGGATCATCTGTACATTCTTTGTTGAACATTCTTGAAACCGCTCTCTTTAACCATTTAGCATTCGACTTGTTTGCTTCGAAGTCTCTATTATACAATGGGATCAAACGATCACAAGTAGACAACTCAACAATGATATTGTCCAAACCACCTTCTACTTGACCTAAAGCCTTTGAGTTTATAGTATAAGCTCTTAAGTTTCTTTTTTGTTTTTTATCAAGCTCTTGACCTGCTTCTTGCTTGTTCAATAATGGCTTTAATTTCTTTGCATACCCTTCCAATTTCTTCGCTACTGATTCTAATACATCATCGTACGTATCGAATACTTTTTGTGGGTTTGAATCTTTATTTCTATCGGTAACACCTTGGAAGTATCTGTAGATATTCTTTACTCCCATTCTTGTAGGATCGATGCTGTAAGCTTTCTCTAATAAGGCGAAAACATCATCGTCAGAAGCTAATTTTTCCTTAATTAAGAAAGTAGCATAATCACTATGAACTTTTGCTACATCGTTTGTTGGGTAGTTCTCTAATCTTTGGTCGTATACTCTTTTCACCAAAGCAAAAGCTTCATTCTTATTAGCGGCATTCTTATACCTTTCTTTCGCTAATTTATCTCCATACTTATAAATGTTGATTGACAACTTCTTACAATTGTCCATCAAGAACATCCAGTTTGGATATGCTTCATCATATTTTTTAGACTGATAGTCTCCCTTAAACAGGTTATATTTGATGGTACACTCTTGCTTGTTATCTTGAGCGTTCACAGTCGTTAATCCTATAAAAAGAAGTAAGTTCGCTAGTAAAATAATTCGTTTCTTCATCTTAGATAGTATTTATTTAATCAATTCGTCTTTTTCTAAACCACAAATCATTGAGTGATAGGCTAAGGCGCAAATTTACATAATTCTCTTGTAGTAAACCATTATCCATGGACCCCTTTCTTCCCATCTCAACGGCAAAGTTCAAATTTGAGGGTAGAGCTTTGCCTACAGGCAATCCTAAACCAAAAGATATGCCAAAGTCATTCACATCCGTAAATGTGTTTCCTGTAGTTGACCCGTTTACCGCGAGTCCAGTACGTTCGTATCTAATTCCAGCTCTGTAGGTTACACGTTCCCAATAGCTAGAAATAGAGTTTATTTTTGGAATATAAAATCCTCCTGCCTTAATAGCGCTTGCGTTTCTGTAGGCAAAGTTATCGGAAGAATTATCTAAGTATCCCGTTGCTTGATACGCGCTCCTGAAACTATAATCAATCTCTGCATACCATTTGCTATCTCTTCCAATCCCAACTCCTACTGTAGTTTCTGTAGGTCTTCTAAACCTTGCATCGAGTTGTTGTGAAAAGATGGTATCTCTAGGGCTTTGAACTCCTCCAAATCCAATAGATAGCGAGTACAAATCTTCTTGTCCAGTAGCTCTAAGCGTATTATCTAGTTTGAATGCTGCTCCAGCATTTACATGTAAATCGTCTTTAATGACCTTTCTATATTGAACACCTAATTTCACAGATCCACCTCTAATATTGGTATCTTCAACATTTTGAGTCGCCAGCACAACATTTTGCCTGATGTTCAACACATTATTGGTGACATTTCCGAATAAGAAATCAACCTCAGCTCCAATAGAAAAACCTTCAAATAGCCTTACTCCAATGCCTCCGTACAACCTATTTACAGCACCTGTACCCGTAAACTGAGTCAGGTCTAACAACTCTCCCTCTGCATCCTCAATTGTATTGATCAAAGAATATCCTACCGCTGATGTGGGTTGCATTCCTGCAACCACTCCAATACCATTTCCTATAGGAATCCCTACACTGAAATAACTTAAACTGGTTGAATTAGAAGATTGATCCGTATCTGCATCTCTTAAACGAAGTCCATTATTCAAAAGTCCGAATGCATAGGTTGCATATCTCAAATCTGAAAGAGACGCTGGGTTGGTAAAGTTTAATTGATAAGAACTACTGTAAGCAGCACCAATACTACCCATTGTTACCTGTTCTACTGTTCTTGTACCGAACTCTTCCCCTACTCCGAAAAAAGAGTACGGTGATGAACTAGACCTTTGTGAAAATGCTTGTAAGGTTGCGAATACACTAATGAAGAATATGATTCTTTTAATCATTCTTTATTATTAAA
>CAZTFN010000180.1:0-8508 GCA_964612905.1 uncultured Flavobacterium sp. | reverse complement strand
TATTACAACTAGAACTAGGAAATATCGATTTATTTGAATCTAGATTATTGAGTTTCAAACGTAGCTATTTCGACTATCTAAAGAAGATTGGACAAGAAAGAGTCATTGTGTATTTATCCCTAGTCGAAGATTACTACAAGAATCCGAGTCAAGTAACTACAGAAGAGTTTTCTGACAAAGTAGAGAACTCATTTGACTTTGTGGCTTCAGAGTACGAAGACATTTTTGTGATGAGCTTTTACGCCTGGTTAAAGAGTAAGATGGATCAACAACCACTTTACGAGACTACGCTTCAGTTGGTGAATAAAGATCAAACAACTATTTCATAAATTCTAGAAGATTCTCCCCAAGGGTGAAGCCCGTTTCCTATATATGAATAACCATACTTCTCATAATAATCGATATGTTCAGTACATAAATAGAGTTTTTCAAAACCAAAAGATTTGGTATCCTTTTGAATTCGTTCCATTAAGATTGTGGCATACTCATGACCACGCTGTTCTTCTTCAATATAAAGAGCACACAACCATGGATACAAATCGCCTCTGCTGATAAAATCATTGGTGATCAATCCAGCACACCCGATAATATTACCTTCTTTTTCTAACAAATACCATTGAGGAAGTGAGTTCTTAGCATCCAATGAATACGAAATAGCATCCACATACATTTGAGGCAACACCGAAGGCCAAGCTTTTTGAAAATAAGCAATGGCTATATCTACATATTCTGGAGATTGTCGAATGGAAATCACTTTCATAATGAACTATTTATTCTTTAAAAAACTATTTGCTTCACCTAACAGCTAACAGCTAACAGCTAACAGCTAACGGCTAACAAACCTATTTCTCTCGTTCCTTAAGTGTATTTACAATATCATTCAATCGATATCCTTTGGCTTGTAACAACATTAAATAATGAAATAATAGATCAGCACTTTCATTTAAGAACAGCTCGTCATTGTTGTCTTTGGCCTCAATGACTACTTCAACAGCCTCCTCTCCTACTTTTTGAGCAACTTTATTGATTCCCTTCGAGAATAGTTTTGCTACATAGGAACTAGAGGTATCAGCATTTGTTCTTCGGTCTTCAATCACGTTCTCAAGTTTTGATAAGAAACCGTAGGACTGAGTATTCTCTTCATGCCAACAAGTATCGGTGCCTGTATGACAAACTGGTCCTACTGGATTGACTCTAATCAGAATGGTATCCTTGTCACAGTCCACTTTAAAATCAACCAAATTCATAAAATTACCACTGGTTTCACCTTTGGTCCACAAACGATTTTTTGAGCGACTGAAGAACGTGACTTTTCCTGTCTCTAAAGTCTTATCCACTGCTTCTTGGTTCATATATCCCAACATCAATACATTCTTTGTTTGAGCATCTTGAATAATTGCTGGAACGAGTCCGTCTGCACTTTTACTGAAGTCTATTTTCATAATCGTACTTCTATATTGTTATTTCTTAATTCTTTCTTTAACTCTGGAATCGGGATTTCACCAAAATGAAAAACACTGGCCGCTAATGCAGCGTCGGACTTTCCTTCTTTGAAGGTGTCCACAAAATGTTCCACAGCACCTGCTCCACCTGAAGCAATGATAGGAATATTCACTAACTCCGATAATTTAGATAATGCTTTGTTGGCAAACCCTCCTTTGGTTCCATCATGATCCATGGAAGTGAATAAGATTTCTCCCGCTCCGCGCTTCTCTACTTCTTGTGCCCATTCGAATAAATCCAATTCGGTAGGAATCGTTCCTCCGGCCAAGTGCACAAACCATTTTCCATCGATTTGTTTTGCATCAATGGCTACCACAACACACTGACTTCCGAATTTCTGCGACAATTCATTCACCAATTCAGGTCTTTTGACTGCAGAGGAATTGATTGAAATCTTGTCTGCCCCTGATTTCAATAAGATATCTACATCTTCCACAGAAGAAATTCCTCCACCAACAGTAAATGGGATGTTCACTTGCTCGGCAACTTTCAACACCATTTCCCGCATGGTCTTTCTACCTTCTAGCGTTGCTGAAATATCTAGGAACACCAATTCGTCTGCTCCAACTTCAGCATACTGCTTTGCGAGTTCTACAGGATCACCTGCATCGCGTAAATTCACAAAATTTACCCCCTTTACGGTACGTCCGTTCTTGATGTCTAAGCACGGAATAATTCTTTTCGTCAACATTACTGTTTATTCGTTATGGTTAAATCGATTCCCTCATAGAAACCGAGATCCTTTTTATTCTTCAATTGTTTCACCCAAAAAGCAATTTGCCCAGTATGATAGGAATAATGCTCTGTGACATGAATTAGAATTCCAATTCCCGTAAAATGAAACCCTTGCACTTCTCGCTTTCTCATCAATTCTTCAGAACTAGCATTAAGAATCGTTTCTTTGGCTTCATTGACAGCTTTATTCAGTTTACTTAGCAACTCTGCTTTTGACAATCCATCTTTGGTCTCAAACTCCAAATCACGTTGTCTCATATCTTTTTGGTTTCCTAAAGAAGCAATAGCATACTGAGTGATATTTCCACACAAGTGTAATATCAAATTTCCAATACTATTAGAAGTTTCTGTCAGTCTTTTCCAGACTTCTTCCTCAGATGCTTTCTTTAAAGAAAGGTTGATCATCCTTGAACTTTCATCCATTCTGTAGATGATTTGTTCTTTGAATTCTTGTATGATTGCTTCCGAAGTCATTAGGATTGAAGAATATAGTTTTCGAGTTCTTTCAATGAGATTCTATTTTCATAGATAGCCTTTCCTATAATTACACCTTCACAACCTAAGGCTGCTAGTTTAGGAAGTTCATCAAACTGAGAAATCCCTCCTGAGGCAATCAACTTAATGTCATTAGCTTCACTGAGAATTCGCTCATACAAATCAAACGAAGGCCCTTGAAGCATCCCATCTTTGGAAATATCTGTGCAGATAGCGTATTGAATTCCTTTCTTTTGATATTCTTTGATGAACGGAATTACTTCCAATTCACTTTCTTCTTGCCAACCACTAATGGCAATTTTCTCATTGTTACAGTCAGCGCCTAGGATAATCTTTTCGCTGCCGTAAAGCTGAATCCAACCTTCAAAGATTTGTGGGTTCTTCACAGCAATACTCCCGCCTGTAATTTGATTGGCTCCAGATTCAAAGGCAATTCTTAAATCTTCATTCGACTTTAAACCTCCACCAAAATCGATTTTCAAATTTGTTTTCGAAGCAATTTGTTCCAACACCTTATAATTCACAATATGACTGGCTTTGGCGCCGTCCAAATCTACAACATGCAAATATTCAATTCCAGCATCTTGAAACTCTTTGGCAACTTCCAAAGGGTTTTCATTGTATACTTTTTTTGTATCGTAATCACCTTTGGTAAGTCGAACACATTTTCCTTCTATAATATCTATGGCAGGAATTATTCTCATTTCAAATCTATTTCTTTTACAATTTCACTCAGTTTATCAATCAAGAAGTTGGTTTCTTCCACATGATGCTTATCCAAGCGTTGATATCGTTCTTCCCAAGATAAGCTCTCATCATCTACGTATCTTTTCACTTTGATCCACTTGTAGGAGCTTAGAATCATATCTTTCTCTTCTTGAGTCATTTCTATAGATTTAAAAAGTTTTGTAGAATCCGCTCTCCAGACTTCCCACTCTTTTCAGGGTGAAACTGAACTCCATAAAAATTATCCTTTTGCAAAGCTGATGCGTATTCCAGTTCGTACTCTGTCTTTGCGATGGATTCTTTTGAATCTTCTGCATAATAGCTGTGCACTAAATACATATAATCTTGATCCTTAATTCCTGCAAACAATGGCGAATCTAAATTTGAAATGGTGTTCCATCCCATTTGCGGAACTTTTACATCATTGGAAAATCGTTTGACCTCCACATCAAATATTCCCAATCCCTTGGTATCTCCTTCCTCTGTAGAATTGCACATCAACTGCATTCCCAAACAAATCCCTAAAACAGGTTGTTTCAATTGTGGAATCAATGCATCCAATCCAGACTCTTTCAATTTAGACATCGCTGAGCTCGCTTCTCCAACACCAGGGAAAATAACCTTGTCAGCTCCTTTGATCTCATCAGGGTCATTGGATAGAATAGCATCTATTCCCAATCGTTTAAAAGCAAACTGAATGCTTTTGATATTTCCTGCTCCGTAATCTATGATGACTAGTTTCATTTCAATAGTAAATATTTGATATTAGATATATGAAGTTTTTGTTTTGTTCCGACAAATCGTACTTCTAATATCTTACTTTCTACATTTAAAGCATGCCCTTTGTTGATGGTAAAATCATCTTCTCAACATCTCTTTTCACAGCCATTTTAATTGCTTTTGCAAAGGCTTTGAAAATAGCTTCTATCTTATGATGTTCGTTGGTTCCTTCCGCTTTTACATTGAGATTGCATTTTGCACCATCTGTAAATGATTTGAAGAAATGAAAAAACATCTCAGTGGGCATTTTTCCAATCATTTCACGTTTGAAATCGGCTTCCCAAACCAACCAATTACGCCCACCAAAATCAATGGCTACCTGAGCTAAACAATCATCCATGGGCAAACAGAACCCATAGCGTTCAATTCCTAATTTATTTCCTAAGGTTTTCGCAAATACTTCACCCAAAGCAATCGCTGTATCTTCAATGGTGTGATGTTCATCAACTTCTAAATCTCCATCTACCTTAATGTTTAAATCTAACTGACCATGTCGAGCGATCTGATCCAACATGTGGTCAAAAAAGGCGATTCCGGTATCGATGTTGCTTTTTCCCGTTCCATCGAGATTTAGGTCGATTTTGATTTGGGTTTCGTTGGTATTTCTTTCAATACTTCCTGTTCTGTCTTGAACCTTCAAAAATTGATAGATTTCTTCCCAACTATTGGTTTCCAAAGCGATGTATTGATTTAATTCTTCTTGTTGGGTAGAAACCTCCTCTGCTCCCACTTCAGGATGATCATTGATAAAAATCCCTTTTCCACCTAAGTTTTTCGCTAGTTCAACATCGGTCAGTCGATCGCCAATTACAAAAGAGTTTGCCAAATCATATTCTTCCGAAAAATAATGTGTGAGTGCTCCTGTATTAGGTTTCCTGGTAGGCGCATTATCTTTGGCGAAATTTCTATCAATTACTTGTTCCTTAAATACAATTCCTTCCTGCTCAAAAGATTTCACCATGAAGTTATGTACGGGCCAAAATGTGTCTTCCGGAAAACTCTCAGTTCCCAAACCATCTTGATTGGTGACCATGACAAACTCATAATCTAACTCCTTAGCAATTTTGCTTAAATATTGAAACACTTTCGGATAGAACTCCAATTTTTCGAAACTATCCAATTGATAATCAATTGGCGGTTCTATGACTAGGGTTCCGTCTCTGTCGATGAATAGTATTTTTTTCATATTGCATGTGTTAGTCAATCCCTTATTCAAAATCAGGGGTTGACTTGATTCTAATTTATTTTGACAATGATTGAATTAGTTCAATCAATTTCTCATTCTCTTCTTTCGTCCCCACCGTAAACCGCAAACAATTCTCGCATAAAACCTGATTGCTTCTATTGCGGACCACAATGCCTTCCTTAATCAACTGATTATATCTCAAATTCGCATCGTCTACTTTTACCAGTACAAAGTTGGCATCTGTGGGATATACCGTTTGAACAATTTCTATTTCCTGTAAATCACGAATCAACTGATCTCTTTCCTCTATGATTTCTTGAATCTCTTTGTTTACCTTTTCTTGATCTCGCAATGCTTTCAATGCCGCTTCTTGCGTCAGTTGATTCACATTATAAGGCGGCTTGATCTTGTTCAATACTCCTATAATATCTTGGGATGCATAACAGATTCCCAATCGAATGGCTGCTAGGCCATAGGCTTTCGACAATGTCTGAGTAACAATCAAGTTCGGAAACTCATCCAATCTACTCACCCAACTTTCTTGGGTTGAAAAATCGATATAAGCTTCATCAATGACCACAATTCCTTGAAAATCTTGAATCAAGGTTTCTATTTTATCCGCGTCAAAACTATTGGCAGTAGGATTGTTTGGTGAACATAAAAATAACAGTTTGGTGTTGGATGTCTGTTGACTGATGATTTCCTCTACATTCGGTTGAAAGCCTTCTAATAAAGGAATGTTAATCAATCCAACGTCATTGGTATTTGCCAAAACTTTGTACATCCCATAGGTAGGTGGTAATGCAATTACTTTATCCTCTTTTGGTTCACAAAAAGCACGAAAGATCAAATCCAATACTTCATCACTTCCATTTCCCAATAAGATGTTGGAAGCGTTTACTCCTTTAATCTTAGACAATTCTTCCTTTACTAAGCTTTGTTGTGGGTCAGGATAGCGATTCAATCCATTGGAAAAAGGATTTTCATTGGCATCGATAAAGATCATATCGGCTGATGCATCTTTGAATTCGTCTCTTGCGGACGAGTATGGCATCATTCGTTTGATGTTGTCTCTGAGGAGTTTATTTAAATTAAATTCTTTCATATTATGCCGAACTTGTTTCAGTATCTTTTATATGAGGTCCTGAAGCCTTGTTCAGGACGGTTTCAATATGTCTTTCAGCCTTATTGAAACCGCATTCTTATGCGCTTGTAATCCTTCTGCTGTAGCCATCAGTTCAATAGATCGACCTATGTTTTTGATTCCTTCCTTGGAAATCTTTTGAAAGGTGATACTCTTGGTAAAACTATCTAAATTCACCCCCGAGTATGCTTTAGAGAATCCATTTGTTGGCAATGTATGATTGGTTCCAGAAGCATAATCGCCTGCACTTTCCGGAGTGTAATTTCCTACAAATACCGATCCTGCATTGGCAATATTATTCACATAAAAATCATCATTATTGGTGCACACTATAAAGTGTTCTGGTCCATATTCGTTGATTAACGCTAATGCTTCTTGATCGTCTTTTACGAGAATGGAACGAGAATTATCAATTGCTTTGGAAGCAATGGCAACTCTTGGCAATTCCTTCAATTGCTTTTGTAGCTCTTCGGAAACGGAATCGATCAGTTTATCTGACGTCGACACTAAAATCACTTGGCTATCGGTTCCATGTTCAGCTTGACTCAATAAATCTGCAGCTACGTATGCTGGTACCGCTGAGTCATCAGCAACAACCAAGAGTTCACTAGGACCTGCTGGCATATCAATAGCAACACCATATTTGGTCGACAATTGTTTCGCAACAGTCACAAACTGATTGCCTGGACCAAAAATCTTATAGACTTGTGGAATGGTCTTCGTTCCGAAAGTTAATCCTGCAATGGCTTGAATCCCTCCTACTTTGAAGATTTTCGTCACTCCACACAACTTGGCTGCATACAAAATCTCATTGGCAATCTTTCCTTCTGAATTCGGTGGAGAACACAATACAATCTCTTTACAACCCGCTATTTTAGCAGGAACGGTCAACATCAAAACAGTTGAAAACAAAGGAGCTGTTCCACCTGGAATGTATAGACCCACCTTTTGAATCGGTCTTTTTTGTTGCCAACATTCTACGCCATTCATGGTTTCTAAAAGAACCGTATCTGTTTTTTGAGCGGTATGAAACTTTTCAATATTTGATTTTGCCAATCGGATTGCATCCTTCAGGTCTTCAGAAACCAACTTGGACGCCTGTTCTATTTCTTCTTCACTTACATGAGCATTGGTCAATTCAATTCCATCAAACAAAGATGTATATTTCTGAATGGCTGCATCTCCATTTCTCTGGACATCTTCAAAGATTTGATTCACTGTTGCTTCAATATCATCCACTGTTTGTGTGGGTCTTCTTAAAATTTCCGACCAATCGGTTCTATTTGGGTACTTTATTACTTTCATCCTACATCACCATTTTTTCAATTGGACATACCAAAATTCCTTCGGCACCTTTCAATTTCAATTCATCAATAATCTCCCAGAACTCGTTCTTACTAATCACAGAGTGTACAGAACTCCATCCTTCTTCTGCCAATGGTAATACCGTTGGGCTTCGCATTCCTGGTAACACACTAATGATCTCCTCCAGTTTGTCATTTGGTGCGTTTAATAAAACATACTTCGAATTACGACCTTTCAATACGGATTTGATTCGGAATTGTAGCTTGTCTAAAATCTTTTGTGCTTCCTCAGAAATGGTTGGAGAGACCGCCAATACAGCTTCAGATTTCATCAAAACTTCCACTTCTTTCAAATTGTTCTTGAATAAGGTACTTCCTGAAGAAACGATGTCACAGATTCCATCTGCCAATCCAATATTTGGAGCAATCTCAACAGATCCGTTGATTAAGTGAATATCCGTATCGATTCCTTTAGAGTTCACGTACTTCTTCACTGTATTTGGATAAGAAGTTGCAATTCGTTTGTTTTGAAAGAACTCCATTCCTAAATACTCCACATCTTTCGGAACTGCTAAGGATACCTTACACTTCGAGAATCCCAATCGTTCCACGAAAGAAATGTCTTCTCCTTTTTC
>CAZTFN010000179.1:0-8625 GCA_964612905.1 uncultured Flavobacterium sp. | reverse complement strand
TTATCTCTAGAGGTGGAAGTTTGGGCGTGATTGGTAAGGAGATCAGTTCTTATAAAGAAATGACTGAGATTCAACCCAAGGTGAATGAAGAACAAAACAGAATTTCTGGTGGTGTGATTTACATTGACAACTACGGCAATGTGATTAGCAACATCAGCAAGAAGCTATTTACGGAAATAGGAAAAGGCAGAGATTTCAAGATTACTGCAGCTCGATATGCATTCACCAAGATTTTTTCTAAATACAATGAAATTGTAAATCCAGATGCATCTGACCCAAGACAGTTTGATGGAAATCGATTGGCTTTATTCAATTCTGCGGGATATTTAGAAATAGCGATTTACCGAAGTAATTTAAAAACGGTTGGTGGCGCTTCTACCCTATTAGGTTTGGGCTACAGAGACACCATCACTATAGAATTTATATAAGCCATGTTTGTTCGAATTGTCAAGATGAGCTTTCACCCTGAACACATTGATCGTTTTCTATCGATCTTTGAAGAAAAGAAAGAGCTCATACGAAACAGTTCAGGATGTCGTTTATTAGAATTGTATAGAGGGAAGCAAGACAACAATATCTTTTTCACCTACAGTTACTGGGAACAAGAAGAAGACTTGGAAAATTATAGACATTCAGAGTTATTCAAAGAAACTTGGGCAGAAACCAAGGTATTGTTTAATGACAAACCTGAAGCATGGAGTGTTGATAAAGTCGTTTCACTCCAGTGAACAATGATCAATTAACAATAACTGATATTAATGATACCCATTTTAAAGAAAGAATTTAATTCCTTTTTTGCATCACCCATCGCTTATTTAGTGATTGGGGTTTTCTTGCTGATTAATGGATTGTTCTTGTGGGTGTTTGATGATGATTTTAATATTCTCAATGCTGGTTTTGCAGATCTAAACAGCTTTTTCTACTTGGCACCCTGGATTCTTTTGTTCTTAATTCCAGCCATTACCATGAAGATGTTTTCGGATGAATTTCAAACAGGAACGATTGAATTGCTGCAAACCAAACCTATTTCTAATTGGCAAATTGTCTTAGGAAAGTTTTGGGCATCACTCTTATTGATTGTAGTGGCTATCGCCCCAACACTTGTGTACGTTTATGCCGTTTCTGATCTTGGCAATCCTGTCGGTAATATTGACTTAGGAAGCACTTTCGGTTCTTACCTCGGCTTGTTGCTATTATCAGCTTCTTATGCAGCCATTGGACTCTTTACCTCGACACTTTCTAAAAATCAAATCGTTGCTTTTTTATTGGGTGTTTTGATCGTATTTACCTTTTATTATGGATTTGATGCTGCCTCCAGTCTGTTTGGAGATGCAAGTTATACAATCAAATTATTCGGAATCAACGAGCACTTTAAAAGCATCAGTAGAGGTGTGATCGACACACGAGATGTATTCTATTTCTTGAGTGTGATTTTGTTCTTTTTATTCTTAACCCGACAAAAACTGGCGTATGAATAAGAGAAGAATCAGAGATCTTGTGCTGTTGCTATTTGGATTGATCGTATGGAATTCAATGCTGCAATCATATTATATACGTATCGATTTAACTAAAGATGGTCGGTATACGCTTTCAGAAGCTACCAATTCGATTTTAGATAAGGTCAAAGGGCAATTGATTATCAGAGTTTACTTGGAAGGTGAATTCCCTTCTGAATTCCAACGATTGCAAATTGAAACACGTCAATATTTAGAGGAATTAAAGGCCGAAAATTCTAAGGTCAAAGTTCGATTTGTGAACCCTGACGGACGAGAAGATGAATTGGTGCGATCAGGAATGTATCCAAGTCAGTTAACCGTTGAAGAAAACGGAAAACTATCAAATGCCATTATATTTCCTTGGGCGGAAGTGATCTATGGTAGAAAAAGAGAGCTGGTTTCTTTATTGCCAGATGGAATTGTACAATCCCAAGAACAGCAGTTAGAAGCTTCCATTGAAAGTTTGGAATATTCCTTCAGCAATGCCATCAACAATGTCACTCAAAAGCGTAAACAAAAGATCGCCATTCTAAAAGGAAACGGTGAACTAGAAGATATCTACTTAGTGTCCTTGCTAAGTGAGGTGCGAAAGAAATACATCTTGGCTCCTTTCACTTTAGATTCAGTAGTAGATGCACCTCAACAGACTTTATTCAATCTGAGTCAATATGATATGGCTGTGATTGCAAAACCTACGGAAGCCTTTACTGAGAAAGAAAAATACGTATTGGATCATTTCATCATGAATGGTGGTAAGACCTTATGGATGGTAGAAAATGTGCAAGCCGATACAGATAGTTTGTTCAATGACGGTCGAATGCTTGCCTATCCAAGAGATTTGAATTTAACCGATCAATTGTTTTCTTATGGGGTTCGAATCAATACTCAACTGGTACAAGATTTATACTCTGCTAAGATTCGTTTGGTTACAGGAAATTCAGGCGATCAACCACAGTTTCAAAACTTACCTTGGTTCTATCATCCGCAAATTACCGGAAATCCACAACATCCAATTACCAAAAATATTGGCCCTGTTCGATTGCGATTCGCCAACCAGATTGATACGCTACAAAACGGAATCAAAAAGACACCACTACTGGTAAGTTCTCCATTGACTAGAAGAATTGGAACCCCAAGTTTTATTGAATTGCAAAGTATTGCAGAGGAACCAAAGCAGGAACAATACCAATCAGGTTATCAATTGTTTGGAGTTCTCTTAGAGGGTGAATTCAAATCTATGTATGCCAATCGAATTAAGCCTTTTGATTACGATGATGGAAAAGACAAAAGTGTACCCAATAAGATGATTGTCATTTCCGATGGTGATGTGATTAAAAATCAATTGGCGAAGAATCAACCTTATGATCTTGATATCGACAAATGGACAGGTGAACAATTTGGAAACAAAGAGTTCCTATTGAATTCCATTGATTATTTGCTAGACGATACAGGATTGATTGACCTACGAAACAAGACCTTGCAAATCAACTTACTCGACAAACAAAAGGCCTTTGAAGAACGAGGTTATTGGCAATTTCTGAATGTGGTTTTACCTTTGCTACTACTCTTTGGATTTGGGTTTGGATTTAATTATTTGAGAAAAAGAAAATACTCTTGATTCTAGATACGTTCTAGGCAACCATTTCGAGTGGATTTATGTCTTTTATAAAAGACATTACAAACGCATCACCTAACCATACACATGAAATATTCTATCAAACTATTGGTATTGATGATTCTTTTGGGCTGTAACCAGCCAAAAGAAAATGCATCTCCCTCCAAATCCGATATTCCAAATCAAAGAGAAGTTCTGCTCATAGGAACCTTCCACTACAACAACCCTGGAAAAGATGTCGCCAAAACAAAATCCTTTGATATTTTGAGTGAACAATCTCAATCTGAATTAAAGAAGATCTCTAAGAAAATCAAGGAATACAACCCCACAAAGATTTTTGTAGAATGGCCCTATGATGAACAAGTTGAACTAGACTCCTTGTACAATTTGTATCTGAATGACAACTATTTCACCAATCAAGATTTATCTGATTTTTATTTGAAAAATGAAATATTTCAGTTGGCATTTAGAACGGCTAAAGAGAATGGGATAAAGCGCGTTTATGGGATTGACTATAGTACGTCGTTTCCCTTTGGAGAAGTCATGGCTGCCATTGAAAAGGCAAATCAAACCGATATTAAAGCAAAAATAAATGACGGGATTGCTCGCTTCACAAACGACTTTGACAACAAAATTGAAGCAGGAATTTCTTTGACAGAATTAACTTATTATCTAAATACTCAGGAAATGAGATACTTCTCGAATGACTTCCATAACAATCTCATGTTAGTGGCTGGCGACACTAATGATTTCTCTGGTCCAACATTAACCTCAGAATGGTTTAAGCGCAATTTGTTTATGTGGTCATTGATTCAAAAAAACACGTCTCAAGAAGACGAAAGAATTCTTGTTTTAGCCGGAGCAAGTCACGCTGCCATGTTTGATCTTTTTATCTCTGCTAATAATGATTGGAAAGTGGTAGAACTCAAAGAAGTGATGAATTAAAATTACTTTCTTATTGTACTAATTTAGAAGTGTAGCGATTGAATTAGAGATGTAAATATATTTACTCCATGAATTCTATTTATCCATCGTTTGTAGTTTCGAGTGGGCCCTGAGCGAAGTCGAAGGGTGCTAATTTGAACCTCTGCACCTTTGCCACTATGAGACTATGAGACTAAACATCCAACAAATCATCATACTCAAAACGATAGTCCAATACTTTTTGAAGCTTCTTCGAACTAATAATCTTATACAAAGGCTTGTCGGTTTCTTTGAATTCTGGCACGTCCAATCCAAGACTTAACTTAGCATTTGAGTAAAATTCTCGTCGAGTAGGATGATGATTAGAACATGCGTTAAAGGTTTCTCCCCAAACATTCTGATCAATAATTTCATGGATGATATTGATACAATCCTCTTGATGAATCATGTTCACAAAACCATCAGGTTGCGGAATCTTTCGCCCACCACGAAACCAATTCCCTGGATGTCTGTTAGGACCGAACAATCCTGCAAATCGAATGATCGTCGTTTCAAAATACGGATTCTTTCGAAATAAATTCTCAATCTCAGTCAGTGGTTTTTGCACCGTCTGATTGTCTTCAGTAACCACTGCATTGGTATTTGGATATACAGATGTAGAACTGATGAAAATAACCTTTAAATGTTCCCAAAATTTTATTTGCTCAACAAAAAACTTAAAAGCTTCTATGTTTTTTGAAGTGATAGCAACAATTAATATATCGCTCTGTAGAAATATATGATGAGTATCTAAATCATCGATGTTAATTAAAAACGGTGAAATTCCATGAGATTTTAATTCAGCAAGTCTTTCTTGGCTAGTAGTAGACCCTTTTACCTTATACCCTTTTTTCAATAAAGATACTGCCAAGGGTTTTCCCAACCATCCTGTTCCTAAAACGCTTACTTGTTTCAATATTTGAATATGTAGATGTCATTTTGAGCGTAGTCGAAAAATCTCTAAAGATTTCTCCATTTCAGTCGAAATGACAATTGAATTAAAATTTTCTTTTTTTATCTAAACAGTGTAAAACAATTTCACCAATCGAAAAATCAACAAAATGATTCCCAAAACCAACAACACCCACCATTTGATGATGCGACCTTCCATTTTATCGTTCTTTCGAACCATGAATGCAATCCCAATCATGACAACTGGCACAATCAATTTTAATATTTCATTGGTAGTCAGTTCTTCCATATCAATTAGCAATCTTCGTCACAACATTTATCTTGCTTCACCAACTTACAACTTATAACTGCTAGTAATGCACCTAATACTGGAGCTATCATGTAGAGCCATAACCCATCGATATTTCCTGAAACAATGTTCGGGGCTAAAGAACGAGCTGGATTCATAGAAGCATTGGTAATAGGGCCTGCAAACAGGGCTTCTAACATCACCACGCCACCAATAGCAATTCCTGCCATAGTACCGACTTCTTTGCTTCCAGTGGATACATTGATAATGGTCAACATCAAGAAAAAGGTGAGCAACAGTTCTAAGACAAAAGCTCGCCAGACATCCACTTTCGGAATGGTAGATCCTAACAATTCGCTATCTGGAAATAAAAACAATAGAATTCCACTAGCTGCAAACGCACCTCCTACTTGGAATAAGATGTACATCGGGACTTCTTTCCATGGAAATTTCTTTGCATAGGCAAAACTGATGGTTACAGCGGGATTAAAATGTGCTCCTGAAGTTTCTCCAAACGCATAAATCATCGCCATCACAATCAATCCCCATGTCAGACCAATTCCCACATGCGTCACATCACCACCCGTCACTTCATTAATGGTCATGGCACCCGTACCACAAAAGATCATGGCAAAAGTTCCTATAAATTCTGAGATATACCTTTTCACGTTGTTCAATTATTACAATTTGTTTTCAGCACCAGACAGCTAACAGCTAACAAAGCAAAGATACATTTCCTTTTGTTACCTTTTTATTATGTTTTATCTTCGGAATCCGAACCAACAAACCACGTCATGAGAAAATTTCTCCTCCTTTTTATTTCCCTATGGATCCTAAGCTGCAACTCGAATACTGTTGACATCGACTCGCTTTCTGAAGAAGATCGATGGAAATATAGAGCCGAAAATACAGAGATCATTAGAGACGATTTTGGTGTTCCGCATATCTACGGAAAAACAGATGCCGATGCCGTTTTTGGAATGCTGTATGCACAATGTGAAGACGATTTCAATCGTGTAGAACGAAATTACATTTGGGCCATAGGTAGATTGGCAGAAGTGGAAGGTAAAAAGGCTTTATACAGCGATTTAAGAGCTCGTTTGTATATGACCCAAGAAGAAGCCATTGAGAATTATAACAACAGTCCAAAATGGCTGCAAGACTTATGCGTGGCCTTTGCCGACGGAATCAATTACTACTTAAAAACACATCCAGAGGTCCAACCAAAATTGTTGACGCATTTTGAACCTTGGATGCCGATGTATTTTAGCGAAGGCTCTATTGGTGGCGATATTGAACGTGTATCCACCAGAAAAATCAAAGCGTTTTATGGAGATCAGAGCAATCAACAAATGGCGGTTCACAATGGTTTGATTCGATTGAAAGATGACGAACCTCGTGGTTCCAACGGGTTTGCGATTTCTGGAAGTAAAACCAAATCTGGGAATGCCATGTTGTTAATCAATCCGCATACGTCCTTTTTCTTCCGTAGCGAATTGCATGTAGTGAGCGAAGAGGGATTTAATGCCTATGGAGCAACTACTTGGGGACAGTTCTTTATCTACCAAGGATTCAATGAAAAGACAGGTTGGATGCATACCTCAACAGGAACCGATATCATTGATGAGTTTGCAGAAACCATTGTTAAAAATGACAAAGGATTGCACTACAAATACGGTGAAGAATTACGTCCAGTAGATTCAGTGAAAGTTTCCCTGAATTTCAAAACAGACACTGGAAATTCTTCCAAAGACTTCACCATGTATAGAACACATCACGGCCCTATTACCCATGCGGAAGGTGACAAATGGATTTCCACTGCCTTAATGTGGAGTCCCGTAAAAGCTTTGGAGCAATCGTTTACCAGAACCAAGAAGTCCAATTATGATGAGTTCCACGAAATGATGAACATTAGAACCAATTCATCAAATAATACGGTGTATGCGGATGCCGATGGAACCATTGCTTATTATCACGGAAACTTCATTCCGAAAAGAGATGTTCAGTTTGATTATACCAAACCTGTAGATGGAAGCAATCCACAAACCGATTGGCAAGGATTGCACGAATTAGAAGACAATATCATGTTGAAAAACCCATCGAATGGATGGATTCAAAACTGTAATTCCACGCCATTTACATCTGCAGCCGAAAACAGTCCAAAGAAAGAAGACTATCCCTACTATATGGCAACCTTCCCAGAGAACTTTAGAGGAATTCATGCCATTCCACTATTACAAGAAGCGGATAGCTTAACCTTGGATTCATTGATTGATCTAGCCTATGACCCTTATTTACCTGGAGCAGATATGTTGATTAGTGGTTTGATTGAAGCCTACGATGCAAACCCAAACAAATACAAGAGCATCAAAAAAATGATGGCCGAGTTAAAAGCATGGGACTTTACTGTGTCCGTGAATTCAGTTCCAATGACAATGACACAATTTTATATCAACGAATACTATCGTTCTGGGAAAATCCCAAGAATGACGGCTGGAAATAGAACGAATAGAATGCAACGTTTTGAATATATGAGCAAGCAGTCATCCTTCAAAGAACGCATTGACATCTTCAAGAAAGCATTGGTAAAATTGGAAAAAGACTTCGGAAGCTGGCAAACGCCTTGGGGTGAATTCAATCGTTATCAAAGACTCAATGGAGACATTCAACAACAATTTGACGATAGTGCACCTAGTATTCCTGTCGGATTGGCATCGGGAAGATGGGGAGCCTTGGCCTCATATGGAACTCGATTTGGAAAAGATACCAAGCGTCAATATGGAACCTCAGGAAACAGTTTCGTAGCAGTGGTGGAGTTTGGCGAGAAACTTCAAGCAAAAACCATGCTGGCAGGTGGACAAAGTGGAGACCCTGAATCACCTCATTTCTCCGATCAAGCCCAGCGATACGCTGACGGGCAGTTCAAAGATGTGGCATACTACAAGGAAGACGTACTAAAACGAGCCAAGAAGACATACCACCCGGGAGAATAGTTTTATCAGGCTAAAGGCTAAAGGCTAAAGGCTAAAGGCTAAAGGCTAAAGGCTAAAGAATATTAACAATATCTTAGAATTTGACGCTTGAATTAATCGTATTTTTACGGGATATAAAAAAACCAAAACTAATTAATCAATGAAAAAATTATTCTTAATCGTGTGCCTAGTTGCTTTTACTTACGCAGCTGATGCACAGATCACTACCCCACAACCAAGTCCATTTTCTAAAATCGAGCAAAAAGTTGGATTGACAGATGTGACTTTGGAATTTTCTAGACCTGGAATGAGAGGAAGAACCATCTTTGGAGACTTAGTTCCTTTCGGAAAAATCTGGAGAACGGGAGCAAATGCAAA
>CAZTFN010000178.1:0-8632 GCA_964612905.1 uncultured Flavobacterium sp. | reverse complement strand
CACATGACAGTAGCTTCTCTTGGATATACCTTGATGGCTCAAGCTACTTTCATGTGCATTTTCTCCCCATCAAAATAACAACTATTCGATCCAGTACCCAGAATACAAACGATGGCTGGATTCTGTCCTGACGCAGCATATACGGCAGCTAACATATCTTCATCTATGTTCACTTCCGCATTCGTGAAAATAGACTCCATGACTTCTTTTAGTATGGCAACTGGTTTAGGAGTTCCACACCCCGCTCCATAAAAATAAATCTGCTCCACTTGATCTTTGATGTTGATCAATTGAAACATATTAATGATCCTATTGGTCAATTCTTCCTTAGGAACCACTGCAGGATTTAATCCAAGAGTCCTTACTCTGAAGAGCTCTTTTTTATCATTATCTAAGGCAATCCAATCCGCTTTTGTGGACCCTCCATCAGCAATTAAAATCATACTATTTTATTTCTGCGAATCAAATATATCATATCAGAAGTTCCTATACAACAGCCCTTACAAACTCAATCGTTTTCGAAGATAAATTATTTTAAAAAATGTACTTTTGTGTAAAGTTTTTCTATGTTTTTTACCAGAAAAAAAAGGATTCCCCTTACTGATTTTTTCACAAACGACTTTGTCGATATTCATTCTCATCTGCTTCCTGGAATAGACGATGGCGCTAAAGATGTTGAGGATAGCGTTTCTTTGATCCAAACCATGCGATCTTACGGGATAAAAAACTTCATTACGACTCCACATGTTCTTGGCGATGTATATCCAAATACTCCTGAAATTATCAAAGGAAAGCTATCAGAACTGCATGAAGTATTAAAAAACAGAGGCATGGAAGATGTGTCTATCTCGGCAGCTGCTGAGTATATGTTAGACGAGCAATTTGCGCAAACCTTAAAAGAAGGAGAGATTCTTACATTGAAGGACAAATATGTCTTGGTAGAGATGTCTTACTTCAGTGCTCCTATCAATCTCTATGATGTACTCTTTGAAATTCAATTGAAAGGCTACAAACCCGTTTTGGCACATCCTGAGCGCTATAATTTTTATCACAATGATTTTGACAATTATTACAAGCTCAAAAAGGCAGGGTGTTTGTTTCAGTTGAATTTTCTATCGCTTACTGAGCAATATGGAAAAAATGTTCAGAAAATCAGCCAGAAACTTCTTCAACTGGATATGTATGACTTTGTGGGCACAGATACTCATCACTCGAGGCATTTGAATCTACTGACCACATTGGCCACTGAGAAGCATAAAAAAAACCTAGAGTCTTTGATGAAAAATAACTCTAAGTTCTTTTTATAATTTTATGGATGGAAGCTTAACTTCTATCGAAGATCTTCTTGTACCATGGTTTTTCCACAACAACGTATCCATACCCGTATCCTCCATATCCATAGCCGTAACTTCTCTTAGGGTCTGTATCATTCAGAACAATGGCCATGTTTGGTAGTTTCTTTTCGTTGTATAATTCTTGCGGCACTGCGAGCAAACGTCTGTCTAAATAGTTTGCTCTTACTACATACATAAACATATCCGCATACTTACTTATCAGTAAGGTATCCGTTACCAAGTTTACTGGAGCGGTATCTACCAAAACGACATCATACTCCTGTTTTACAATGGTGAACAAATTCTCTACTCGTTTTGTCATTAGTAATTCCGCTGGGTTGGGTGGAATTACACCTGAAGACATGATATCCAAACCTTTGATCTCTGGAATTGAGAAAATTAAACTTTCCAAAGTCATATCCTCATCGGTAATATAATTTGTAACCCCTTTTCTTTCTGGAATCCCCAAATATTCTGTTACTTTTGGAGCCCTCAGGTCCATTCCCATTAACAATACTTTCTGACCCGATAAGGCCAATGTAGCCGCAAGGTTGATGGAGATAAATGATTTTCCTTCTCCACTCGTGGTTGAGGTCACAAAGATTGACTTACTTTGTTTTCTATTATTACTTGCAAGCATGAAATCGAGGTTCGTTCGAATCAACCTAAATGCTTCTGCGGTACTGGACCTTATATCATTTCCAATAATTACCTTGTCTTTGCTATCAGACCTTGGTACATCTCCTAAGAAGGGAACAGATAAAAATGTTTCAATATCTCCTTTATTATGGATCTTGGTATCCAAAAGCTCATAGATATAGATAAAGATGAATGGAACTAAAAGTCCTAGGAAAAACGCTAACAAGTAGATAATTTTACTCTTGGGATATACTGGATTGTTGCTACCATATGCTATATCGATAATCTTTGCATTTGGGACAGTTACCGCCAATGAAATGTCGGTCTCTTCTTTTTTCTTCAGCAGATAAGAATACAATCCTGCAATGATCTCTTGCTCTCTAGCAATATCTATATAATCCCTTTCATTTGAAGGAATTGATTTCACCTTAGACAATACTTTGCCCTCTTCCTTCTTCAGCTCTTCAAGTTGAAGTTCAAGAGAATTTCTTACGTTAGACAAACTTCGTAATAAACTCGATTTTAATTGGCTTAGTCTAACCTTAAGTGATCTTAGTACAGGGTTTTTCTCACCAGCACTTACCTCTGTCTTGTTGATCTCAGTAAGAATATCATTATAGCTTAGAATCAACCTAACTAGAGAATTATCATCAAAACCTATTGAAGTAGGTAATAAATCGTCTTTATCAGATTCTTTCTTTAAAGATTCCTCCATCCAATTCGCCAAACTTAATTGAGTATTGATCTCTATAATATCTTTATTGGTTTCTTTTAATGACTCAAACGCAATTTGGACCTCTACAGGAAGTCCAATAAAATCTTTGGATGTTTTAAACTCTTCAACATTCTTATCGATAATAAAAAGATCTGATTTCACCTTTTTCAATCGACTATTAATGAACTCGTTGGTCTTCTCAGATACCTGATTTTTATCGTTAATAGCATCAATGTTGTACTGTCTTACCAGCTCATCTAAAACGTCCTCTGCCTTGGCAAGTACTGCATCTTCTAGAGAAATTCTTAGAACACTTGAGTTTTTATTTACTGTAGAAATATTAAATCGATTCCTGTAGCTATCTATCACGAGATATTTTGGTAATATCCTTAAGTTTACGTCTTTTTTATCAGCGAGTTTATTTCTTTCTAACTTAAAGGTCCCAACCTTATTCGTAACAATCTCTCCAAAGGTATGCGTGGAGGTGACATTACCTAAATCGTTTAGAAACTCGTAATTATAATCATTGATAATTCTAACATTCAGGATGGTATCTTTCATCTGAAAGATGGTGTTTTTTGAAATAATATCCAACTTTATAGGAGATGAGTTCTTATAGACTTCTGTTTGTTTCACACGTCCAGAAACATAATAAAACACATCCAGGTTAAGAGCATCAACAACTTTCCCTATAACTCTTCTAGATTTTAGAATTTCAATTTCATTATCAGGATTGTTTGATGATCCTGCTCCTATAATACCTAAATCTTTAAATGCTTCAAACTCCGCAGATATTCCCGCCTTTTTATTGTCTTTAATTAAAATTGAAGTAGTTGCACTATATCTAGGCGTTGTATATCTTAAGAATAAAAATGCTAAGGTTAGAAAGACAATAATTCCTGCTAAAAACCATTTCCAGTAAATCAGATACTTTTCTAGTTCTGCTCTAATGTTTATTGATAAACCTTCGTTATCAAATCTTGATTCTTGTATGTTATTTTTCATAGCCTTGTTAGAACTGCGATCAATGAAATTATAATAGACCCAATAGAAACAAAAAGACCTGTATTTTGGTTGGTTGCTGCAGATTGCGCTTTTGGCCCATTAGGTTCTACATACACCAAATCATTCTGTTGAAGATAATATACAGAAGAAGTAAATATTTCATTAGATCTCAAATCAACTACATACTCCACTTTCTTGTCTCCTTCTTCTCTAATGACTTTTACATTGTTTCTTTGTCCTGAAATATTGGTGTCTCCAGCCAATCCAATAGCTTCTAATATGGTAATTCTTTCATTCGGAATTGTATACGTTCCTGGCGACCTTACATCTCCTAGAACTGAAACCTTAAAATTAGCAATTCGGATGTTGATATTTGGATCTTTTACATAATCTGGTATGAGCTTCTTTTTGAACATTTCAATGGTTTGCTCTCTAGTTAACCCACCTATTTTAATCTTTCCAAGCAAAGGAAAATCAATCTCCCCTTTGGAATCTATCAAATAGTTTTGTTGCTGAGGCACTCCTGCCGCAGAGTTTGTAGCCGCGGCAAATGTAACCGCCGGCAAATTAAAAGGCTTAACCGCTTCAATATCTGAAGAAGTGATCGTGATTTGAAGCAGATCATCTGGTTTAAAAATCGTAACATAATCATTAGAAACCCTAGATTGATCAATAGTTCCGTCTTGAAAATATGTGATTGTTTTCTTTGACACACATGAGGATAAAATTACCACGAGTAGTACCAAATAAAAATTTCTATCTATTAATTTCATAGTATAAAATATGCTGCGAAAATAAGTCTTTAGACTATTCTAGTGAAACTTTCTTATCTAATTTTTCATAGATAGAATTGTTGGATATAAATTCGGGTACTATTTTTTTCATTAATAGCACGTTATTGTAGTTTCCGTTACTATCGTTCTGCAAGCAAAGTTGCCTGATATCATCCTGTACATCACTACAATTCATCTCTTTTACGTTCGCAATCATTATTTTGTCGTGGTAGGTAGGCTTGGTGTTTTCTCCATTTGCCAATAACTCTTCATATAATTTTTCGCCTGGTCTTAATCCAGTAATCTTGATATCAATATCATCAGGATATCTAAGTCCAGATAATCGGATCATCTTTTTTGCAATATCGAAGATCTTCACTGCTTCTCCCATATCAAAGATGTAAATTTCACCTCCATTCCCCATAGTACCAGCTTCTAAGACTAGGCTACATGCTTCAGGTATGGTCATAAAATATCTTGTAATTTCTTTGTGTGTTAGTGTAAGCGGCCCCCCTCTTAAGATCTGTTTCTTAAACAAAGGAATCACAGATCCATTCGATCCTAAAACATTTCCAAAACGGGTGGTTGTAAACTTAGTTTCTCTATTCTGTTTATTTAAACAACTAATATACAATTCAGCAATTCTCTTAGTTGCCCCCATGATATTGGTAGGGTTCACAGCTTTGTCTGTAGAGATCATTACAAAACGATCTACTTTATACTTGGCAGATATATCAGCAATGATTTTTGTCCCCATTACGTTAGTCTTAATGGCTTCATAGGGATTGTCTTCCATTAGAGGCACATGCTTGTATGCTGCAGCATGAAATACCTTATTAGGTCTGTACAATTCAAAGATTTCCTCCATTCTCTTCTCATCAGAGACATCTGCCACAATACTAATGATTTTGATGCTTGGTTTCAAACGCAGTTCTTGTTGCAAGTCATATAATGGTGATTCTGCTTGATCGATAAGGATTAACTCTTTGCACTTATATCGTGAAAGCTGACGTGTAATTTCAGATCCTATGGATCCTGCAGCTCCTGTAATTAGAATTCTCTTTTTATTGACTTCGCGTTCTACAATAGGATTGACAATTTTAATCGGAGCTCTCTCCAACAAATCTTCAATCTTCACCTGTTTGATTTGACTTACCTCTAAAGAACCTCCAATCCATTTTGACAATGGGGGTACAATTTTCACCTCAACATCAAACTGCATCAAATGCGTTGTTACTTCCAGTAATCTGTCGGATTTGACATTTTGTGCAGAAATAATTGCTTCATCGATGTCTTTCTTATTGATAAAATTTTCATCAATGGAATTCAATCCTAGGATTTTGACACGATCTATTTTCTTGCCAATTTTATTGCTATCGTCATCAATAAAAGCAACTACCTCAAAATTTTCTTTTGTGTCTTTATTCAATGCACCATAAGTGATGATTCCAGAATCTCCCGCACCAAAAATTAAAACATTCTTTACGTCTTTGATATCCGTGGTAATAATCTCATAAACCGCTTTGAAAATAAAGCGAGAGATGATCAACACAAATGTATTGACCAAATAATGTATGATGATGATGGATATTGGTATTACGTAAGACTCAGGCGCGCCAAAAAATCGAGCATTGAGCATGACAAATAAAGTCAAAGAAGACATAATCAGCGTACCCGCGAAAACATTAAACGCATCTCTGGTCCCTGTATGACGAATAATTCCTTTGTAAGACCCTACCATTAGGAAAGAAATCAATCCTACTACAATGGTAAACGGAAGTTGATAATAGAGATTCTCTTTATTGAAGGAGAAGGTTGCATCAAATCTAATAAAGTATGAGAATAAGAATGAAAGTGCCGTCAATATGATATCTATAGACAGTACTACCCACTTAGAGGAATATTTATTTAGTTGAGTTAATAAAAACCTTCTAATCATCCATCACATTTTGAGCTCAAATGTACATTTTTTTTCCGAGTTTCTTCATTACAGCTCAAAATGCTTAGCTCAAAAATTCCTCAATCACAGTGGCGATACGAGATAAATCGCTGTCCGTCAAATTAGAACCTGAAGGAAGGCAAAGTCCTTGCTCTAAAAATTTGTCTGAGATACCATTTGAATAAAATAAGGTATTCTTAAACAAAGGCTGTAAATGCATAGGTTTCCATAAAGGTCTTGTTTCAATGAAATGATCGTACATCATCTTTTGAAGTTTATTCTTATCAAATGTATCAGTTGTCTTGACAAGAATACAAGTCAGCCAATGATTGGATTGATAGCTTTTTGAGGGCTCTTTGAAAACCTCTACTTCTTGGGTGTTTTTGAACAAACCTTGATAGAATTGGTTTGTTCTTATCCTTTGTTCAATATTTTGGTTTAAAGAAGAAAGTTGGCTTAGGCCTAAAGTAGCTTGTATATTACTCAATCTATAGTTGTATCCTACAACATGATGAGTATAGCCAGTACCCTGAACTCTTGCTTGACTTGCCAAGTATAAGGCTTTATTTTTTTCTTCTGTATCCTTACAGACCAACGCCCCACCACCGCCTGTAGAAAAGATTTTATTATTGTTAAAAGAAAAAACTCCGTAAGAACCCTTGGTTCCTGAAAAAGTATGATTAAACGCAGAACCTAAAGATTCGGCAGCATCTTCTATAAGCTCAATACCTTCTTGTTCGCAAATCTTTTGTATTCGAACAATATCTGAAGGCATTCCATAATTGTTCACTGCAATTAACGCCTTTGGATGTATGTTCTTCTTTTTAAGGTCTGCTATGGCTTCTTCTAACAAATCAATATCAAGATTCCAATCAAGGTGATTACTATCTATAAAGATTGGCTTTGCACCTATGTACAAGACTGGATTGACACTAGCAATGTATGTAAAGCTTTGACACAATACGTAATCATCCTTTTGAACACCCGCTAAGAGCAGAGCCAGATGAATAGCTGCTGTACCCGAAGAAAGGCAGACAACTTCTTTATCTGTTTCAATAGAAATTTTTAATTGATCTTCAAATTTTTCTACTTTGCTGACGTCGTTGAAAAAATGATGTGTTGACGCCGTATCAAGTACTTTAAGAAATTCCTTTTTATCAAAACTTGTTGATGAAATTGGAATCCATTCTTCATTATGCTTTGTTGATCCTTTTTTCATTTTTCTTAAATAGATAAATATAAAAGGCCGTCAATACTTGAGAAACTCCAAAACCAATTATGAAATGGTATTTTAGGTCTACATTTAGAATTACATAAATAGTAAAAATGCTCACCATAACTTGGGCTATTGCATACAAGCTTGATACAGATAAGTGAGACATCCCAAAATTATCTACTAGCTTTTGATATATGTGATGTCTATGAGGATCAGATATTTTCTCTCTTTTATAGATTCTATAAAATATCGTCAATGTACTATCAGCTCCATACACCATGTACAATACGATGATTAATGGACTATGTGTTTCTAGAATTAATTTTACCCCAATATATAATAGGATCATAGCCATGGAGATAGAACCAATATCACCCGCAAACATCAATGCTTTCTTTCTGAAGTTGAAAAATCCAAACACAAGAACAGCAATCATACAATACAAAAGCAAGACACCATCTATCACAGGGAAATATTCATTGAGATAGTAAAATGAAGCGAGTACGGCCAGTGCACTCAATCCCGTAATTCCATTGATTCCATCCATAAAGTTGAAAAAGTTCACGAACCCAAGAGCTAGGATTAGCACAGGAAGATAGGTCCACAAAGGAAAATATTCAAAGCCTACTTGATAAAATATCAATAAAACCGAAAGCATTTGAAATGGCCATCGTATTCTTGCTTTGAGCGTAATCAAATCATCTACAAAACTCACAACTGCAATTAATACAGTACCCAAAACAAAATAAGGATATGTGAATTCATGTGCGAAAAAATAAATTAATAAGCCGAAAAGAAAAACAATACCTCCGCCTCGAATGATGGGTTTAGTGTGCGACGATCTATGATTGGGCTTGTCTATGATATTAAATTTATCAGCGATAAAATAATAGAGAAATGAAAGCACTATAAGTCCCAATGTAACACTAAGCAACTACATATATGGCATCTTTATATTGTTTAATAATGATCTTAATATCGAACGTATTCACAGCTCTTTCTGTTGCCTTT